>CAJONO010000211.1 GCA_905235905.1 uncultured Prevotella sp.
CATATCCCTGTACCCAGGGCGTTGCCCTGGGCTATGAGGTATTGGCCTTTCAGGCCATTGGTGGTACGATTGCGGATAATCATAAAATTATATTCTCTTCTGATTCATAGTGGGTGCAAACTTACGAAAAATTTTTGAATTTCAAGACCGTCGAGGCGAAAAAAAGTCAGCGTCTGGAGCATGTTTTTTGCAAATGATGCAAAAATATGGCCTTCGATGCCGTTGTTTGAAAAGAAAATCGTAACTTTGCACGTCCATAATGTTTTTAAACACATGACGAGCATCGACAAGCAAGAACGCATGAAGCGGGCCGAGGAACTGTTTATGCAGGGTTTCAACTGCTCGCAGGCCGTGGTGGCCGCCTTTGCCGACGTCTACGGCTACAGCGAGGAGCAGGCCCTGCGCATGAGTGCCGGACTGGGTGCCGGCGTGGGCCGCATGCGCATGTCGTGCGGAGCCGTCAACGGCATGGCCGTGCTGGCAGGCCTCGACTGCGGCTCGACAACGCCCGGCGACCGCGAGGGCAAGTCGCACTGCTATCAGGTGGTGCAGGAGCTGGCCGCCCGCTTCAAGCAGCTGCACGGCTCGCTCATCTGCTCAGAACTGCTGCGGCTGAAGAAAGGTGCCCCGCTCAGCTATGAGGCATCGGAGCGCACGGCCGAATACTACAAGACGCGCCCCTGCGTCAACCAGATTGTCTCGGCGGCGAAGATCTACGCCGACTATTTAGAACAAAAAGAAACAACGAAAAACGAATAGCCATCTATGACCCGACAACTACTGCTACTCCTGTCGCTCCTGTTGCTCCCGTTCAGCCTCTCGGCCGAGAACTGGGACGATATTATAAAATCAGGCAAATACTACTACGGCGAAGCCACTGCCGAGACGCTGGCCGAGGCCGAGCGCATGGCAATGGCCTCGATGGTGAGCATGATAGCCACCAGCGTGTCGAGCGAGTTCTCCGAGCTCGACCTGTCGGCCCACCGAGGCAGTCAGGAAGAACATGAGTCGCTCGTGCGCAGCTGTGTGCGCACCTACGCCCAGTCGTCGCTCACCAACGTACAGAAGTGGCAGCCCCAGGGCAAGGAGCCCCACATCACCGCCCGCTGCTACATGCTGCGCACCGAGCTGGAGCGCATCTACGGCAACCGCACCGACAAGGCCAAGTCGATGGTGGGCATAGCCAACCAGGCCCTTGAGAAGCGGAAAATCGACATTGCCCTGCAGTACTACTACTGGGCCTATTCGCTCATACGCTCGCTGCAACGCCCTACCGAGGTGACCGACGATGAGGGCAACCAGCTCGTGACGTGGCTGCCCGCCCGCATCAATGCGGTGCTGAGCGACATCAGCGTGGCCTACGAGAAGCGCGAGGGCGACTGCATCGACCTGCTGTTCAACTACAAGGGTCAGCCTGTGTCGAGTCTGGAGTTCACCTATTCCGACGGGCGGAGCGACTGCCCGGGGTCGGCCAAGGACGGACGTGGCATGATTGAGATGGTGCCCGGCTTTCAGGCCTCTGCCTACCATCTGAGCATAGAGTATGAGTTCAAGCTGCAGGCCACGGGCGATGCCGAGATGCAGAGTGTGCTCGACGTCATCGTGAGGAAGCCCTTCACCAGGGCCGACGTCAACGTGAAGGGCGAGGTGGCCGGCAACCAAACGACCAAACGACCAAACGACCAACTCCCCAAACCCACCCCCAGCCCTCAACCAAACGACCCAACAGGCGTACACCTGAAGCCCTCGAAATCGCAGGTAGTGGCCAACGATGCTGCCTACGCCGCCATCGTGGCAAAGGTGGCCGACGCCATACAGAAACGGCGCTACTCCGATGTTTACGCATACTTCACCGTCGACGGCCTTGAAATGTTCAACAAGCTTATTGCCTATGGCACTGGCCGCATTGTGGGAACGCCCAACGTGAAGTTCTTCAAGAGCATCGACGGGGGCGTGGTGGCCCGAGGCATGCAGATGTCGTTTACGTTCAGGGGCAAGCTGAAGAAGAGCATCGTGGAGGACGTGACCTTCACCTTCGACAACCAGCAGAAAATAGACGGCGTGGCCTTCGGCCTGGGCCATATAGCCGAGAACGACATACTCTGCAAAGAGGCACCGGGAATGAACGACTACTCACGCGAAATGATCATGGAGTTCTTAGAGAACTACAAGACGGCCTACTGTCTGCAGCGCCTCGACTATATCCGCGAAATCTTTGCCGACGATGCCGTCATCATCGTGGGCAAGGTGACGAAGCGGCCCACCGCAAGACAGCCGGAGCAGAAGATGTCGCTCGAAGGGCAGAACATCATTTCCTATAACCGCTTCACGAAAGACGAGTACCTGAAGCATCTGGCCAGGAACTTCCGTCGCAACGAGTTCATCAACATCCGCTTCACCAACAACGACGTGCAGTGGTTAGAGAAATTCAAGAATCAGAAGGTCTTCGCCATACAGATAGGCCAGGAGTACACGTCGTCGACCTACGGTGACAAGGGCTATCTGTTCCTGCTGGTCAACATGAACAACCCCGAACAGCCGCAAATCAAGATTCGCACCTGGCAGCCCAACGAGGTGTCAATGGACAGCCTCTACCATGCCGGCTACTTCTTCGACAACTAAGGGGCAACTCAGCTACAAAGCGGAATCGAAGAGATTAACAAAGAATAGGTCCTAAGTAATGATAAAACAATTTCAACTTTCGCAAGTAAAATAGAACCACGGATTTAACGGATGAAACGGATTTTTTCTGTATCCGTTCAATCCGAGTAATCCGTGGTAGAAAAGAGCTTGCGGAAGTTAGTAAACATCATCGGTCATAGAAATAGCCGGAGTGATACACATTCTTGATGTCGATCTCGTTGGGCTGCCAGGTACGCACCTTAATCTGGGGCGAGTTGTGGTCGGTCATGTCCACCAACAGGAACAGGAATCCCTTGTCTGCGTAGGTCGACGAATTGTATTCCTGTCCAAGCTGAATGCCGAATAGTTCCTCCTTTTCAAACTTATACAGCCACTCGATGTCGCTGCGGGTGAAATGGATGTTGATAAACTCATTGCGGTCAAAGCACCGGCGCAGGTGTTTCAGGTACTGGTCCTTGGTGTAGCGATTCTCGGTGATGATCTGTCTGCCTTTCACCGACAAACGGCGGTCTGTGTCGCCCATGTTTGACGGTGCCTTGCGCCAGGCCACATGCCCCACGATGATGGTGGCATCGTCGGCAAACACATTATTGATGTAGGCCAAGTCTTTCAGACAGTAGGCCGTCTTGTAGTTCTCCAAGAACTCCGTCAGCATCTCCTTTGTCTCGTTCTTCCAGCTGGGATGCTTGCACAGGATGTCGTCGCTGGCCTGCTGCCCCAGTCCGAAGGTCACATTGTCTATGCGGCAATCCTTGTCGAACGTAAACACGACATCTTCCACGAAGGTGGTCTTCGTGCCCCGCTTGAAAGCGAACGACATCTTCAGTCCCCGCGCCACCACATGATGGTCGTGACTATTGAAGAACGAGATGCTGGGGGTGCCGATGACGCGCCCGTTGCCATACTTGATGAGCTGGTTGTAGCGGAACAGTCCGTTGCTGGTGAAGTGGTTGATCACCATAAGGTAGTTGCGGCTCCTGATGGCCTCTATCACCTGCTCCATCACCTGCACGTAAGGCTGTTGATTGGCGGGTTGCTGGGCGGCGGTTGGCTTCAGGCCGAGGTTGTCCTCGATCGTTTTCAGGGCCATCTCGCTTTCTGACGTCCTTTGTGCCTTCACCTTCCGCAGTGCGGTGGGGAACGGCTTCCGGCCCGTAGCTGCAAAAACACTGCTGAGCACCGCGTCGTCCATCGTCATATCCTTATACTCATATTCCAGGTCGATGTCATAACTATCTGGATTGCTGCCGGGTACCATCTCCATGATGCCGTATCCGCCACACACACCACTGCCGAAGCAGTGCCCGTTCCCGTCGTGGTAATTGAACCTCAGGCTCGAAATGGGCTTGTCCTGGTAGGTGAACAGCAGTTGCACACGGTCGCCGTCGCGGCGGTCGAAGCTCACCTTTACACCGCCCAGCACGTCACGTATTTTCTGCGGCAGGGTGTAGAGCAACAGCTGTCCTCGCTCGTCAAGGACTTCCGACGGACGCTCCAGGGTGCGTATCAAGGCGTAGGCCCAGTAGTAGAACTGCAGCGCATTGTCTAAATGCAGCTCCTGCAGATTCTCATCAGCCATTTTCACGAGGCTTTTGGCCTGTGCGATGCGTTCGGCATACACCTTTTCCATCTCGCTGCGCAACATCCACACTCTTACCGTGACCTCGTCTCCCTGATACACAGGATCCTCCTTGTGTATGTTGCGCAGTTTGGAGGCCGAATAGCTCTTCACGCAGCTTTCCACCCACGATATGTGACTGATTTGGCCGTTTTCATTAACTTCCCGGATTTGTTCGTTATACCGGCTCTCCACGTTCACGGCAATCATGTTGTTCATGTTGTTCAGGGCTATGGTGGTAGCCTCTTCTTCGTTCTTGCCGACCCCTATGCCGTAGTAGTGTTTGCCATCATTCACCAGCGATTCCCAGTTCTCGGCCAGTGCCGATGTTGCATGAAGCAGCAACAATAGCGATGTCAGTATGATGTTCTTTTTCATTTCGTCATTTTTTTTAATATCTTTTTGGTTTTCCTCGCTTGCCGTGCTCACGCCTTGCTTGGGCTTTTCCAAAGCCCTGCTTGGCGTGAGCGCAGCAAGCTCGTTTTGGCTTAGAACCTGGTGAGCGAAGAGTTGTAACTCAGAGGGCCAGGCGCAGCCCGAGGTTGCCGCCGCTGTAGCCGGGCGTGCCGTAGTTCCGGCACGACGAGCGGCAGAACCTCGCGCCGTAGATCCAGCAGCCCCCACGGTTCACGCGGTAAGACCCGCTGGTAGGGCCAGTAGGGTTGGTCTGCGCAGAGCTACTGTAGCTGCCGTACCAGTCGCTGCACCACTCCCAGACGTTGCCGCTCATGTCGTAGATGCCCAGCTCGTTCGCTTGCTTTGTTTTTACTGTATGCGTTGTGCTACCGCTGTTGTCGGTATACCACGCCACATCGCCTATAGTATTGCTGCCACTGTAAGTGTAGCCCATAGAGCTGTTACCGCCCTTTGCGGCAAACTCCCATTCGGCCTCCGTGGGCATGCGAAAAGTCTGTCCTGTAAGGGTGTTAAGCTTGGTTATGAACTCCTGACAGTCCTCCCAACTGATATAATAGGCTGGATAACTGTCGCCCAGTCCATAGGCGCTGCTCCATTGCGAACCGCCACTCGTCGGTTTCTGGCCCATCACGGCATACCAAAGAGCCTGTGTCACCTCCGTCTCGCCCATATAGTAGTCCTTCGTCAGCGTCACTGTATGAACAGGCTGTTCGTCGCTGTAAGCATCTGATGCATCTGAACCCATCTGGAACGTACCGGCCTCAACGCGTATCATCTTGAAGGTCACGGTCTTGCCGTTGCCGGTCACCGTGTAGGAAACGGCATCATCTCCAGAAACAGTTCCGCTTGTACCTTTCTGCGTGACGCTGACTTCGCGCCTGATGTCGCCTGAGGTAAACGTCAGCTTGGCCGTTCGTGAAGATGTGGAAGTGTTGGCCGTGACACTGATACTGACAGTTCCGTTGCCACTACCCGATGACGAGCTGACTGTACACCATGTTTCGCTCGATGTGACCGTCCAGCTGGTATTGGACGTAACAGAAACAGACTTGCTGCCACCAGAAGCGTCAAATGAGAGGGTATTGGGGCTGATGGATAGTGTTGGAGCATCTTGGGTAACTTTCACTTCACGCTTAACATTGCCAGAGGTAAATGTAACAGTTGCCGTTCTTGATGAAGCAGAAGTGTTGGCCGTGACACTGATGCTGACCGTTCCGTTGCCACTGCCCGTCGACGTGCTGACCGCACACCATGATTCGCTTGAAGTGACCGTCCAACTAGTATTGGACGTGATGGAAACGGACTCACTTCCGCCAGACACGCCAAATGAAAGTGAATTGGTACTGACCTCTAAGATGACAGAGACAGATTTTTTCTGAAGCGATGGGGAGTAGCTGTTTCCGAATCCATCCTCCTCCTGACAGGCAGAAAGGGAGCACAGCATCGCTGCTATAGATATAATAAGGTGTATGCGAATTTGCTTCATAGGTTTTCAGGTATTGATGTTAGAACGAGAGGCTGATGCCTGCGCGGATGTTGAAGCCGCCCTGCCATCCTTTGATCTTTGATGACACATCGCTTAGACGTTTGAAAGTGTCCGACTGACTGACGGGAACGCCAAACTCAGGAGCGGCATACAGGGCAAAATGGGAACCAAGGTACAGTTCACCGCGCAGTCCAAGGGCGACGGCCGCAGCGTTGCCCTTCGAGGTTGCCTCCGATGCACTGATGTTGACCACGGTAAGCCCCACCTGCGGTGTGAGTCGCAGCGAGGAGCCGGTCGCAATGCCGTAGCCTAACTTGACACCAAAGAGCATGGGCTTGTAGGTACAGGCCGCTGACTCAACATCGGGGTCGGTGGTGTGGTTCCAGTAGATGGTTTCGCTCTTTGCAAGCCCCAGACCGTATGTGGCTTCGAGGTTGAAACCGCCGAGATAGGCCCCTGCTGTGGCCGTAGCAGCCATGAGCGAACCGGCCTGCGCACCCGCCTGGATATAGAAAGCCGTAGAGGGCAATGACTTGGCCTTGGCTTTAGTTGCCTTCGGTTTGGGTTCGGGCTTGGCATCCTGCTTCGGTTTGGCTTCCTGCTTCGGTTCTGTCTTTGACTCAGGTTTCTTTGTCTTTCTCTCTTGCTTGGGCTTATCAAGGTCTTCCAGCGTGATTCCCTCCAATCGGAAGGTATCTCCCTCCTTGATTTCCACCGTATGCTTTTGTGGGATGTAGCCTGGCTTGGCGAGGGTAATCTGGTGCTCACCAATCAGGAGGTCGCTGATGATGCGCGGCGACTGTCCTTGCTCTTGCTTGTCGATAAAAATCACAGCACCAGCAGGCGAGGTGGCCACCGAGAGGTTTCCCGTGATGGGCTTGGGCGGCAGGAGTTGGAAGGTGAAAGGACCGTCGGTGCTGACGCTGAGCGGAGTGTAAGCAGGAGTGTGGTTGGGAAGCCTGGTCTCTGCCTGATGACTGCCCGCCTTCAGCCGGCCCTTCCATTGGCTTTTGCCCACTAAGTTGCCGTCCATATAGATTTCGGCATCAGGCAAGGTGGTCACGGTGACCTCGGCAAAGTTAGGCATCAGCAAGACGTTCTCCGTATGTGTAGTTTTCTCGTTGGTCAGGTCGAAGGAGCCTGTACCCGTCAGATAGTCATCGGCCAGTACCTTGTAGGTGTAGTGTCCCAACGGGAGCGACTTCGAGGTGTTGCCGTTGGCATCGGCATCGCCGAATTTCTCGAAGTCGGCATTGGGGCTGTCGTTCTTCACGGCCACCGTGGCACCTATCTGTAGCGGTTGGATGGCAAACTGCACCATCTGGTATCTGACGCGGCGCACCTCTGACGAGAGCTGCATGGTATAGGTGCGACCCTCTTCGACCGTGAGACCCAAATCGCGCTTGCTGATGGTGGTGTATCCCTGGCGGCGGATGGTGACTAACTTGGCATTGCGTGACACATAGACCCAGAGCGTACCGTCGTCGTGGTCGGTGGAGTCCACCTCATGCCTGATGTTCCCGAAGTCGAACGAATAACTGCGCAGGTCGTCGTTGGGGGTGCTACTGCTCACCTTGATAATGGCCATCAGCTTGTCGTTAGCGTCCACGCGCCGGTAACGCTCGTTTTTGGCCGTGCCGTCGAAAGGGTCGAGTTCGAAACTCTCCAAGGTAATCTTCTGTCTTTGCTGTGCCGTCGCTGGCATCAATCCAGTGAGCACCAAAAGCATGAGCAGACAGAGTCGTAAGTAATGATTCATATTCCGTCGATAATCTTACATTTCTATTTGGTTAGTACTATTGTTTCCTCTCCTTTTGGGAAACCTACGACAAACTTAAAGGCATAAGAAAAGCGCAGGCATTCACCATACGCACGTCAGGTCTGGACCAACCTACAACCAACTATAGGAGTGCCTGCGCTAAAGCACAAGCCTCATGTTGGTTGTCATTGCCCGCTCACTCTTCGAGGGTCCAGTTCGACGTGCGATTGAGCAAATAAAAATGTAGTGTGCCGCTCCACTTATAGGGAAAGCACGGCGCAAAAGTAAATAAAAAAATCCGAACCGCCAAGCGATTCGGATAAATTTTTGTCATCTATGAGAAAAAAAGGCATCCCGTTGGAAATGCCTTCATCAATGAAGAGTGGAGCTGGAGGGAGTCGAACCCTCGTCCGCACAAGGAAACCATACGCTTTCTACACGCTTATCCCAGCCTTTGTTTTCGTGCTGTGACAAGACCCGGGCCACCAATCACAGCCTTATCCCCTAAAGCTTCATCAAGGCATCGGGGCCTACCCTGACTATTTCCGATTTAACCTGCGCCGCTTGATCTTCAGATTCGGAACCACATCCTCGGAGCGACGTCCCGTTCTGCTACCTTGTAGCGGAATTAAGCAAACAGTCTACTGTACTTCGACTATGCAGCGAGAGCATACTCATTGTTGCCAATTAATTTTCCTACAGAAGAGATTAAGGAGCCTCCCATAGCCCAGCTCCGCGTGCTTACG
>CAJONO010000212.1 GCA_905235905.1 uncultured Prevotella sp.
AGGTATACTTGGGGTGTCTTTTTGCCCGAAATCACGCGAAACACCGAAGATTCTGCGGAAAGCGCAAAATACAACATTTAAACATTTAAACATTTGCAACATTTACGCTTGGAAACATAGCCTCGAAGCCTCTGGAAATGTAAATTTCTGTGGAAGAAATTGAAGAAAGCTAATAATTTGGGCAAATCGTTTTGTGGTTTGCCCTTTTTGCCGTACCTTTGCAATTGAATTTAATATAGCTATATGGGATTATTCGGTTTTTTCAGTAGTAAAAAGAAGGAAACGCTCGACAAGGGCCTTGAGAAGACAAAGACTTCGGTGTTCGACAAGCTGGCTCGTGCCGTGGCGGGGAAGTCGAAGGTGGACGATGAGGTGCTCGACAATCTGGAGGAGGTGCTGATCACCTCGGACGTGGGTGTTGAGACGACTCTGAAGATTATCAGGCGCATTGAGGAGCGGGTGGCTCGCGACAAGTATGTATCGACGGGCGAACTGAACGGCATTCTGCGCGAGGAGATTGCTTCGCTCCTGGCCGAGACGGAACCCACCGAAGCTCCCCTTTCGGGGGCTGCTCCCTACGTGATACTCGTCGTTGGCGTGAATGGTGTGGGGAAGACTACTACGATTGGCAAGCTGGCCTGGCAGTTCAGGCAGGCCGGCAAGAAGGTGTGGCTGGGTGCTGCCGACACTTTCCGTGCGGCTGCCGTAGAGCAGCTGTGCATCTGGGGCGAGCGTGTCGGTGTGCCTGTGGTGAAGCAGCAAATGGGGTCTGACCCGGCAAGCGTGGCGTTCGACACGCTGCAGAGTGCCAAGGCCAACGGGGCCGACGTGGTGATTATCGACACTGCCGGCCGCCTGCATAACAAGGTGGGGCTGATGAACGAGCTGAAGAAGATTAAGGAGGTGATGAGGAAGGTGCTGCCCGATGCGCCCGACGAGGTGCTGTTGGTGCTCGACGGCTCGACGGGGCAGAATGCTTTTGAGCAGGCTAAGCAGTTTGCTGCCGTCACGCAGATTACGTCGCTTGCCATAACAAAACTCGACGGTACGGCCAAGGGGGGTGTCGTGATTGGCATCAGCGACCAGCTGAAGGTGCCGGTGAAATATATAGGTCTGGGCGAGGGTATGGAGGATCTGCAACTGTTTGACCGTAAGCAGTTCGTCGACTCATTGTTTGGGATATGAGAACGGTTGACGTCATCACAATGGGGTGCTCGAAGAACCTGGTCGACTCGGAGCGGCTGATGGGGCTCTTTGAGAAGAACGGGTTTCGCTGTACGCACGACAGCGACAACCCGCAAGGCGAGATTGTCGTGGTGAACACTTGCGGGTTCATAGCCGATGCCAAGGAGGAAAGCATCAACACTATCCTTGAGTTTTGCGAGGCAAAGAGGCGTGGCAGGGTGGAACGTGTCTACGTGATGGGATGTCTGTCGGAACGCTATCTGGCTGACCTTGAAAAGGAAATCCCCGAAGTTGACGGGTGGTACGGGAAGTTCAATTATAAGCAACTGGTGGAGGATTTGTTGAGAGATGAGAGTTCAGAGTTGAGAGATGAGAGTTTAGTCTCTCAACCCTCAACTCTCAACCCTCAACCAAGGGTTATCACCACTCCCCGTCACTATGCCTATGTTAAAATCAGCGAGGGGTGTGACCGTCATTGTGCCTATTGTGCCATACCTTTGATAACGGGCAGGCATCGGAGTAGGCCCATGGAGGAAATCCTGGACGAGGTGGGTTGGCTGGTGTCGCAGGGGGTAAGGGAGTTTCAGGTCATAGCGCAGGAACTTACCTACTATGGTGTCGACCTGTATGGGGAGCAGCGCATTGCGGAGCTTGTGGAGCGCATGTCGGACATAGAGGGGGTGGAATGGATACGCCTGCATTATGCCTATCCTGCCCGTTTTCCTTGGGACTTGCTGCGGGTGATGCGGGAGAAAGGGAATGTCTGCAATTATCTTGACATTGCTCTGCAGCATATTTCTGACCGCATGCTGAGCCGTATGAAGCGGAATGTGACGAAGGCGGAAACCATGGATCTCATAGAACGCATGCGTCGTGAGGTGCCAGGCATTCATCTGCGCACCACGCTGATGGTGGGCTTTCCCGGCGAGACCGAAGAGGATTTTCAGGAACTCGTCGATTTCGTGAAGTGGGCTCGCTTCGAGCGGATGGGGGCTTTTGCCTATAGCGAAGAGGAGGGCACCTATTCGGCCGAGAACTACAGGGACGATGTGCCTGAGGACGTGAAAAAGCGAAGATTAGACAAGCTGATGCGCATACAGCAGGGCATTAGTGCTGAGATAGAAGCCGCAAAGACAGGGCAGACGCTTCGCGTCGTTATAGACAGGGTGGAAGGCGATTATTACGTAGGCCGCACCGAGTTCTGCTCGCCGGAAGTGGATCCTGAAGTTCTCGTAACTCACTGTAAGCCATTAGTGACAGGTGGTTTCTATCAAGTAAGAATAACAGATGCGGAGGAGTTCGACCTCTATGGAGAAATAGTGTATGAATAATAAAGAGTTTGTTGCTGAACTGTCGCAGCGTATGGGCTATAATACTGACCATACGCAGAAATTGCTGCTCAATGTGCTGAATGCTATGGGCGACAGCTTTCAGGAGGGAAATGCTGTTCAGATACCAGGTTTTGGACTATTTGAGGTGAAGAAGAAAATGGAGCGTGTTATTGTGAACCCCACAACGGGTCAACGCATGCTCGTACCGCCGAAACTGGTGTTGGGATTCAGACCAAACGCTACATGGAAAGGCAAGGTGAAAAATGGAGGGCGTGAGTGATGGCAAGATTGACAATACAAGACCTGGCGGCTGTGCTCATGAAGAAAAACAGTCTGCCGGAGGATGAAGCGCTGAAGTTCGTAACGGCTATCTTTGATGTGATTCAGATGGGTGTTGAACTCGATAAAACTGTGAAAATCAAGGGGCTGGGTACGTTTAGGGTGATAGATGTCGATGCCCGGGAGAGTGTGAACGTAAACACGGGTGAACGGGTGGTAATCGATGGCCATGCCAAGATTTCGTTCGTGCCTGACGCTACGATGAAGGAACTTGTAAACAAACCTTTTTCTGGCTTCGAGACGGTGGTGCTCAATGATGGGGTTGAGTTCAGCGATATTTCCATGCAGGAAGAAGACGCTCCTTCTCAGGATGATGATGAAACTGCCGAAAGCATGGTGGAAGAATCGGTTGCAGAAGAGCAGCCAGAAGTAGCTGAAACTCCTGTAGAGACAGTCAACACTCTTGAGGAGGAAGTCCCTGTTGAGGAGGAAGTCCCTGTTGAGGAGGAAGTCCCTGTTGAGGAGAAAGCCCCTGTTGAGGAGGAGGTCCCTGTTGAGGAGGAGGTCCCTGTTGAGGAGGAAGTCCCTGTTGAGGAGGAGGTCCCTGTTGAGGAGGAAGTCCCTGTTGAGGAGGATACCCCTTGTTCGGCTCCCGTCATTGACATGCCTGTTGATACGGAGGAGAAGGAGGACGAGTCTCAGCATAGCAAGATGTGGATAGTTTGGACGTTATTGGCTTTGGTGGCATGTGGGGCGAGCTTCGTAGCTGGTTTCTGTTTGGGTAGTAACTATTCGCCGGAAGTGGCGATGCCGGTTGACGAGAAGCCTGTTTCTGCAGCGACATCAGAGCAAAGCCCGACTGCCATAGCACAGAACGACAGCATAACGGAAAAGAACGCTCTTGTTTCCGGGAAGAGCGATTCTGCTAAGACCGTTGTCGCTACCATTGAGGAACTGGAACGAAAGGGAAAAGACGAGATGACGGACTCTCTTATTGTGGAGGCTAACAAGAAATATGCTGCGATGGACGCCCGTATTCGTACAGGTGCCTATTATATTGTAGGCACGAAACAGGTGGTCAAGGTGCGTGAGGGCGACACGCTTATGAGAATTGCCCGTAGAACTGTAGGCCCGGAATTGTTGTGCTATATTGAGGCATATAACGGTATCAAAGCCACTGATTCCTTGAAGGTAGGCCAGACGGTGAAGATTCCTGATTTGAAATGGAAAAAGTATTTTAAGAAAAAACAATTAAATAAGTAATTATGGCAGAAGCTATTGACATCCGGGAACTGAACATCCGGATAGAACAACAAAGTGCGTTTGTAACAAATTTGGTGACGGGAATGGATCACGTCATCGTAGGTCAAAAACATCTGGTCGATTCCTTGCTCATTGGATTGCTGAGCGACGGTAATATACTGCTGGAAGGCGTTCCTGGCTTGGCTAAGACGTTGGCTATCAAAACATTGGCACAGCTCATCGATGCAAAGTATAACCGAATCCAGTTTACGCCCGACCTGCTACCTGCCGACGTGACAGGCACGATGATTTATTCACAGAAAGACGAGAAATTCCTTGTGAAGCAGGGACCGGTATTTGCCAACTTCGTGCTGGCCGATGAAATAAACCGTGCCCCGGCAAAAGTGCAGAGCGCACTGCTGGAGGCAATGCAGGAAAAACAGGTGACTATAGGCAGTCAGACGTTCGACCTTCCATCTCCCTTCTTAGTGATGGCTACGCAGAACCCTATTGAGCAAGAGGGAACTTATCCTCTGCCTGAGGCACAGGTTGACCGCTTCATGCTGAAGGTGGTTATCGATTATCCCACGTTGGAAGAAGAGAAGAAGATTATTCGCGAGAACATTGGCAGTGGTTTGCGTAGAGTGACTCCCGTGACCACGGCCGAGGAGATATTGAAGGCTCGCGAGGTGGTACGTGAGGTATATATCGATGAGAAGATTGAGCAGTATATTGCCGACATCGTTTTTGCTACCCGCTATCCTGACCGTTATGGGCTGAAAGACATGAAGGAGATGATTTCGTTTGGAGGCTCTCCCCGTGCTTCAATTAATCTGGCTAAAGCAGCCCGTGCCTACGCATTCATTAAGCGTCGTGGCTACGTCGTTCCAGAAGACGTGCGTGCCGTTGCCCACGACGTGTTGCGCCATCGCATAGGGCTTACCTACGAGGCCGAGGCCAGTAACGTGACCAGCGAGGAAATCGTTTCAAAGATTATTAATAAGGTGGAAGTTCCCTGATCCTTGCAATGGAAACAAGTGAAATCATTAAGAAAGTCCGTAAGATAGAGATTAAGGCACACGGCCTAAGCTCGAATATCTTCGCCGGTCAGTATCATTCGGCCTTCAAGGGACGAGGCATGGCCTTCAGCGAGGTGCGCGAGTATCAGTACGGTGACGACGTGCGCGACATCGACTGGAACGTAACTGCCCGTTTCCACAAACCTTACGTGAAGGTGTTTGAGGAAGAGCGTGAGCTGACCGTGATGCTGCTCATAGACGTGTCTGGCTCTCAGGACTTTGGTACGCAGAAGCAGATGAAACGCGATATGGTGACCGAGATAGCCGCTACGCTGGCTTTCTCGGCCATTCAGAACAACGATAAGATTGGCGTGATCTTCTTCTCTGATCAGATTGAGAAATATATTCCTCCGAAGAAAGGACGAAAGCACATCTTATATATTATACGCGAGATGCTCGACTTCCATGCTGACTCTAAACGAACCGATGTCGCACAGGCTGTAGAGTTCCTCACCGGAGTGTCGAAGCGCCGTTGCACAGCCTTCCTCATGAGCGACTTCTACGTGCGTCAGGACTTTCTTTCCCAACTGACCATAGCCAATCGTAAGCATGATGTGGTGGCTATTCAGGTGTATGACAAACGGGCATGTGAACTGCCCGATGTGGGGCTAATGAAGGTGGTCGATGCCGAGACGGGCTTTGAGCAATATGTAGATACGGGTAGCCGTCGGCTTCGTGAGGCATACCGTCGCTATTGGCTGAGACGCCAGTCACAGCTGAAGGAAACATTTGCCAAGAGCAACGTAGACAGTGTATCGATAGCCACCGACGAAGATTATGTAAAGTCGCTGATGACCTTGTTCATGCAACGGGGGTGAGCGGATTTGTCAAAAATGAAGAAAGAAATGAGAATAAACAATAGTATGCACAGACCTCACTGTTGGCTGCTAACGATGATAAGCCTTTCCTTTGTCATCTGTCAGTTGCCATTTGCCAAAACGGTGGCACAAACAATATCGGTTGAGGCTCGTATCGACTCCATCGAGATGTTTGTAGGCCAACAGACGCATGTGACGGTGACGGCTACAATGCCTGAAGGTGCAAAGGCTGCCTTTCCTGTATTCAGGCCTTCTGAATATCTCACGCCAGGCGTAGAAGTCCTGTCGAGTACCGAACTGGGTGTTCATGGCATTGAGAATGGCTTCGTGGAGCGATCGGTAGTCTATACACTTACGTCATTTGACGATACGCTCTATTATCTGCCGCCCTTCGTGGTCAATGTCGACGGAAAAACCTATGAGAGCAAGAGTCTGGCACTCAAGGTACTTACTTTCGAAGTCGACACGCTCCATCCTGAGCGCATCTTCCCTCCGAAGGATGTTCAGCAGAATCCCTTCCTGTGGAGTGATTGGAGCTTGTCGTTCTGGCTGAGTGTGGTCATGCTTTTGCTCATGGCAGTAGGCTATTACTTGTATCTTCGCTTGCGCGACAACAAGCCCATCATTGCTACTATTCGCATTGTGAAGCGTTTGCTGCCACACCAGAAAGCTATGAGGGAGATAGAGGCTCTGCGGACTGAACATCGTGGCATGAACGACGATAATCAGGAGAGCCAGAAGGAGTATTATACCAAACTGACCGATGCCCTGCGCCGTTATATTGAGGAACGCTATGGTTTCTCGGCAATGGAGATGACAAGTGCGGAGATTATTGAACGCTTGACGAAAGATCCCGACACCAAGTTACTCGATGAACTGCGCCAGCTGTTCCAGACGGCCGACCTTGTGAAGTTTGCCAAGTATTCTACGCTCATCAATGAGAGCGATGCCAATCTGATGAGTGCCATCGAGTTTATCAATGAGACTAAGCAGGAAAACCTGCCTACAGAAGAAACCGTGAAACCGCAACTCACTGCCGAAGAGCAACGCTCACAAAAGGAGCGGACAGCCCTGAAGTGGACGGTTGTTGGCATAGCGGTAGTATGTATCGTCCTGCTTGTCTATGTGGTCTACAGTGTTTATCAGCTATTAGTACCCTAAGAAAAAATGGAATTTGCCAACAAAGAATATTTCTTTCTGCTCCTGCTTATCATACCTTATATAATATGGTATGTCATGTATCGCAAAAAGAGCGAGCCAACCATTCGGATGGCCGATACCTTCGCTTTCCGTTATGCACCACGTAGCTGGAAAGTGACGCTGATGCCCCTGCAGATGCTATTGCGCATCGTGGCGTTCACCATGCTTGTCGTCATCCTTGCTCGTCCGCAGACCCATAATTCGTGGAAAAATCAGACCGTCGAGGGCATCGACATTATGCTGGCCATGGACGTGTCTACATCGATGCTTGCTGAAGATTTGAAACCGAATCGCATCGAGGCGGCAAAGAACGTGGCTGCCGAGTTTGTGGCTGGGCGCCCGGACGACAATATTGGCTTGTCGATCTTTGCAGGAGAAGCGTTCACGCAATGTCCTATGACCACCGACCACGCTTCGTTGCTTTCGTTGCTGCAGGGCGTTCGCACGGATATTGCCGCCCGGGGGTTAATTGAAGACGGCACGGCTATAGGCATGGGACTTGCCAATGCCGTGAGTCGTCTGAAAGAGTCGAAGGCTAAGAGCCGTGTGGTGATTCTGCTCACCGACGGTTCCAACAACCGTGGTGACATATCGCCCCTGACGGCAGCCGAGATTGCAAAGAGCCTTGGCATCCGCGTCTATACGATTGGTGTGGGAACAACGGGTACGGCCCCAATGCCGCCCAGTGCAACAGGATTGCCGCAGTATGTGAACCTTCCAGTGGAGATCGATGAGAAAACACTGAAAGGTATTGCTGCCGCTACCGATGGTGACTACTATCGGGCTAAGAATAACAAAGAACTGAACCAGATATACAAGGAGATAGACAAGCTGGAGAAGTCGAAGCTGAATGTCAAGCAATACAGTCGCCGCTACGAGGCCTACCAATGGCCCTTTGCCGTCATTGCCATTTTGGCGCTGTTCCTCGAAATATTGCTCAGAATCACCGTGTTCCGGCGTATTCCGTGAATGAAGACGTGAGTCAAATCGTAAATCGTTAATAAGTAAATCGTAAATAGAATCGATGTTTAGATTTGAAGACCCGAAATATTTGTATCTGCTGGCATTGGTTGTGATGCTGGCATTGATTCGTTTCGTAACCTATCGCAATCAGCGGAAACGTATGCGCAAATTTGGCGACCCTCAATTGCTGAATAGCCTGATGCCAGACGTATCACGTTTACGGCCTACTTTAAAATTCTGGTTGCTCGAAGCCGCCTTGGCACTGCTTATCGTTATGTTGGCACGTCCACAGTTTGGCACACGTATAAGCCATGAGAAGCGGACAGGTATTGAGACCATTATCTGTATGGATATCAGTAACTCTATGCTGGCCGAAGACGTGGAGCCAAGCCGCCTTGACCGTGCGAAGATGATGGTTGAGAACATGGTAGACAATTTCACCAACGATAAGATTGGTCTCATCGTATTTGCCGGGGAGGCTTTTGTACAGTTGCCCATTACGAGTGACTATGTCTCGGCTAAAATGTTCCTTTCAAATATCGACCCCTCGATGATGCAGAGTCAGGGAACCGATATAGCTGCGGCTATTCGTACGGGCCTGCATAGCTTCACACAGCAGGAAAATATAGGAAAGGCTATCATCGTCATTACCGATGGTGAAGACCATGAAGGCGGTGCACTCGAAATGGCAAAGGAGGCAAAGGAGAAGGGCATGCGTGTCTACGTCTTGGGCGTTGGCTCCACCAAAGGGTCACCCATCCCCATCCCCGGCACTGGCGATTATATGCGTGACAATACGGGCAACACAGTGATGTCGGCACTCAACGAACAGATGTGCAGCGAAATTGCACAGGCGGGAGGAGGTGCCTACATACATGTGGAAAACAACTCGAATGCCCAGCGACTTCTTGACGAGGAACTCGACAAGTTAGAGAAAAACGAGACAGAGAGTACCATTTATAGTGAATATGATGAGCAGTTTCAGGCGGTAGGCTGGATAGTCCTCTTGCTTCTTGTCCTTGAGGTGTGTATTCTCGATTGCAAGAATCCGTTTATGAAGAATGTTTCATTGTTTGGTAAAAAGAAAAAGATTGTTGCCGCCTGCCTCTTGATGGTGGCAGTTGGTGTGCAGGCACAGACAGACCGCCAGTACATTCGGCAGGGCAATAAGATGTTCCAACGGGGTGACCTTGAAAAGGCTGAAGTTGCCTATACCAAGGCTGTAGAGAAAAACGACAAGAATCCTCAGGCACATTACAACTTAGGACGTGTGTTGCAGGAGCAGAAGAAAGATTCTGCTGCCGTCGAGGCCTACCAACGGGCAGGACGCTTGGAAACGAACCCCTTGCGTAGGTCGCAGGCTTATCACAATATGGGGGTAATTTGTCAGCAGGGCAAACTCTATGGCGAGGCAATCGAGGCATATAAGCAGGCTCTCAGACTGAATCCTGCCGACGATGCTACACGGTATAATTTGGTGCTTTGTAAACATCAGAAACAAAAACAAGACCAGCAGAAGCAGGAACAGCAGCAGGAGCAGAACCAGCAGGAACAAAAGCAAGAGCAGCAAAAGCAGAATCAGCAAAAGAAGGATGAGAAAGACGAGCAGCAACAACAGAAACCTGAGCCCAAGATGAGCAAGGAGAATGCCGAGCAACTTCTGAATGCTGCTATGCAACAAGAGAAGAATACCCAGCAGCGCATGCAACAGAAGAAAGGACAGCGCCAGCAGAATGAAAAGAACTGGTAGTACGGTTAAAAAGAGTTAATAATCGCTCTTTAGGCTTGACACGTATGATTTTTTTTCGTAATTTTGCAAACTTTTTGGAGTAAAAGGGTTTAAAAGATAACGCTAATAGCATAGTTTAAAGGATGAGACAACTTAAAATTCAGAAGAGTATCACTAACCGTTCGAGCGAGGCGCTCGACAAGTATCTCGTGGAAATTGGCCGTCAGCCACTCGTTACCATTGACGAGGAGATAGAACTTTCACAGGCTATCCGCCGTGGAGGACTTGAGGGTGAAAAGGCACGTGAGCGGCTTGTCAAGGCCAATTTGCGTTTCGTGGTTTCGGTAGCCAAACAGTATCAGCATCAGGGTCTTTCGCTGACCGACTTGATTGACGAGGGAAACGTGGGACTCATCAAGGCTGCTGAGAAATTTGACGAGACTCGTGGTTTTAAGTTTATATCATACGCTGTCTGGTGGATTCGCCAGAGCATATTGCAAGCTATCGCCGAGCAGAGCCGAATTGTCCGCCTGCCACTGAATCAGAGTGGTGCTCTGAGCAAAATTAATCAGGAAATAAACCGTTTTGAGCAAGAGCATCAGCGACGTCCGTCGGTCACTGAGCTGTCGGAACTTACTGGGGTTGACGATGAGAAGATTGAACAGTCGATGAAGGCCGACTCCCATCATTTGAGCATCGACGCTCCTTTCGGCGAGGACGATGACAATTCCATGGCAGATTTGCTGTCTTCGGGCGATGATAGCAGGACAGACAAGGCGGTAGACTTCGAGTCGCTTACCTCTGACTTAGATAACGTGCTTCGTAAAGTGCTCAAGGAACGCGAGTTGCGCATCGTCAAGGAGTGCTTCGGCATTGGTTGTCATGAGAAAGGATTAGAGGAAATTGGCACTGAGATGGGGCTGACCCGTGAGCGTGTGCGCCAGATTCGTGAGAAATCGATAGCCAAGCTGCGTGAAAGCGGCTATGCCAAGATACTGATGAAGTATTTGGGTTAGCGCTTCTTTCTTTTCAGTAGTCCTCTTGCAAATTTCAGTAGTCCTTTTGCAAAAAAGCATACTTTTCAATAAAATAATTCAAAATGAAGAACATTAGTCTTGACATCACGAAGGCTGCCTGCTTCTTAGAGGCTGGCGCAGTGAAGGCTTTCGAGCCGAAGGTAAAGGCCGCACAAGAGGCCCTGGAGAATGGTACATGTCCTGGAAACGACTTCCTCGGATGGCTGCATCTGCCCACCGGGATCATGCCCGCCTTCCTCGACGAGATTGAGGCTACAGCCAAGGTGCTGCGCGAGAACTGCGAGGCTGTGGTTGTGGCCGGTATCGGTGGAAGCTACCTGGGTGCGCGTGCCGTCATCGAGGCACTGAGCAACTCATTCGGCTGGCTCGTACAAGATCAGAAGAATCCGACGATTCTCTTTGCAGGCAATAACATCGGTGAGGACTATCTGTTCGAACTGACTGAATACTTGAAGGGAAAGAAGTTTGGCGTAATCAATATTTCAAAGTCGGGTACGACGACCGAGACCGCCCTGACCTTCCGTTTGCTGAAGAAGCAGTGCGAGGCTCAGCGCGGCAAGGAGGAAGCCAAGAAGGTGATTGTGGCCGTGACCGATGCCAAGCGCGGTGCTGCCCGTACCTGTGCCGACAAGGAGGGTTACAAGAGCTTCATTATTCCCGACAATGTAGGTGGTCGCTTCTCGGTGCTCACGCCGGTGGGTCTGCTGCCCATTGCCTGCGCTGGTTTCGATATCAAGGCGCTGGTCGAGGGTGCCCAGACTATGGAGAAGGCCTGCGGCAAGGACGTTCCCTTCGAGGAGAACCTCGCTGCCCAGTATGCTGCCGTGCGCAACGGTCTGTATCAGGCAGGCAAGAAAATTGAGATTATGGTGAACTACCAGCCGAAACTGCATTTCGTCTCTGAATGGTGGAAACAGCTCTATGGAGAGTCGGAAGGCAAGGACAAGAAGGGCATCTTCCCCGCCAGCGTCGATTTTACGACCGATCTGCACTCCATGGGTCAGTGGATTCAGGACGGCGAGCGTACTATCTTCGAGACTGTCATCTCGATTGAGGAGCCCGAAAAGAAGTTGCTGTTCCCTGAGGACGAGGAGAACCTGGATGGTCTGAACTTCCTTGCTGGCAAGCGTGTGGATGAGGTGAACAAGATGGCTGAGCTCGGTACCCGTCTGGCTCATGTCGATGGTGGTGTGCCCAACATCCGCATCTCTGTGCCCAAGCTCAACGAGTTCTACATCGGCCAGCTCATCTACTTCTTTGAGATTGGCTGTGGCATCAGTGGCAATGTGCTTGGTGTGAATCCGTTCAACCAGCCCGGCGTGGAAGCCTACAAGAAGAATATGTTTGCCCTGCTCGACAAGCCTGGCTACGAGGCAGAGTCGAAGGCCATTAAGGAACGTCTGGCAAATGAATAAAGCCCCCCTTTCGTCCCCCGTGGGGGATACAATAGCATCTGAAGCCTCCTCGGGGGCAGCAGGGGGGGCTATTGCGCAATACTTAGGGAAGCACGGTTTTGAGGCACTGCACCCCAAAGCCGTGCTTTTTGATATGGACGGGGTGCTCTATGACTCGATGCCCAACCATGCCGTAGCCTGGCAAAAGTCGATGGAGAGGTTTGGCATCAAGATGCTCCCGCAGGATGCCTACGCCACCGAAGGAGCACGAGGAGTAGATACTATCAGGCAGATGGTCAGGAAACAGCAAGGACGTGACATCGACGAGGCAGAGGCCCAACGCATGTACGATGAGAAGACACGCATTTTCCATCAGATGCCCGAGCCAAACATTATGCCTGGCGTTCTCGAACTAATGGCGCAAATCCATGCCGACGGCCTGTTAGTGGGGGTGGTCACAGGTAGTGGCCAGCGTCCCCTTATCAATCGACTTCTCAAGGATTTTGGCCGTTTCTTGGACGAGAGCCAGATAACAACGGCTTACGATGTGAAGCAGGGGAAACCGAACCCCGATCCCTATCTCAAGGGGCTGCAAAAAGCAGGAAACCTCGAGCCATGGGAAGCAGTGGTAGTCGAGAACGCCCCACTTGGTGTCCGTGCCGGCGTTGCTGCCCGTATTTTCACTATTGCAGTTAATACTGGTCCCTTGCATGCAGATGCCTTGCTGCAGGAGGGTGCCAACCTCATTTTCAGCCAGATGCCCGAATTGAGCAGGCAATGGCAACATCTTTTCAGCTATGATAAACCAAGATGACCGCTGGGAAAAGCATTACAACGAGATAGTGCAGTTTATGGAAGCCAACAAGCGGCGACCCTCCAAATATTGTGCTGAGGAACGACACATGCAGCATTGGCTCAAGTACAACAAAAAACTGGCTACACAAGGAAAATTGCCAGAGGAGAGGGAAGGGAGATTCAACGAACTGCTCTCCTTGGCAAAATCAATGCAGCGCCTTAACCAGTATGCCTATGCCGACGACACCAAGCGGAATCGAGAAGCAGTCAGTTCTCAATTGTCGCTGTTTTAGTCGTATCGCCAGAAGTGTCAAGATCGGTGTCGCGCTCAATGTGTATGCCCCTTAAATTGTCGACCGACAGCTTTAGCGGTATGAATTCATCGTCGCTTTCCGGCAACGACACGCTTACTGCAAACTCCAGTTCCTTGCCTTTTGCCCCAAGGAAAATCATGCTCCGTAACAGGGCATTCTGCCTAAACGAATCGTCGAGATAGGAAGCAAACGAACTTTTTGTGAACACTTTCTTGAAGAAGGTGCTGCCATCCTGCCGCCCAACAATGACGGTGATACGGTTGTCGACAAACTGTTGGCCCGTCTCGTCCTTTACCAATGGCAGACTGTCGGAAGCCACTCGCTCTATTCGCACTGAATAGCTGCGCTGCAACCAGTCGGCCTCGCTCGTTCTCACGTCGGCAGGCATGGCTATCGGTGCCTGTAGCCGTTTGGGTACATACTTCGTGGTGATGATTTCCTTCTTTGGCTTCTGGTCTTTGCATGCTGGCACCAGCATCATGATGCCGGCAGCCAATAATAACGGTAATATTTTTTTCATAATCAGAGACAAAGTTACAAAAAAAGGTCGTAACGGCGAAGTAATTTTAGAAGATTAACACTGTGTTTTTTAATTATAGGTTGAATTACCTCGCAATTCAGCATGAATTAGCGCATAATCCAGCATGAATTGCGAGGTAATTCAACATGTCCCTTCAAAGAGGCGTTTTTATGGGTTGTTTGTGGTAGGTCGCAGTTGCCAGAATGCCACTGCCGAGGCTGCGGCTACATTGAGTGAGTCTACGTGGTTTGCCATGGGTATGCGAGCCACAAAGTCTGCCGAGGCAATGGTTTCTTGTGGCAACCCGTCGCCCTCTGTGCCTACGACGATTGCTAATCGCTTTTGCTGTATGAGAACAGGGTCGTCGATAGATACCGAGTTGTCGGTAAGTGCCATGGCTACGGTGGTAAAGCCGAATTGGTGCAGATGGGGTAGGGGTGCGTCATACCATGTCCACGGCACTAAGAAGACGCTTCCCATTGACACGCGCACTGCTCGCCTGTTGAGTGGGTCGCACGAGTCGGGTGTCAGCAGTACGCCCTCGATGCCCAGTGCCGCTGCCGAGCGGAAAATGGCCCCGATGTTGGTGGTGTCCACCACACCATTGATGACAACGATGCGGCTGGCGTTTCCACACACTTCGTCGATGGCTTTCGCTGCCGGCCTGCGCATGGCACAGAGCACCCCCCTTGTCAGCTTATATCCTGTTAGTTGTGCCAGTAGTTCTCGTTCGCCGGTATAGATGGGAATATTGGCACACTGCGCCATAATATCGGCAGCATCGCCAGTGATGTGGCGCTGTTCGCAGAGCAAGGCCAAAGGCTCGTAGCCGGCAGCGAGAGCCACCCGAATCACCTTGGGGCTTTCTACGATGAAGATGCCCTTTGAGGGTTCCAGGTTGTTGCGGAGTTCGGCTTCCGTGAGCCTGCTGAACATCTCGACGCCGGAATGGGAGAGTGACGATATTTTAACAATAGGCATGCTCGTTATTTTCTGTTTGTAGTTTCGGCTCCGTAACGTTCAGAGACGCTGTTGGCTACCGAGAGTGCAAAATTACGACTTTTTTCGTAAAAAAGTGTGTGGTTGTGCCAACATTTTTTCAGAAAAAGTTGTATCTTTGCACCGCTTTTCATTATTACATCCAAAAATGGAGAAAAAAGACTTTCAAGATGCCTTAGAACGGCATGCGTCACAAATTGAAGAAATGCGGCTTGTGGCTCATGAATTGCATCAGAATGTGAACCAGTCATACGGAGAGGGCCTGCCATACGGCTACCATCTCGACATGGTTGCCCATGTAGCAAGAGAGTATGGCCATTTGGTCTGTGCGAGCGAGAGCGACGTGATTCCCCTGATGTTTGGCGCCTATTTTCATGATGCCATAGAAGATGCGCGTCTTACATATAATGATGTGAAGAAGATTGCTGGCAGGCAAATGACGGACGAACAGGCACTAATGGCCACTGAGATTGTCTACGCACTGACCAACGACAAGGGGCGCACCCGTGCCGAGCGGGCTGGCGAGAAATACTATGCCGGCATACGTGTAACGCCCTATGCGCCGTTTGTGAAGCTCTGTGACCGGCTGGCCAATCTCACTTTCTCCTTTACGGGTGCCGACAGTTTCAACAACCGTATGAAAGACGTCTACAGGCAGGAGTTGCCCCACTTCCTTGCTTCAGTCCGTTCGCATAGCAATGACATACGCTTTGCCGTACCAGAAGAAATCGTAGGGCGAATGACCGAACTCGTTGAGAATTGAAAATGAAGTACTTAGGAAAGTTGCTGATGCTGGGTTGTGCAGCCGTTTTTTCCATGGCTGCCTGTAAAGACGGTAAGACCAACGAACCGTACACCCCTGCCGATAGGTTAGAGTCTGACTCGCTGGTTGTCATGGAGCAAGCGAAAACCGATTCCTTGGCAGAAGTCGAGGCCAAGATGCCTGTAGCAGCCGACGAGCTGTTCGACGACTTCTTCTTCAACTATGCTACCAGCAAGCGCCTGCAGTTAGAGCGCACCGTCTTTCCCCTTCCTGTCCGAAAGGCCGATGGCCAGGAGCAGATAGGGCGGAAGCAATGGAAAATGGAACACTTCTTCATGCAGCAGGACTACTATACCCTGCTTTTCGACTCGCCTGAAGAAGTAGAACTGGTGACCGACACGACGGTGAGCCATGTCGTCGTCGAGCATGTAATGCTGGCCGACGCAACCGTTTGCCAGTACCTGTTCAACAGGCAGAAGGGCATTTGGAGGCTTACGGAAATCGTGTACCAGCCACTGTCTCATAACCCGAATGCCCAGTTCTTCAGCTTCTATCAGAGATTCGTGGCCGACTCCCTGTTCCAGCAGGCGAGCTTGGCGAAGCAGATAGACTTTCTGGGGCCCGACTCCGAGGACGATTTCCAGACGATCGAGGGAGTCATCACCCCCGACTTCTGGAGTGCCTTTGCTCCTGAGTTCCCTACTGGCGACCTCTATAATATAGTCTATGGTCACCAGAACCCGGCTGCCATTCAGAAGATATTCCTCATCAGGGGTATTGCCAACGGCTTAGAGGTGGAAGTGACCTTCGAACTGCAAAAAGGCCGATGGAAGCTAACTAAGCTCATGAACTGATATGAGAGAAGAAACCGACTATAGCCTGTTAAGCCACAACACTTTCGGCATCGACGTGCGTTGCCGCCAGTTCCTTGAGTTTGCTTCCGTTCAGGAAGCCCGTGAGGCTGGACGCCTTCTTGCCGTCGGCCACCTGCCCTATATAATAATAGGTGGGGGCAGCAACCTTCTGCTCACTCGCCATTTCCCAGGCATTGTGGTGCGTTCCTGCATCAGGGGCATCCAGCCGCTTCACCGCGACGGGCAAAGCGTTCTTGTCAGCGTAGGGAGCGGCGAGAACTGGGATGCCCTTGTGGGCAAGTGCATCGATAATGGGTGGTATGGTGCCGAGAACCTCTCGCTCATCCCTGGCGATGTGGGAGCCTCGGCCGTACAGAATATCGGTGCCTATGGAGCCGAGGCTTGCGAACTGATAGACCAGGTAGAGGCCGTGAGGATTGCCGATGGCGCGGTAGTGACCATACCAGCCGCCGAGTGCCAGTATGGCTACAGGCAGAGCCGTTTCAAGCAGGAGTGGAAAGACCGCTTCCTCATTACCCATGTCGTGTTCCGCTTCTCGCTCACCTTCTCCCCTCGGCTCGACTATGGCAACCTGCGGGCAGAGGCCGAGCGAAGAGGCATCGTGAGTCCTACGCCACGGCAGCTCAGACAGATGGTAATCGACATACGCAGGGAGAAACTGCCCGACCCCTCGGTCGAGGGCAACGCCGGCAGCTTCTTCATGAACCCCGTGGTGAGTCGCCAACAGTTCCTGCGCTTGCAGCAACGCTATCCGCTGATGCCCCACTATGATGTCGACGAGACCCACCAGAAGATTCCCGCTGCCTGGCTCATTGAGCAGTGCGGATGGAAAGGACGCACCGTAGGGCGCGCCGGCGTTCACCATCGGCAAGCCTTGGTGCTGGTCAATAGGGGTGGAGCCACCGGACAGGACATCGTCGACCTGTGTAACGCCATCCGTGCCGATGTCAAGTCTGCCTTCGACATTGACCTTCATCCCGAAGTAAACATCATATAGTCATGACGATAACAATTCTCGGCACAGGAACATCGTGCGGCGTACCCGTCTTGGGCTGCCAGTGCAAGGTGTGCCAGAGCACCGACCCGAAAGACCACCGCCTGCGTTGCTCCATTTTGGTGGAAACCGAAGAAACACGCCTGCTCGTTGATTGCGGGCCTGATTTCCGACAGCAGATGTTGCCACAGCCCTTCCGGCGCATCGACGGCATCCTCATCACCCATGCCCACTACGACCACATGGGCGGCATGGACGACATTCGACCCTATTGCCAGTTTGGAGCCATCAATGTCTATGCCGATGCCACTGCATGCAAGGGCATGCTGCAGATGCTGCCCTACTGCTTCGCCCAGAATCGCTATCCCGGAGTGCCCGCCATCGGCCTGAACGAGGTGGAAGCCGGTCGCCCCCTGCGCATCGGCGACATCGACGTGCTGCCCATCCGCGTCATGCACGGCCCACTGCCCATTCTCGGCTATCGGTTCGGCCCCTTTGCCTATATCACCGACATGAAGACCATCGACCCCGACCAGCTGCCCCTCCTTCAGGGCGTCGAGGTGCTGATGGTGAACGCCCTGCGGTTCGACAAGCCCCACCATTCCCACCAGTTAGTGGCCGATGCCGTGGCCTTTGCAAGGCAGGTGGGAGCCAGACAGACACTGCTCACCCATCTGTGCCACGACATCGGCCTGCACGGTGAAGCCTGCTCCCGGCTACCTAAAGACATCAGCCTGGCCTACGACGGGCAGGTGGTGGAAATTCATAATTCATAATCATAGTTCATAATTCATAATTATAGGAATGAAGTACTACAGCACAAACGGAAAAGCACCACTGGCCAGCCTAAGAAAAGCCGTGGTGAGAGGTCTGGCCGAAGACCGCGGCCTCTACATGCCCCAGCAAATCAACAAGATGCCCAAAGTCTTCTTCGACGACATGCCCCGGCTGTCGTTCCAGGACATAGCGTTCAACGTGGCCGAGACCTTCTTCGGCGAAGACGTCGATGCCGACAGCCTGCAGGACATCGTCTTCGACACCCTGCGCTTCGACTGCCCCGTGGTCAGGGTCACCGACCGCATCTACAGCCTTGAACTCTTCCATGGGCCCACGCTGGCCTTCAAGGACGTGGGAGCGCGCTTCATGGCCCGCCTGTTGCAATACTTTCTAAGAGTTGAGAGCGGAGAGCTACCCCTCAAACCCACCCCCGCCCCCTCCCAAGGGGAGGGGAGTGTAGATAGTTCTGTAACCTCAGATTCAAGTAGAAAGAGTAACCAAGCTCCCCTCCCCTTGGGAGGGGCTGGGGGTGGGTATCAACCCTCAACCCAAGTGACCGTGCTCGTGGCCACCAGCGGCGACACAGGCTCGGCCGTGGCCAACGGATTCCTCGGCGTCGAGGGCATCCACGTCTGCGTACTCTATCCCAAGGGCAAGGTGTCGCCCATACAAGAGTGCCAGTTCACCACACTGGGCAGAAACATCACCGCCATCGAAGTCGACGGCGTGTTCGACGACTGTCAGGCACTCGTAAAAAGCGCCTTCATGGACGAAGAGCTGCGCCAGCACCTGCAGCTCACCTCGGCCAACAGCATCAACGTGGCCCGCTTCCTGCCACAGGCGTTCTACTATTTCAACGCCGTGGCGCGGCTCTCAACCCTCACCCCTCACCCCTCACCCCTTGTGATGTGCGTTCCCAGTGGCAACTTCGGCAATATCTGTGCCGCCCTCTTTGCCCACGAGATGGGACTGCCCATCGACCGCTTCATCGCAGCCAACAATGCCAACGACATCTTCTACAAATACCTGCAGACAGGACAGTACACCCCCAAGCCTTCGAAGCAGACGCTGGCCAACGCCATGGACGTGGGCGATCCCTCGAACTTCGCCCGGATAGCCAGCCTCTACAGCAATGGCGGCAAGCTGACGGCACAACAGACCCACCAGCGCATAGCAAGCCTCATTGGCGGCGCCACCTACAGCGATGAGCAGATCAAGGACACCATGAGGCGATGCTACGACCAGACGGGCTACATACTCGACCCACACGGAGCCTGCGGCTACCGAGCCCTCGAAGAGCAGCTGCGGCCCGGCGAGGTAGGCGTGTTCTGCGAAACGGCCCATCCAGCCAAGTTCAAGGAGAAGGTCGACGATATTCTCGGCATCGACCTGCCCATACCCGAACGCCTGCAAGCCTTCATGAAAGGCACAAAGCAGACCGTGCCCATGACAAAGAACTTCCAAGACTTCAAGGCTTACCTCATGAGCACTTTGCGCTGAATGAAAAAAAAACTGATCATTTTGCCATTGCTGTGCGCAGGCATGACGGTGGCGGCACAGGGCGACGTGAGGACACATGGCCATGAGGAAGACTCGACCGATGTGTTCTTCCGTCATTTCAGCCTGAACGAAGTGACGGTGACCGGCATCACCGGCGACACGAAGCTGAAGCATGCCACGGCACCCATGAGCATCGTCACGCCACAGATGCTGCGGGCCACGGCCTCTACCAATATTATCGATGCCATCAGCCATCAGCCAGGCATCAGCCAGCTGACCACCGGCGGCAGCATCTCGAAGCCCATCATACGCGGTCTGGGCTATAACCGCGTGGTGGTGATGAGCGAAGGTGTGCGGCAGGAAGGACAGCAATGGGGCGACGAGCATGGCATAGAGGTCGACGGCAGCAGCGTAGGCTCGGCAGAGATTATGAAAGGGCCAGCCTCGCTGATGTATGGTTCGGACGCCATGGCCGGCGTTGTTATCCTGCATCCCCATGCCCTGCCGGCAGAAGGAGAGACGCAGGCAAGCATAGCCACGGAGTATCAGACCAACAACGGCCTCTTTGCCTACCATCTGGCCATGGCAGGCTGCCAGCGGGGCTTCGTGTGGAACGCGGGCTACAGCGACAAGATGGCACATGCCTATAAGAACCCCTACGACGGATACGTGCCAGGCTCACAGTTTCGCCAGCGGGCAGGACGGCTCATGTTGGGACTGAACAAGCAGTGGGGACACTCACGGCTGACGTGGACGGCCTACCACCTGACGCCGAGCATAGCCGAGGGTGAGCGCGACCCCGAAACGGGGCGGCTGCTGTGCGCGTCGGCTGCGCCCACAAGCTACGCCAAGACCCTGCCCTTCCAGCAGGTGAGGCACTACAAGCTGGTGAGCGACAACTCGCTCAGACTGCCCTCGGGCTACGTGAAGGCCGTCATAGGCTATCAGCAGAACCGGCGTCAGGAGTTCGAGGAGAGTGCCGACGACTACGAGCTGTTCTTCAAGCAGCACACGCTGACCTACGACCTGCGCTACGTGACCAGCGAGCTGGGCAGCTGGAAGCTGTCGGCAGGCGTCGGCGGCATGTATCAGAAATCGGGCAACGAGGGCGAGGAATACCTCATACCCGACTACCAGCTGTTCGACTTCGGACTCTATGCCACAGCCACCAAGACGTTAGGCCACCACTGGCAGCTGAGTGGCGGACTGCGCTACGACCACCGCCGTCTGCACGGCGACGAGCTTACGGAGGATGGCCGACAGCGCTTTGCCGACTTCTCGCGACACTTCGGCGGCCTCACGGGCAGCATAGGCGCTGTCTGCAACATAGGCAGACAGCTGAACCTCCGACTGAACGTGGCCCGCGGCTTCCGTACGCCCAACATGAGCGAGCTGGCATCGAACGGCGTTCACGAAGGCTCACTGCGCTACGAGATAGGCTCACGGCAGCTGAAGGCAGAATACAGCCTGCAGGCCGACCTCGGACTCGACTACAGTTCCAGCCGCCTCTCGGCACAGCTGGCACTCTTCGCCAACCGAATAGACAACTATATCTACGTCCGCCGGCGGCCTGATGTCGTGGAGCCAGGTTATCTCACCTACGCCTACACACAGGGCGATGCCCGGTTGCTCGGCTTCGAGGCAGGCATCGACTTCCATCCACTCCACTCAGTCCATTTCTCGAACACATTCAGCTATGTCGATGCCCGGATACTGCATGCCACGCACGAAACGAAGTACATCCCCTTCACGCCCGCCCCGCGATGGAACTCGGAGCTGAAGTGGGAACTCCTACACCACTCCCACAGTACAGTAGGCCACCGGCACCTCTCACCCCTCACCCCTCACTTCTCACCTCTCAACAACCTCTATCTCGCTGCCCAGACAGAGTGCTGCCTGAAGCAGACGCACATCTACAGTTCCGACGAAACCGAGACCGAGACCCCTGCCTACGTGCTGCTCAGCCTCGCCGTCGGCACCGATGTCATGGTAAAGGGAAAGAAGATTGCCCAATTGCACGTAACGGCCGACAACCTTCTCGACAAGGCCTACCAGAACCATCTGAGCCGACTGAAATATACCGACGAGAACGTGGTCACGGGCCGTCGCGGCGTCTGCAACATGGGGCGTAACATCACGATAAAAGTCGTGGTGCCCATCAGCATGTGAGAGGTGATACCCACCCTCAGCCCCCAAAAAACTACCCCCAGCCCCTCCCCTGGGAGGGGCTGGTGGGTATCAGTTAGGCATTAACTCTCGCGGAGTTAGGCATTAATTCTCGCGGAGTTAGGCATTAACTCTCATGCGCAGCCATTTATGTCAGATTTACGGATATTTATGTTCAAAAGTTTAATTCGTGTGATTCGTGTTCGTAAAAAAAATCATGATGTCGTTCTTTCTCGAACACGAATCTCACGAATCACTCGAATTCCATTTGTTTTCCTTCGAACACGAATCTCTATTCTTGTCACGCGCAACAACTCTTAAAGTTTAATTCGTTTGATTCGTGTTCGTAAAGTTGTTTTGAGAGGAACATAAATCTACACAAATTTTGCCCCGAAATCACGCGAAACACCTGTGTTTATTGCAGAAAGCGCGAATACAACATTTCAACATTTGCACCTCTCACCTCACCCCTCAACTCTCAACCCTTATTTTTCTAACTTGATAAGCAGGAGGCCGATAGCCGTCCAGATGAGCTCGCGCAAACGGACGAGCAGGGCGACGAAGATGCCTGCCGAAGCCGTGAGCCCCAATCCTCCTGCCGACATGAGGAAGCCGCCCTCACGGCCGCCAAGCTGCAGGGGGATGAAGAAGAGCATGTTGGCAAACAGCGAGGTGAAGGCAAGGATGAGAATGGACTCTAAGTAGCTGGGAGAGGGCAGGATGACAAGCAGGCAGAAGTAGATTTCGAGGGCGGAGATGATTCGGCATGACAATTCGAGCAGTACGGCTGTCAGGAACGTGAAGCGGTTCTGATTGTGCAGGGCTGCTATCTGGTGGTCGATCTCGCTGAGCTGCCCGGCGTGGTTGTCCATGAATCTGATGGCCCATCGCTTGGCGTAGGGGATATGGCCTACGATGTGGAGAATGCTGACGGCGATGCCACGCTTATAACCCTTGAGGAAAAACCAGATGGCTGTCAGGCAGAAAAGAGTAACGAGCGAGAGGATGATAGTCATGAAGACATTGAGTGGCTCTATGCAGACATAGAGCACACACGACAGGAGCCAGAACCAGAAATGGGAGAAGATGTGGGTCATGGTGTGCAGGATGACTGACGCTGTGGCCTGTTTCGTTCCTAACTTGGGGGCGAGCATCATGATTTTATACGGCTCGCCGCCAAGCAGTCCGCCAGGCGTGGCGTAGTTGAGCGCAAAGCCCGACACGGTGACTTTGTAGAGCCATAGGAATGACGGCCACCGGCTGCTGAATGTTGGTGGCGTGGCTTGCGAATTGATGATAATCCACCAGGCGGCGGTGTTCATGACGTAGAGGAAGAACCAGATGCCTACAACGGCCAAGAACCAATAGCCGGCACGGCTGATTCCTGCCCACACTTCGTGGTAGTCGAGCTGTGTGAGCATGACCGCGAGGATGGCCAGCCCCACGAAGAAAAAGATGTTCTGGTACTTCTTCTTCACTACTCAGCAGGGGTTTCTTTCGCGTCGGCCGGCGCTTGTTTCTTGGGCTGCTCCTTCGAGCGGAACCTTGCCTTCTCGCTTTCGTCACGCTTCTCGTGGTAGAGCTTGGGCAGGGGGCTGCGCAGCGGCGCATCGTAGTTGTTGCGATTGCGGAAGGCATCGATGGCCATGTAGATGGCATGGCGCATAGGGTTGGCATCGAGCTTGTTCTGGCCTGCGAGGTCGAAGTGCGGGTCGTGGGCGGGGGCTGTGCGGACGAGGGGCAGGCCTGCCGTGAAGCGTATGCCGTCTTCGGGTGCCAGTGTCTTGAAGGGGGTGGTGCCCTGGTCGTGGTACATGGCGAGTGTGCCGTCGAAGTGCTCGTAGTAGCCAAGGCCGAAGTAGCTGTCGGCGGCGTAGGGGCCAAAGGCTTGTATGCCCTGTTTCTCCAGTTCTTCTATGGCGGGGGCTATCGTCTCTTTCTCCTCTTCGCCCAGTGCTCCGTCCTCGCCACAGCGTGGGTTCAGCGAGAGCACGGCAATGCGGGGGGTAGAGATGCGCAGGTCGCGGCGCAGTGCCTCGTGGAAAAGCCTGCCTTTCTCTACGATGATTTGCTTGGTGAGAGTTTCGGGAATGTCTCTGATGGCCAGGTTGTTGGTTACCAAGGCCACCCGCACGTTGTCGTTGGTGAGGATGCTGATGGCTTTCTCGCTGCTGCCGAGCATGCGCTCCAGATAGTTGGCGTGGCCTTGGAAGCCTCTGATGGTGCTACGGCAGACGGGGGCTGTTACGAGCACGTCGAAAGCTCCTTTCTTGTAGTCTTCGATGGCACGGTCGAGGGCTTGCAGGGCAGCTTGGCCCGACTCGGACGTCGGTTGGCCTAACTCTATCTTGATGTCTGCGTCGCCAAAGCAGTTGAGCATGTTCACTTGGTCGTCTTTAGCCTCGCTAATGTCGTTGATGACGGTGAAGGGTATCTCTATGTTGAGTGCCTTGGCATGATAGGCTGCCGCCTTTGGCGAGCCGTAGACGATGGGTGTACACAGTTCTGTCATGGTGGGGTCGCCAAAGGCTTTGAGAATGGCTTCGTAGCCCACTCCGTTGGTATCGCCATGTGTGATGGCAACTCTTATTTTCCTTTTATCCATAATTTATAGTTCATAGTTCATAGTTCATAATTCATAATTCATAATTCATAATTCATAGTTCATAGTTGTCTGGCTTTCTTGCTGTAGAGCAAGCCGCAGGCTGCAAAAATATCCTGGCCGCGACTGGCACGGATGGTGGTGAACACACCACGGGCGGTGAGGAAGTCGCGCAGTTGCTGCATGCGCTGCTCGTCGGCTGCTGGGAGGTCGACACCGGGGATGGCATGGAAGCGAATGAGGTTGATGCGGCACTGCAGGCCCCTGACAAGGTTCAGAATCTCACGACCGTGGGACAGCGAGTCGTTCAGTCCGCCAAAACAGATGTATTCGAACGAGCAGCGACGCTGGTGGGTGAAGTCATACTGTTTGAGCAGTTCGACGGTCTCGGCAATGGGCATGGCCTTTTCGGCAGGCATCAGGCTCAGTCGCTGCTGGTGAAGGGGTGAGTGCATGGAGATGGCTACATGGCAGTCGCTTTCGTCGAGGAAGCGCTTCAGCTTGTTCTTGATGCCAACAGTGCTGACCGTGATGCGCTTGGGACTCCAGGCATAGCCGTCGGCGGCCATAAGGATGGTAGTGGCACGAAGAACGTTGTCGAGATTGTCCATCGGTTCGCCCTGACCCATAAAGACTACGTTGGTGAGCTGGTCACGTTCAGGAAGGGCATATATCTGGTTTAGGATGTCGGCTGCGGTGAGCTGTCCTTCGAAGCCTTGCTTACCTGTCTGGCAGAACAGGCAGTTCATTTTGCAGCCTACCTGACACGACACGCAGAGCGTGGCGCGGTCGCCATCGGGGATGAAGACTGTCTCGACGTACTTGGTGCTTGCTGCAATGTCGTCGCAGCATAATGAGCTACAACGAACGGGGAAAAGGTACTTAATGGTTCCGTCGTGAGAGTGCTGGCTCTCTATGGGGGGCATGGCTCCTATGGTGAAGTGCTCGGCCAGCTTTTCGCGGTTCTGCTTCGAGAGGTTGGTCATCTCGTCGATGGTTGTTGCATGCTTCGCGTAGAGCCATTGGGCTATTTGCATGCCTGTGAAAGATGGCATGCCCAAGTTGCGGCAGGCCTCTTTCAGCTCTGCCGGTGTCATTCCTAATAGTATTTTCTTGCCGCTGTCCATGCCCGCCGCAGTTGTTAGGCTGTGTGATAGCAGCGTTTGTACCACTCGGCGAAGGCACGAAGACCGTCGCGAAGCGAGGTGCTGGGCTTGAAGCCGTAGTCGCGCTCTAAGGCCGAGGTGTCGGCATAGGTGACGGGCACGTCGCCTGGCTGCATGGGAACGAGTTCCTTATGAGCCTCGAAGTCGTAATCGGCTGGCAACACACCTGCACGAATCAGTTCCTGCTGCAAGATGTCGACAAAGGTGAGCAGGTTCTCCGGCGAGTTGTTGCCGATGTTATAGACATTATAGGGAGGCAAGGGCAGGCCGTCCTCACCGTTCTTCTTCTCAGGTGCCCCCTGCATGATGCGCACCACGCCCTCGACGATGTCGTCGACATAGGTAAAGTCGCGCTTGCAGTTGCCGAAATTGAAAATCTGGATGGTCTTGCCGGCTACGAGCTTGTTGGTGAAGCCGAAGTAAGCCATGTCAGGACGACCGGCAGGGCCATAGACGGTGAAGAAGCGCAACCCCGTGGAAGGAATATTGTAGAGTTTCGAGTAGGCGTGAGCCAGTAGCTCGTTGCTCTTCTTCGTGGCGGCATAGAGCGAGACGGGATTGTCGACCTTGTCGTCGGTAGAGTAGGGCACCTTCTTGTTCGAACCGTAGACGCTCGACGACGAGGCATAGACCAGGTGCTCCACGCCCTTCTCGCCGTTGTCATAGCTGTGACGGCAGGCCTCTAAGATGTTATAGAAGCCGATGAGGTTCGACTGGATATAGGCATCGGGGTTGGTGATGCTATAGCGCACTCCGGCCTGGGCAGCCAGATTGACGACCACGGCGGGCTTGTACTGGGCAAAGATGCCGTCGATGGTCTGCTTGTCGGCAATGTCGCCCTTGATGAAGATGAACTTCTCGTTCGTTTCCAGTTCTTTCAGACGGGCTTCCTTCAATCGCACGTCGTAGTAGTCGTTCATATTGTCAATGCCGATGATGGTGGCTGTTGGCGCGTCCTTGAACAGGCGCTTCACAAGGTTCGATCCGATAAAGCCGGCAGCACCAGTGACAAAGATATTCTTTCCTGCTAATTCAATTCTTTCCATATTTCTCTACTGCTTCATAATAGGTGTCTAAACTTCCGATGTCGAAACGACCGGCCGACATGGGCCATGCATGCATCACGGTGCGGTCGACCATATAGTGGGCCAGGTTGCCGGGGGCATCCTTGCCGCAGCCGTTTTCTACTGAATGGCGAACGAGGTCGAGGTCGGCTTTCTTATAAATATAAAAAGGTGGCACGGCCCAGTGTGACTTCGGTTCCTGGGGTTTCTCCTCCATATTGAGTACACGCATCTGTTCGTCGACGACGATGACGCCCGTGCGCTGGAGTTTCTCAATGGAGGGCTGCTCGTGGCACATGATGCACGACGTCTGTTTCTCCTTGGCAAAATCGACGAACTCCTGGAACGAGAATAACAGGATGTTGTCGGCAGCCACGACAAGGATGTCATCGTCGATGGCAAGCTTGTTGAGAGCCATCAGCAAGTCGCAGACGGCGCCCAAGCGGGTGTCGTTGGTCTCTGTGCCGTCGTCGATGATGGTGATGGGCTTCCGAGCGGGAGAACCGCTCGGCACGGTGGCGGCGGTGCGCTGGCGGGCCCAGTCTTCGAAGATGTGGGCAAACTTGTGGTTGGTTACGACAATATGCTCGTCGATATTGGGTATGCGGTCGATGTCGTCGAGCATACGGTCGAGGATTGTGCTATTGCCAATCTTCAGCAGGGGCTTGGGGAAGTTCTTCGTGAGTTCTCCCAAGCGTGTGGCATAGCCGGCTGCTATTACGATATTTTTCATTGATTCTTTGCTTATTTAGCTGCGATAAATCGCAGCATACTTGACTATAGGAAATCTACGCCGTTGGCAGGATCGCAGAAAAACAGCTCGAAGCTGTCCTTGTACTGTGGGTACTGCTTGAGATACTCCTCGGTCACTTTCTTGCGGATGCTTTCTTCCTTGGCGGGATCGACGAGGGCGATGCAGGCACCCTTGAAGCCGGCTCCGCTGAAGCGGCCTCCATAGACTCCTTCAGTCTCACGCAGAATCTTATAGAGGGCGATGAGTTCTGGCGAACCGCACTCATAGTTGTTCATTGAGCTCTCGCAGCTCTGGAAGATGTATTCGCCAAACTTCTTGATGTCGCCTTCCTGCCAAGCCTTCACACCGTCGGTAACACGGTCGCACTCAGTATAGAAGTGACGGGCACGCTTGGCAAAGCGCTCAGGCATCTTGTCCTGATACTTCAGGAACGTCTCTTCGGGCACGTCGCGCAGACGGGTGTCCTGTAGTTCCTTCAGGTGCTCATTCTCGTAGGCCTGCATAATCCAAGCTGCCGTCTTACATTCGCTGACGCGCAGGTTGTAGTCGGTGCCGGTGAGCTTGCGGGTCACGCCGCTGAAGAAGATACCTAACTTGAAGGGCAGTGGTTTCTTTCCGTCGCCGAAGGGTAGCAGCTGATACTCCGACGTGCGGGTGTCGAGATAGAGCAGCTTGTCGGCCTCGCAGAGCACCACGCAGGCCTGGTCGAGAATGCCGTTGTTCAGACCCACATAGTTGCGCTCGGCTTTCGATGCATACTCAATGACCTGCATCTTGGTAAGGCCGAGTGAGTTTACTTTATCGATAGCCATGACAAAACCACAGAGAAGAGCTGCCGATGATGACAGGCCGCCAATGGGCATCGACCCTTGGACGATGCCACGCACACCCTGCTTTAGTTGGAAGTCCTGTTGCAAGGCCCAGGCTGCACCGCGCAGATAGTCGCCCCAGTTCTCCTGCTTCTCGTCGATAGGACGGTTGACGTTGAATGTCATCAGTCCCTCGAACGAGAGCGATGCCATCTCCACCTTGCCCGTTTCGGTGGCCGAGAACAGAAACTCAATGCCGCTGTCGAAAGCAAAGCCCGTAACCAGGCCGTGCTGGTGGTCGACGTGTGCGCCTAACGGACAGATACGATACGGGGAAAAGAGCTGATAGAGGGCATCGCCCTTGCCAAAGAACGTGCGGTATGCTTGAAATAAATCTCTCATAACGTAGGTGCTATTATCTCCTGAGAAGCGAAGCAATGTATAGAATAATTACGGCACCAATGATGGCAATGCCAAGCTGGCCGAGCAGACCTCCCCACTGAATGCCGAGAGCATCGAAAACCCAACCTCCGATGGCACCGCCAAACAGGCCGAGCAACAGATTCATGAAGAATCCGAAACCGCCGCCTTTCATTAATTTGCCGGCACAGAAACCTGCCAAGCAACCTATGATAATTGAACCAATTAATCCTGTCATAACAAAAAACTATTAATGTTTAATAATGATGTAAAAAGGGTTTGCTTATAATTTCGCGATAACGCCTAACTTGGTAGAGCGTATGAATGAGATAATATTGCGTATTTCCGGACTATCAGGTACCTGTTGCTCTATCTGGTTCACGGCATCGAAGACCGAGGTGTTGCTCAAGTACACCAATCGATAGGCGTTGGCAATGTGCTTCAGGATTTTCTCTTCGACACCGTAGCTACGCCCCATCGTGAAGTTGACACCTCCATATTCAGCGCGTTTGGTGCAGATGATATAGGGTGGCACATCCTTGGAGAAAGTGCTTCCAGCCTGAATCATGGCTCCTGTTCCTACACGGGTCTTGGCATTCTCAATGACCGATGATGAGAAGATAACACCGTCTTGAATCTCACAGTCGCCGGCAATCTTCGTACCGTAGCCGAACACGCAGTGGTTGCCCACTTTCGTGTCGTGGGAAATGTGGGTACCTTCCATGAGCACGTTGTCATTGCCAATGATGGTCTGTCCGCCAGTGTGGGTGGCACGGTTGATGACCACATTTTCACGAATGATGTTGTTGTTGCCAATAACACATTCGGTCTTTTCGCCACGGAAGTCGAAGTCCTGTGGCAGAGCACCGATTACCGAGCCTTGGTGAATCTTATTGTGACTGCCCATTCGGGTTCCGTCGAGGATGCTGACAAAGGGAAAGATGATACAGTTGTCACCAATTACCACATCGTCCTCGATATAGACAAAGGGGAATATTTTGCAGTTATTGCCGATACGGGCCTTGGGGCTTATTTCGGCTCTTGGGGAAATATCACTTGCCATAATCATTCAATTTGCAATTATCTGTTTTACAATTACTTTGAGCCGCCTCCAAGTGCCTGATACAAGTTGACAACGGCCTGCATTTTGTTGAAATCATCAGTGACTTTCGAGATACGGGCATTGAGCAGACTTGACTGCGCCTGAATAACTTCGATATAACTGGAGCCTTTTGAGGCGTAGAGCTGCTTAGTGTCGATTACGTTTTGTTCGAGCACCGTCACTTGCTTGGCATCGAGCTTGCTCTTCTCTTCGTTGGTGTTATAGCTCACCAAGGCGTTCGATACTTCGTTGCCAGCTTTCAGAATCAGGTTTTGCCAGGTGTTGAATGCCTGTTCCTGTGTGGCCTTTGCAACTTTAAGGCCGGCCACAAGTTGACCGTGGGCGAAGATGGGTTGCGTGAGCGAACCCACTGCAGATAGAAGCCACTTGCCTGGATCTACTGCACCGTTCTGGTTGGTGAAAGATGCTGAGCCAGTGATGGTAATGCTGGGATAGAAGCGCGAACGGGCTGTTTCCACATCGTAGAAGCACTGGGCAAGAGACATCTCGGCAGCATGCACATCAGCACGATTACTCAACAGTTGGATGCCAACGCCTGTCGCAAAGTTGGTAGGCAACGACTGGTTATAGAATTTGCCTCGCTGAATCTGGTGACCAGCCTCGTTGAGCAGGAGCGACATGGAATTCTCAATCTCGCGAATCTGCTGGCGCAGACCTGCTGCCTGTGCCTGCACACTATAGTAGCTGGCTTCAGCACTCTGTACGCCTGTAGAGCGTACACGGCCCAACTCTTTCTGCAGCTTCATCATTTCCCAGGTCTCTTTGGTCAGACCTTCCATGTCGGTGACAATGGCGAGCTGCTCGTCGAGCATCATAAGTGTATAGTAAAGGTTGGCTACGCCGCAAATGACCTGTGTCTGGACGGCTACCTGATAATCTTTCGTCGCCAGTAGCTTTACCTGTGCCGAACGTTTTTGGGAGAGTAGGTTGCCGAAAAGATCGACATTCCAACTGGCAGTAATTGGCAATGAGTAGGCCTTGGTGACCGAACCGCCATCGAACGAGCTAAGTGAGCCTGTGGGAGAGAACGTCAATGAAGGCAGGAAAGCCAGTTTCGACACGGTGAGCATCTTCTGCATCATGTCCACGTTGAGGGCCGCATTACGCAAGTCTGTGTTCTGTGCCAAGGCTTTCTCAATGAGCGATTGCAGTTGTGGGTCGGTGAACACTTCTCGCCAAGGTAGGTTGCCGAAATTCTCGTCGCTATTTACAGCCAGCGTGTCAGTATCGCTCATGAGGTCGCGAAAAAGCCCCTTCGTATTTACGTCGTCTGGACGATGATATTTGTTGTAAAGACCGCAGCTCGACAGTAGTAAGACTGCGGATAAAAGGATAATTACTTTTTTCATGTTCGTTTCTTTTCTTTTGACAAGAGAAGGCTGGCTTCAGATTACAGACTTCCCAGGAATGCCTGTAGTCTGAAGTCACCTACTATCGTCATTTTTGCAGTTCATATTCTACAGGCCTGTTCGCATACTGCTGCAACTCTGTGGTCACATCGGGATTTTCTTCGTCACCTTCAAACTTGATGGGAGAGAACTTCTCCTGTATGGTTTGGAAGATGGTGAATAGCGTGGGAACCACCAACACTTGGCAAAGTGTACCTATCAGCATTCCACCAACGGCAGCTGCACCCAGTGTCTGGTTACCGTTCTTGCCTACACCCGAGGCAAACATCATGGGTAACAGACCAATGACCATGGCCAACGACGTCATCAGGATGGGGCGCAGACGAGCTGCAGCACCCAGCACGGCCGACCATGAGACAGCCATGCCCGTTTGGCGGCGCTCCAGGGCGAACTGCACAATAAGGATGGCGTTCTTGGCCAACAGGCCTATCAGCATGATGAGTGAAATTTGCATGTAGATGTCGTTGTTGTGTCCGAACAGCTGAGTGAACAGGAAAGCACCTGCCAAACCAAACGGCACTGAGAGCACCACGGCAAGCGGCAGGATGTACGACTCATACTGTGCCGACAAGATCAGGTAGATGAAGATAAAGCACAGCAAGAAGATCAATGCCGTGGAGTTGCTCGACTTCGCCTCCTGACGGGTCAGGCCCTGATAGTCGTATGTATAGCCTGTAGGCAGCATGTCCTTGGCCACCTCTTCCACGGCCTTGATGGCCTCACCCGTGGAGTAGCCGTCGGCCACGGTAGCCGTCACGGTGATGGAGGTGAACAGGTTGAAGCGCGTGATGTTCGTCGGACCATAGACACGCTCCACATTACAGAACTCCTGCACGGGCGACATGCCCTTGGGTGTGCGTACATATATACTATTCAGCGATTCCTTCGTCATGCGTGTCTCGGGCGAACCTTGCACCATGACGCGGTAGAGCTTACCGTAGGCGTTGAAGTTCGACGCATAAAGACCGCCATAGTAGCCCTGAAGCGTGGTAAGCACGGTGTTGGGCGATATGCCGCTCTGCTTACACTTCGCCACGTCCACATGAATCATGTACTGCGGGTAGTTTGGGTTGTACGAGGTCTGTGCCATCTGTATTTCCGGACGCTTGTTCAGTTCGGCCAAGTAGTTCTTAGTGATGTCGAAGAACTTCGTCAGGTCACCACCCGTGCGGTCCTGCATGACGAGCGACACGCCGCTGTTGGCCGAGAAGCCGGGAATCATAGGCGGCGAGAAGGCCAGGATGGAGGCGTCCTTGATGTGGGCGGTCTTGATGTAAATC
>CAJONO010000213.1 GCA_905235905.1 uncultured Prevotella sp.
CGACAATTCAAGCTTAATTGCCTCGTAATTCAGCATGAATTCCAACCCCGTTTCCCCAAAGCCCCAAAATGCATGATTATGCAAATGAGAAGGGAGGGGGAAAACAAGTTGGTCAGTTGTTTTTAGGTTTGACAACAATATATTGTGTCTGTACGGCCATTTCTCTGTCGGCCCGACGAGTCTTGATAATCCATTTCTGAAAATCTTCCCAGCTCATCGTGCGCGGATAGAGCGTACCGTCGGCATCTTGCTTATGGCGGTCGTATGCTTTTCTAAACTTATTGGGTGAAAAAATAATGTATATCTGGTTTAGTTCTTGCATGTCACCATCCGAAGTCAGGCTATATTCCTCTATTTCCTCTGGGTTCTCTTCCTCTGCGGGGTTCTTACGGCTGAACAACTTGTATTCCTGGCCATGCTTGACTTTGAAGGAGCCATCAGAGTCGCCCATATAGGGCAGCAGGCAATAAGCATTCTCACCGTCAAGAAGATAGACGGCCAGATAACCATCGACAGGCGACGTGAAATGTACGAAGATACTATTGCCCGCCACGAACTCTGTGCTCTCATTCTCAATCTTAGGCTCATTTCTCAGGATTTTGGCATCGAACATTATCTTATTGGCACTAATTTCCATACCCTTGCCTTTCACGGTAGCGGTAACGATAAGTCCTGACTCGCCATAGTACTTCTCAATCTTTGGAGGCTCAAGGTCTGCCACCCATTCGCCGTTCAGTTCGCCTTCGCTGCTAAGCATGACATATTTCGACGAGGTCATAAGATTTTTCTCGATGAGAAACGCGGCCGTGGCACCGCTGACCATACTGGTGAAGTGCTCACGAAGGGCCTCGGTACGGGCACGGTTAATGGCTATGCGCGTGGCCTGCTCCGGGGTTTCGTTGTCCGAAGCATAATAGGTATAAGTGGCTTTGCACGTCTTGTATTCCTGAGCCATTAGGACAGCAGGGGAAATACACATGAGGAAGAATGCTATCAGTCGTTTCATATTTTAATTGCTGTCTTGTCGTTTACTGCTTGTCTAATCGCCAACTGCCCCATACTGAGGCAGGTAGTGAACTATGTATGGTGGGTGTCTGAATCTTGCCGTTCAGGCGCAGGCTGTTCTGCTTAACGTTGGTCTCAATATAGTTGGCCAGTTTCTTATACGAAGTCTTTCCTTTGTCTTCTTGTAGTTTTTTCAGCAGAAAGTAGGTAAAGAGCCCGTGTTTCTGGTTGTTGTAAGGATAGGCAGTTTCATCGCCTGTGCAGGCACTGAAGACAACCATGTTGGGTACCGGGGCAGCATCGCGCGACCTGACGATGACACCACGGGCAGCCGTATCCATGACCTTGCCGTCCTTCTTGGCTCCGCTGAAGCAGGCATCGAGAAAGACGGTGATGGAGCCGGGATGATAGGTGTGCAATTCTGAATAGAGCTTGGTCAGTTTGTAACCCGTGGAGATGTTGCGTGGAGAGGCATCGGTAGGGAGCAGGTAGGCTTCATTGGTGCTGGGGTCTGGCAGACCATGGCCAGAATAATAGACCAGCAGTTTCATTTCTGGGAATGCGTTCTCCAAGTCTTTGACGCGGTCGATGGCATCAATCATCTCGTTGCCTGTCGCATCAACTTTGTAAACGATATTTTCTTCCTTAATGCCAAGAACCTTGATACAATAGCGCATGAACGACTTGCCGTCATTGATGGCAAAAGGCACTTTGTCTACGTTCTTATAGTTCTCGTTTGTGATGATGAGTGCAAAGGTGTTCTCGTTCGTCTCTTTCTTGTTTTCAGGGATATTCACGTCGACCGTCGATTCTCCCACATTGATGGGTTCATCAATATTGCCTGCCTTGGTCTTGGCAGGCGACACTTCCTTGCCGGTGTTCGCATCGGCCAGCAGATCGTCATCGTTCCATTCAGGACGGCTAATTCTGACTTTACCATATTCCAATGCTACATTGGCATCATAGACGTATGAGCGCCCGTATGGAGTGGTGAACTGAGCCGTGGCCAAGAGCAGTTTGCCAGACTTGTCAATCTTAAACTGTGGCGACATTATTTTCACGCCGTTCCAGCTTTCCTTGAATTTCTGAGCCTCGTTGTCGGCAATAGGCACTTTCAGGTATATGTCGCCCTGACGGGTCTGTATGCGGTAGGTCTGATGGTCTGGGTCGTATGGTTTGATGGTTAGGTCTTGAAGGTTATAGTAGCTGGAATATTCGGCAATGTAGTCGGTTTGTAGTTTAGCAAATTCCCTGGCTATGAGCTCTTTACGGGTCTCTGGATTCACGCGCTTCACATATTGTTCGGCAGGTTCGAACTCGCCTCTGGTCTCCCATTTCTCCAGAGTCTTCTCCAGTTTTGGCTTGTACCACTCATTAAAGTTGGGCATCTCCTGCGTGACACTTCCCGCAACGAGAATGTTGCGCTCCTGGCCCGATGTCTGCCTCAGCTGTGAGGCTTCTTCGTTGCGTCCTGTTTGGTTATATGCGTCAATCAAGGCATAGAGAATGCGAGGGTCGTTTTTTGTTGCTTGCGGATTCTTGCTTAGTTCTTCCAAGAGAGGAATGGCGTGATTGAAACAGCTATTGGCACTGTCGCGCAGAGCCTTGAATTGCTCGGCACTGGTGGCGGTATTGCTTTGGTTAATCACTGTGCCAGCGAGGTTGTAATAGCAGATGGCAAGCCGCTTCTTCATATCGGTATTCTGAGGGTTCTGCTCGTAAAATTCTTTAAAGGCAGGGATGGCTGCGGCGAAATGGCCGTTCTTGTTGTCAACATTGGCCTTATAGAGTTTCAGGTCGGGTGCATTAGGAGCCAAAGACAAAGCCTTTTTCAGTATTTCCTCGGCCTTGTCGTTCCTGTTTCGGCGCGTATAGAGCGATATGGCCTGGCGAAGCATGTCAAGGTCGTTGGGATAGTTCATGATACCTTCTTCAAGCACGTTGGCTTCGTCTTCCAGCCGGTCAAGCCTGTCTAAGTCATAGGCCAGAAACAGATATGATTTCTGCTGGTACTGCTTCTCACCTAACTCAATGTATTCTCGCAAGAAGGACGTAGAGTTTTCGTAGTCGCGGGCATTGTGTGATTCACAGGCTACGAGATATACGTATGCAGGATAGTTGGAATTGCGCTCGAACCGCTCGCCAGAGAAGAATGGCAGGCGCGGAATGTTCAAGTAGCATTCCAGATACTTGGAAGCCTTCTTGTTGTCACCGCAGCTACTGAGAGAGATGCCTGCTTCCTCAAATTCGGGACGCATTCTCTTGATTTTCTCCTTCATGACCTCAATCTTGTCGGCCTGCAAGCTATCGGCGCACCTCATATAGCTCATGAAGGCATCAATCAAGGTGCCGTATAGTTCCTCCTTGTCAGATACGGGATTAGCCTTCAGGGTGAAATATTTGGCATACGAATCCTCGGCCAAAGTAAAAACAGAGTCGGTCGGGGATGCACTATTTTCAACTGTGGGGAGTTCCTCTTGTGCAAAAGAGGCGGTAGCAATAATTATTATTCCAAAGATTGAGAAAAGACGTTTCATAAAGGTAATATAGTAAGAAAAGCTGATAGTTTGTAGATTTGGAAAATGAGGATGTGGCTCAAAATCTGGGCACATCCTCATTTTCAATGCATCTTAGAAAGTATTGTGGAAGAGAATATCCACAGCCACACGGCGGTATTGCGAACCTTCCTCGTTAGACACCTCGATATTGTAAATGTTCTCTGTCTTCATTTCTTTCAGTGCATCGACATTCTTCATAAGATAGTCCTTTACGCTAATGGCACGTACCAACGAGAGTTGCTCATTGGTGGTAATACCAGTGGCACGTGTTACGGTTATCTTCTGAGTCTTTTGGTTTACATTCACATTTACGTCCTTGAGATCACCATACTTGCCGCTATAGGCAATCTTGCCAGTGATGGGCCTTGCATCGGCCGAGCCAGTGTAGATGATGTCTACTGCCTTGCCCGGCTTCAGGTACTTGGCAAAATCTTCCTTGAGCGACTGGTTGATAATCTTCAGCATGGCGGTTGAAGCTGCAGACTTGTCAGCGTCATACTTGCCAGGGGCAAAGTCGTCGGTAACGCTGAAGCCCTCCTTCACGGTGTAGCTGTAGCTTACGCGGTAGTCGCTCGTACCATTGCCAAGGGGCAGCACTTGGGTGGCAACGGTGATGTTGGTGTTGTCAGAGAGAATGTTCTTGTCCTTGGCCTCCTGAACCATATTGGTCTTGATCTTCTCTAAGCGCACATTGTTGGCCATATCCTCCTGAGCAATGGTAAGAGGCACATAATTGCCGCTCTCCACGAAGTTGGCGTCTTTCTGGTTGATGTAGGTATACTTCTTGTTTGTTGTGGGGTTGATGGCATCGGTATAGAGCACCTCGAACTTGTCACCGGGATTCAGATTGTAAACCGTATTGCTGAACTGCAGGTCTTGGGCACCCTTGATGCTGGCCAAGTCGGTGTTGGGAACACGCAGGGTGATGGAGGGCATGTCGGTGAAGCCTACGTTGAGCAACTCAGTATTCTTGTTATATTTCAGGTCAGACACGTTGGTATTGATACGGTTGCCGGCGAGGTCGGTAGAAATCGTCTTGGTGAATTCCAGACGCTGCGACTCCATAGCCTGCTCGTTGGTACGGGCGAGATAGTCGGTCTTGCTCTCACCCTTCAGGCGCTTCACCCATGTGTTCATTCGTTCGTTAACGCCCTGCTGCATCTGCTCATAGAGCGACAGAGGAGCTGTCTCAGTAACCACAGGGGCATAGTCATAGCTCTTGTAAGAATGGCCGAACTTATAGGCTACGCCCAGCATCAGCGATGAATACCAGTCACCAAAATTGTTGGTTCTGAAGTTGAACTTGTCATTTGTATTGGCCAAGCGAAATTCCAACGAGAGGTTAAAATGCTTGGAAAGCTGACGCTCATAGCCAATGCCTACACGTAGATTGTGCATCAGCCTCGACTTGTTATTCTCATTGATAAAGTCGACATCGCCACGATACGTAAGTCCAAGAAAACTGCCTAATAGATAGAGATTATTCTTCTCGGCAGCCTGCTTGCTGAAAAAGTGCACCAAATTGACCATGAGGTCTAAATCTACAGAATAATAGTTAAACGACTCGATTTTTTCACCATAGAGCACCTTTGACTTCAACCCCTCAGTGCCAACACGGATTCCGACGGTGTTATCTACCCATACACCAATATTTAGACCGTAATTTGGCTGCATCAAATCGTTAGATTTACCAGGGGAAAAAGGCAGTTGGACACCACCCTGAAACTGAACGAATCCATAGGAACCCGTTTCATGGGATGATGTGCCCTGCGCGCTTACAGACATTGACAATGCAAAAAGAGTCAAAAAACAGAATGCTTTTAATTTGTTGTTCATAAGTTAATATTTTATTAATGAAAGTTATCAATTACGGTGCAAATAAAAAAATACTCTCGACCTGTTTGGCCGAAATTGGCTAAGCAATCTACCCACCCCATGACATGAGTAGTTGCACGACTTACAGATTTTTATATTGTATAACACAATAGGAATAGCCATATTTGCTCATTGATTAGGTTAGTACTCTCGTTAGTGGCTTCACCCACTCGACCCACCATTCGTCGGCTACGTAGAAACTCTATGTGCATAGAGAAAGCGCAGACAACCGCCATATCTCCTATCAGGTTCAGCACGACCCCATGTTACTTATGGTTGAAGCCTACGCTTATTGCGCAGCCCCAATTGTAACATGTTTTTGCCCTTCTGTTCTCTGACGAGGTGCTGATTCGATAGGAGAAATGTGAGCAAATATGTAATGTACTCTCTTTCGAGAAATACGCCACAAAGTTACACAATTTCTCTAATATGAAAAAATGTTTTGGAAAAAAAGTAATAGAACAACAAGAAAAAAGTTTATTTGCTGCTTTCAATCGACTGACCGGAATAATCGGCTGTCCCAAAAAAGAGTGCTGCAACTCTCACGAGCAACAGCACTCAAGCCTATGTTTAACTAAAAATCCTTTTTCAGTCAAAACAAATCTC
>CAJONO010000214.1 GCA_905235905.1 uncultured Prevotella sp.
GACAATGACCGTAGCAGAAAAGCAGTTTGCGCTTTCCGATATTCTTGCCTCTAACACCCACCCCACAACGAAGACAACACAAAAAGCCGAAAGCGTAATGCTCTCGGCTTAAAATGCTGAACTTGGATTCGAAACGTGTGTTACTTTACTATCACCTTCCTGCCATCCACCATGTAAAGTCCTGGGCGCGTGGGCTGCCCAGAGAGCCTGCGGCCGTCGAGCGTGTAGTAGTGACGGGTGGCCGATGCTACAGATAGAGCGTCGGTGATGCCCTGTGCATTGCTGTCCACGCTGATGCCGTAGAGTTTCAGGGAGGACATGCCACTGGCTCGGGTGTCGCCACGGGCCTCGTTGAGCTCCATTTCGCCTGCATAGATGTAGACGTAAGTGGGCTTGTCGACAGTGTAGGGCACCTTCATCTTCATCTTGCCTACGAGCACCATCTCAATGGGCTCCTGCTTGCCTATCTTCACCTTCAGCGTCATGCCGCCCGTGGTCTCGGCAGTCAGGGTGATAGCACCACTTCCGGCGGGCACCTTGAAGACAATGCCTGTGAAATGCTTGCTGGCCAGCTCGCCGAAGATGTCCGTCTCTTCGTCCAGTGCCTCCATATCCTCGTCGCTCGTGGGCTTCGTCACCTTGATGCAGCCCTCCACGGGGTCATAGCCACCGTCGCCCGGCGCAATGTTGTAGTAGATATTGCCCACCATATTGCCGTCCAGGTCTGTTTCCTCGTCAATCGCGCTGTCCTCGCCGCCAAAGTTAATGTCGCCGTCTTCATCAATAGGCTCCATATCTTCTTGCGACACCATTTCCTCTATGTTTGTGAAGTTCTTCCAGCCCTGGGTAGCCTGGTATTTCGCCTTCGTGCCGACAGGTACGTAGAGGGTGGCACTACGGTAGGTCTGTGCGTCGAAAGTGTTGTCGTTGATGGCGAAGGGATTCACCATCTTTGCTTTGACCGACAGCAGTGTCGTACAGTCGTGGAAGGCCTGCTCACCGATGGCCGTCATGCCCGCTGGTATGGTGATGGCGTTCAGCTTCGAGTGCCCCTCGAAGGCGTAGCCCTCAATGGTCTTCACCGATGCGGGTATCACCGTGTTCTGGCATCCGTAGAGCAGAGTGTTTTCTTCGGTACGAATGATGGCGTTACACTGCTCGCGCGAGTCGAACACCGGGTTCTCCTCGTCTACCACCATCACCTTCACATCCTTGCAGTAGCCGAACGAGCGGTCGCCTATGGTGGTTACGGCCTTCGGTATGTAGATGCGCTCCAGCGTGCCCGCCGTCTCGTCGGAGGGCTTCGTCAGGCTTATCATGACGCCTGAATTGTCGCCTGTCAGCAGGTCGGTCTTGTCGTACGGAATGTTCAACGTCAGGTCTGTACACCCCTCGAAGGCATCAGGCGCTATGTACGTCACGCTATGTGGAATGTCGAGCACCCGCAGGCTGGTGCAGCCGTAGAAGGCCAGTTCGCCGATGCTGTCGATGTCCTCGTGCAGCCAGATGTGGGTCAGCTTCGAGCAGTTGTAGAAGCCCTTACGTCCGATGGCCCGCACCTTGTAGCCGTTGGCCACCTGCGGGATGGTCACCTCGCCGCTGGTATTCACGTCGACCGACGCCTCCTCGCCGTCGCCCACATGGCATGTCAGGGAGTCGTTGTCGATAATCTTGAAGGTCATCTCCACGCCCTCCTTGGTCATCGCCGTAAACACGCTGTCCGATGGCATCTCGACGATGTTCGTGAAGTTCTTCCAGCCATCGGTGGTTTGATACTTCTCCTTTGTGCCATTGGGGACGTAGAGGGTGGCCGTGGTATAGTTTCTGTTGGAGCCATAGTCACCCTTGTTAATTACGCATGAAAAAACGTTTTTGCCAATGGCGAAAGGTTCCTTTATATATGAGGTCACTTTGGTTACGACACAATCCCTAAAGGCACACTGACCAATAGCTGTCACACTCGAAGGAATCGTAATGCTGGTTATACCACCACCGCCATCGAACGCATACTGACCAATACTTGTCACACCATCAGGAATCACTAAGTCTGTCACCTCTTCACCATTAAGATACAGGCGAGCATGATGTAGAGGATGATAATTTACATAATTCTGACCATAAATCGAAATACCGCACCACGCTGACAAATCTGTAATATACAAGGCTGTCAAGTTCGGACAAGCTAAACCAGCCCGCCCTATTTCCTTTACGCTCGGGGGTATTGCGATGGATGTCAAGCCACTGCCACAGAATGCATTTTCTTCAATTTGCGTAACACCGTCAGGGATTGTTATTGACGTGAGGCTTTCGCAGTCATAAAAAGCCATACTCCCAATACTGGTCACAGTGTTTGGGATGTTGACAGAGGACAGCTTCCTACAGAAAGCAAAAATTCCACTTTCTATACGCGTGATAGAGTTTGGCAAGGTTACTGAGACAAGAGCTTTACACTCATTAAAAGCACTCCTGCCGATTGTTTTCACGGAATTGGGAATGACAACGGAAGTCAGGTTGTTACAGTGATAGAAAGCCTCTACGCCGATGCAAGTTACGGAATTGGGGATGGTGATGGAGGTTATACCAGAACCCCAAAACCCTTTCCCAAAGACATTGTCGGCAATGAGTCTTGTCCCCTCATCTATTACCACATCTCCAGAAAGGTACTCTCCTTTAGTAGCCAGCAAGATGTTGTCCTTGTATATCAGTCCGTCGGGCTGGCTATTGTACCATGCCGTATTATAGAATGCATCACTTCCGACAGAGCTGACGGAACTTGGTATATTGATCGATGATAAACTAGAACAATCGCAGAACGCGCCACTGCGGATGCGGGTTATGGTGCTTGGAATAATGATTTTCTGGAGATTACTCCAACTGAAAGCATATTCACCAATAGTGACTGTGCCAGTGGGAATAGTATATTCCGTACCGTCTTTTCTCGCAGGATAGAGAACGACTGAATCTCTGTTCATGTTATATACCACACCGTCTACTAACGTGAAATGAGAATTAGACGGGTCTATTTTTACCTCCTTTAGATTCCTACACCCGCTAAAAGAACTAGAAAAAACGCTCAAGTTTTTGGGAAAGGTGATGGTGGCGAGATTAATACAATACGAGAACCCAGGATAAATAGTTTCCACGCCCGTAAAATACTGGAACTCGTCAAAGCTTTTCAATACCCTGTTATCATAGAACGTTCTGCCGAGGGATTTCACCGCTGCGGCCTCGGCCATCGATAGTTCCCCGTCGCCATTGGTGTCCCAGTTCTCTACGCAGACGCGCTTTGCTTCGGCATCGGCAAAGTTGATGATGTCGTTGTCCGCAGTGATTGCTGCAACTGCTTTGCTTGTGCTTCCTGTTAAAAGCAGCAGGAAAGCAACGAATAATAATCTCTGTTTCATAAATCGTTATAGTTTTTGGGGTTAATACTGATTACTGATTTTTGAAAAGCACAGAAAAAGAAAACGTGGACTACTTA
>CAJONO010000215.1 GCA_905235905.1 uncultured Prevotella sp.
GCAATCGATGCTGAATTATGGCGCAATCGATGCTGAATTATGGCGCAATCGATGCTGAATCATGTTGTAAACGATATTAGATTGTGGGATAATCAAGCATCAATTGCAAGGATGGTAGGCATTACCACTTCAACTGGTAAGTATTACCACCTCAAATGAGAGGCATTTTCATGAGGAAAGGTGAGCGTCATCCCCTCTCTTGATTCTATTTCACGTTTTTCGTTTGTCTTGATTTTACATAACGGAATAGCATAAATATTCAGCCCGCCCCACCGTCCTTGATGTTTTTGATATTTTTTTGCGCTTCTTGAAAAAAATCTCCGAATCGCTTGGCGGTTCGGATTTCTTTTTGTATCTTTGTCCCGTGCATTGCGATGCACATATATTTTTATTTGCTCAATCGCGCATCGAAAGGAGCAGTCGGAAATAGGAAATTCAAATGGAAATCAATATTACATCCATCAAAACTGGTTTGCCTGGCATCACGCCGGTTGCTGCATCGCAATTGTACGAGGCTTTTGAAATATGTATGCATATTTCTGGCCATACCGAAAAGATACCGTTGGCAATGGCAGGATTGACAAATGAAAGCATAGACCTTCTTTGGATAGACGACTATAATAGCCAGAAGGAGCGAACATACGCCGACATGCAGTACACCGTGGAACACGGGGCTGTCTGCCTGTCTGTGATGATTTCTGCGACCTTGACTCCCTATACTGTTATCGAAAGGTCGAGAAAGGGAACGGGGGTTGACTACTGGTTAGGTGCCAAAGACTCTGTCTTGTTTCAGAAGAAAGCAAGGCTTGAAGTATCTGGAATCTTGAAAGGTGACGACACTGCCATCAACAGGCGGTATGCAGCAAAGGCAGAACAGACTCAACAATCTGACGGGCTACATCTTCCTGTTTTTATTTCTGTTATTGAGTTCAGTAATCCCAAAGCATTATTTAATAAAAGAGGATAAATATGGATGTTCAAGAAATACATACACGTGCCATGGAACTGGCCGACCAAGGCGATTTGTTGAGAAGACAGGGAAATGCTGATGATGCTCTCTGTCTTTACGAGCAGTCGTTTGAGGCGGAAAGGAATGCCGCATACGAAGCCCAAAAGCAACATGTAGGAGAACCCACTGAAAGCGTACTTTTCCGAAGTGCAGCCTCTTTGGCATACAGCATAAAAAACTATCGAGAGGCAGAACGTCTCGTCTGCATGGGACTGGCGGGAAATCCTCCCTTTGAGATTGCTGAGGAACTTAGGAGTCTCTATGACACCGTGAATCTTGAGAAGAGCATGGAACGAATGGCATACACGCCCTCAGACAAAGAACGCGAGAACGTGACCATCACCATCCCCGTTAAAGAGCGCAACTTGCTGAATGTCATCGTAAAGAAATTCGGATGGGCCTGCGTGTTCTAACCTCGCTGCCCCTTTTACAATAGACGTCGAACCGCATAAAACATAAAAGACTATGACGTGAAAAGAACATTGAACTGAAAATGACATATTGAGATAGAGTGTTTACTCTTACTGGCTGACGGACCCGAAAATCGCCAAATTGAAAGTCCGAATCTTTTGCCAACGTAAGATGTGAATACTCACGCCGTGATAGGTGTGGGTTTTCCGTTTGTGCAAAAGATGGGCGTTTGGCGATGCCTCGGGACCGTACAAAGGAAATGCTTGCACCTATTCTTTTTTGTCCCCTATCGCCAAACAACAATTCAATTTTATTATTAACCAACAAAAAGTAACAATTATGAAGAAAATCAGACTTCTGCTTACGCTCTTGGTCGTAAGCATCAGTGCCCTGCAAGGTGCATGGGCCAGAACAGCCCCGACACTTCCAGAGACTACGACTTTGGAAAGCGGAAAGACCTACTATCTCTACAACGCTAACAGTGACAGATTCTTGTATCAGAACGGTGAAACGCCCGAGATAGTGCAGGGACGAGCCACAAGCGTCATTATTACGCAAACGGCAGACAAGACGTATATGTTGCAATTCAGTAACAACAATCGTTACATCTGGACATCTGGTGGTGACCTCAGCACACAAACAGGTATAGACCAGGATGTGTATTTTCGTATAGAAACGACAGAAGGCGGCTATATCATTCGAAGGAATCGATACTACAATGAGAATCAGTATGTTGGCTACAATGGAAGCACCCGTGCTAATTCCGATGTTGGTAGTGATGGTAACATTCTGTGGAAGCTTATTGCAGCAGACTTGAAAGATGAGGTTGATATGTACACTGCAAAGACGCATCTGAATAGTGCGCTCAATATTGCAGAAACCACAAACTACGAAGTTTCTGATTATAACGACATCTACGATGATGCCACCCAGACTGCTTCGCAGATAGCAAGTGCAGCAGACCGTCTTTATGAGGGTATCAACATTAGTGGAAGAATGCACATGAGCTGGTCGGATTATCCCATATTGTTTGCATTCCATAATAGTGGATGGAAAACGTATGACAATGACTACGATTCGCCCCGAATCAAAGACGGCGGCAGAGCTACGATAACTGCAACTGTAAATGTGGATGAAGATGCCACTTTGGTCTATGATGCACAGGCATTATACAATAAGGTTTATCTTGACGATGAGCTTGTTGCATATAACAATAATGGCCAAGCACTCTACAGTGGCCAAAAACATTATGTTGAAATGGGACCAGGCAAGCATGTTGTTAAATGGATATTTGAGAATGACGGTTCAGGAGATGCAAGTGGATATTTGTACAATGTAGGTATCGAAAGGACACCTACTATTACGGTCAGCCTTTTAGAGCCGGGAAGTCTTGGAACTGAGGTTCTGAAGAATACCGACCATATCCAGAATGTACGAAAGTTGGTGATTAGCGGTCCGATGAACAGCGACGACTGGGCAAGAATCATGATGATGACCAGCCTGTTCACTCTTGACCTGACCAATGCTGAAATTACGGAAATTCCAGAGAGTCAGTTAAGCTATGACAGTCACCGTGACAACCTGTATTTCTTCCATGAGGTGAAACTACCCAAAACATTGAAAGTCATTGGAAGCTATGCCTTCAAAGGAAGTGATATTAGTACTACGGAACTACCCGATGGCTTGACGACTATCGGCTATCAAGCATTTTACGAAACAAGATTGCCACAAGCCATTATTCCAGAAACAGTAACATCCATTGGAGAGTATGCTTTTGGTGAAAATTACTACCTTAATAATGTATCATATCCTGTTGCTGTAAGGGTAATCCCAGACAACTGCTTCAATAATTGCCAACGCCTACAACCCTTCGAGATACCAGAAGGCATTACTTCTATTGGCTATCGCGCATTCTACCAGTGTTTTTCCTATAGGACAAGCATCCCCGCCAGCGTCACCAGCATCGGCTCATATGCCTTCAACAACTGCAACCTTGACAACGTTGTCATTCGCGAGAATGTCAGCGTGAGCAATGAGGCGTTTGAATACTGCAAGCTGAAGACCATTGAGTTCCCAACCTCTATGTATAGTGCTCCGTCGCGTGTGGTGAAGTATTGCACCAGCATGACTGACATCTACCTGAAGTCGCCCACGATGGTTACGCCGAACAGTATTCTTGAAGGATGTAACAGTAGCATCCTGACTGTCCATGTTCCCGACTACTTGGTGAACACCTACAAGCAGGATAGTTATTGGTATAATTACAATATTGAGGGATTCAGTACGGCAGATGTTGACTATTGGTATATAGCAAAACCATTGGTTCTAAGAGCAGGTGAAAGATTTGAAGGGAATCCCGATGTAAAAGTTAGTAGTTATGCGGGAGCATCCTTAACTATAAGCGGAAATGATCCCATGGGGATTACAAATTTTTGGGTAGCAGTAAATGGTGCCAATACAGCAAAAAGGGCACAGGTTATTAGTAACAGCGACAACATTAACATCATCAATCAATTTAGATACGATTATTATACGGAAAAAATAAGTGGTATTTCGTAGTGTTGCCTTTTGATATGAAGGTTGGTAAAATCGTTGTGGAAAATGGATACAAGGCTGTCAGATATTATGATGGTGCAAATCGTGCCATAAATGGTACTGGTGGAAACTGGAAAAACTATTCTGCTGACGATGTAATTCCAGCAGGGGCTGGATTTATCTATCAGACTAGCAAAGATACATGGAGTAATTTTTATGCCGAAAATAATGCAGCGATGCAAAATGTTTTTTCGAACAAGGAATTTGTGACGTCTTTAGAGGCTAACATTTCTGAAAGCAATGCCAACAAGGGCTGGAACCTCGTTGGTAACCCCTGGCTCTCGTACTATAATATCCATAAGCTGAACTTCACGGCTCCCATCACGGTATGGAACGTCAGCAACAGCACCTATTCGGCCTATAGCATCATCGACGACGACTATGCCATCCGTCCCAACGAGGCCTTCTTCGTACAGTGTCCCAATGAGGAAAACGCTATCATCGGCTTCCCCATTCAGGGCCGCCAGCTGACCAGCGTTATTGAGAGCCAGAATGCCGCACGTGCAGAGCAGGCCAGCGAGCGCAAACTGATAGACGTGGAACTGAGCGATGGTGAACTGACAGACAAGACCCGCTTCGTGATGAACCCGCAGGCTAAGATGGACTATGAGCCTACTTGTGATGCCTCGAAGTTCTTCTCGATGGATGCCGCCGTGCCGCAAATCTACACCATAGAGAACGGTGAACTGCGGGCTATCAACGAGCGTCCTCTTGGCGAGGGTGCAGTTCAGATTGGCATCATCATACCACAGGATGGTACTTACACTATCTCCGCTCCCCGCAACCAGTTCCAGAACATCGTACTTGTTGACAAAGAGACGGGCATTGAGTCCGACCTGACTAACGGCAGCTACACCTTCACCGCAAATGTCGGTACCAACGACAGCCGCTTCATGCTGCGCGTGGGTGAAACTGTTGTTACCGAGATTGCTGATGTGAAGCAGAATGATGTCAAGGCCGACCGCTACTTCAACCTTAAGGGGCAGAACATAACAACCCCGACAAAGGGAGTCTATGTGGTGAATGGCAAGAAGGTCGTTATTAAATAAATGTTCGCGCGTATGATACGTATAAGATATCTAACCCTGCTGGTGCTGCTATTAGGCAGCATCAGCATCTGGGCGCAGGACGACATCTTCGATCCTGTGTCGCCGTCGGAGCTGGGGCCACCTACCATCTATTCGAGAATAGTGCTCCTGAGGAACATCGACGATGCTGGCAGTGTGTCGGGTGCAGGCCGATACGCCGTAGGCAGTAGCGTCAATGTCTATGCCTACGTGAACTCCAGCTATACCTTCCTGAACTGGACGGACACCAAGGGCAATGAACTGAGCAAGGCCACATCGTTCGCTTTCCTGAACACAGTGAAGACCGACACGCTGATAGCCAACTATGCCTTTACGCCAGGCAATCCCAGCGAACCGAGCGAGCCCAGCACCACGCTCTACTACCGCCTTGGTTACGTCCACGCAGGGATGCACAGTCAGTGGCGCAGGCCGCTATCAGGCAGGGAAGAGTATTTCTGTGTATGCTTACGTGGAGAGTGGCTACAGTTTCCAGGGATGGACGAACAGCAAGGGCGAGATCGTGTCTAACAACACTTCTTTCAGCTACACGATGCCGGTGGACGGTGATACGCTGACTGCCCACTGCGTGTTCAACCCCGGTTCACCTGTCGAGCCTAACGACCCTGTGCTGAGGCATTCCGTCACCGCCACCTGTTCTGATGGCGGCTACTATAGTGGCAGCACGGGCCGTTACTTGGAAGGCAGCTCCTATACCCTCACGGCCTACGCCAATAGCGGCTATGAGTTTGCAGGGTGGTATTTGAACGGCGAACTATATACTAATCTGCGCTCGTTCAGCTATACCATTGGTAAGGAGAACCTGAATTTCTATGCCCAGTTCGTCTTCAATCCCAGTTCCCCGGGTGAGCCTAACATGCCTGCCATCTCAGAGTATTCCTATTATCTGATGACTGTGAATGGACGGCCTGGCGACACGGTCAAGTACCCCATCAACCTCGTCAATACGCAAGTGGTGAAGGATCTGAATATCCGTCTAACCTTTCCTGCCGATGTTGTAGTAGATCCTGACGACTACATTCTGAGCGACAAGGCAGTAGGCTACACCGTGACCATCTGTGAAGCTGTGGACACCATCTCTATTATAGAAGAAGGTGCCAAACTGTGGGACTTCACCTTGATTGGTGGAACGACAGAACCTGCCACTCAGGCCTTGCTGACGTTTAATGTCTTTCTGCCCGACACCATAGACACTGGCCATCGCCATCAGGTGAAGATCAACCAGATTTCCATGACCATGGAAGACGGTACGGCTGTCACGGCACGGACACGCAACGGACTGCTTGGTGTTTTTAAGCGGGGCGACACGAACGGTGACAACGAAGTGGATATTGTCGATGTTACAAGCACCATTAGCAGCATCTTGGGCGATGTGCCGCCAGTTTTCATTACTGAGGTGGCCGATGCCAATGACGACAAGTCAATCGATATCGTCGACGTGACAAGCATCATTGACATCGTTTTGGGTAATAGCGGCGGAAATTCAAATACACCACCAGACCCCTTGGTGGATCCTCAATAAAAACAAATAAACAAACAAAAAGCAATTATCAAAAATGAAAACAAGAAACATTTTCCTGCTATTGGCTTTGCTGATAGGTGCAGGAAACGCGTTAGCCGACAACCAGCTGAAGGTAAGAGACATTGCCATTACGAAGGAGGGCAAAACCGTGCTGGCCATTGAGACTGACTTTGAGAAAGACAATTTCATTGGCTATCAGTTAGACATCACACTGCCGAAGGGACTGAGCATGGCGTTGAACAGCAACAACAAGCCTGTCACCACTTCGTATACAGAACTTGAAATTGACGGCTCGGTGTATAGCTCAACGGAAGAGACGACGACCTATAGGCTGATTGCCTCGAAGATGGGAAATCCCAGGATTCCTGCAGGGGCGTATGTCTTGCTGACTGCTACGATTGTAGCCGATGCTTCGGTTGATGTTGGTGACGTGAAGACATGTTTACTGACGGGCATCAACTTCTCAGATGCCAGTCAGACGAAAACGAAATGCAATGAAGTGAATTTCAATGTGACGGTTACCGACAAGGTGGTTCTCGATGAGAACTCACCCGTCGCACCCGTGGCCACCGACGATGAGGCCGAGCTGCTGGTGAAGCGTACTATCAAGGCTCATGAGTGGAGCACCATTTGCCTGCCCTTCGACATGACGGCGGAACAGGTGAAGGCTGCTTTCGGCGACGACGTGGAGCTGGCCGAGTTCGACAACTACACGCTGAACGCCGACGGTACCATCGCTGTGAACTTTATCCGAACCGACTTGGCAGCCGACGGCTTCTATGGTAACTGGCCATATGTCATAAAGACGACAAGGGATATCGGCGAGTTTGAGGTTACGGCAACCGTAGACCCTGACGAGGAGTCGGCAGTAGCGAAATATGTGACAGGCACTGGCAAGAAACAGAAGACTCTGGCCACCTTCACAGGTGTCCAGCATGCCGGCAGCCAGATACCAGAGGACAACCTTTTCCTGAACGGCAACAAGTTCTACTACTCTGCGGGCAAGACGAAGTGCAAGGCTTTCCGCGCCTACTTCTGGCTGAACGATGTACTGGCAACGAAGGGTGATGCCGAAAGCCGTATCGCGATGAGCTTCGCTGATAGGGTGACGGGTATCAGCCTCATTCCCAGCCCCTCTCTCAGAGGAGAGGGGAGTATATACACGCTTGACGGTCGACGGATTCAACGTCCAACGTCAAGGAAGGGTGTGTATGTGAAAAACGGTAAGAAAGTAATTGTGAAATAAACAAACAAAGAAAGGACAAAGACATGAAAAAGACGTATATCATGCCATCGATGAAGATGGTGGAAAGCGAGACAGAGACATTGTTGGTAAACTCGACGGGCGTCAGCTCAGATTTGGGCATCGGCTACGGCGGTGTGGACGAGGATGGCGAGATGGAAGCGTCGTCGCGTCGCCGTTGAGAAGTTTTGAAATTGAAAAAAGGCTGGGTGTTTCAACGACTGATACTCTCAGCCTTTTCTGTTGCAACAGTGCTGTGACCGATACTCAGGCGAACCCAATGGGGGCTTCCCCCGAATACCTTTGCTCGTCGGAATTGGCAATCAGATGCTCAGCTCGTCGAGCACCTTGATGAGGCGCTTGTCGAAGCGCTTGTCGGTGCGGATGCATTCGGAGAAGGGAACGTAGACGATGTCGTTGTTGCGATAGCCCACCATGACGTTGCGCTGGCCTTGCATGATGGCCTGAATGGCGCCGATGCCTGTGCAGCTGGCCAGGATGCGGTCGCGGGCCGACGGGCTGCCGCCGCGCTGCAGATGGCCAAGGATGGACACGCGCACGTCGAAGCTGGGGAACTCGTGCTTCACACGGTCGGCATAGTAGAGGGCACCGCACTTCGGACTCTCCGAGACGATGACGATGCACGATTTCTTCGACTTGCGGATGCCACGGTGCATGAACTCGGCCAGCTGGTCTTCGTTGGTCACTTCCTCGGGCACGATGGCAGCCTCGGCACCGCAGGCAATGGCGCAGTTCTGTGCTAAGAAGCCGGCATCGCGGCCCATCACCTCGATGAAGAAGATGCGCTCGTGGGAGTTGGCGGTGTCGCGGATGCGGTCTACACACTCCATGATGGTGTTCATTGTCGTGTCGTAGCCGATAGTGGCATCGGTGCCGTAGAGGTCGTTGTCGATGGTGCTGGGCAGTCCGATGCAGGGGAAGTCGAACTCCACGCCGAAGTTCCAGGCACCGGTCAGCGAACCGTTGCCGCCGATGACGACGAGCGCGTCGATTTCTTTCTCCTGACAGGTGTCATAGGCTTTCTGTCTGCCTTCGGGGGTCATGAACTCTTTGCTGCGGGCGGTCTTCAGAATGGTGCCGCCACGGGTGATGATGCCGCTGACATCTTCGGTGGTAAAAGGCTTCACCTCGCCCTTGATGAGGCCGTCGAAGCCACGGTAGATGCCCTTGATGTTGAATCCGTTGCAGATGCCTGCGCGTGTCACGGCACGGATGGCTGCGTTCATGCCGGGGGCATCGCCGCCCGAGGTAAGGATGCCGATAGTCTTGATCTTGCTCATAGTTTTGGGTTTTTGTTAGAAACAAACGGGCCTTGCTTGGCGGCAAGACCCTGTTTGCTGTATGATACTCGAAGAGCGGATAGGCTCTGCAATTACTTCTTGTTCAGGGCGAGGTCGATTTCTACGGCGATAGAAACCGTGGCACCCACCATCGGGTTGTTGCCGATGCCGAGGAAGCCCATCATCTCGACGTGGGCAGGTACTGACGAAGAACCTGCGAACTGAGCGTCGCTGTGCATGCGGCCCAGAGTGTCGGTCATGCCGTAGGAAGCGGGACCGGCGGCCATATTGTCGGGATGCAGGGTGCGGCCTGTACCGCCACCGGAAGCCACTGAGAAGTAGGGCTTGCCAGCGAGCACGCGCTCCTTCTTATAGGTGCCTGCCACGGGGTGCTGGAAGCGGGTGGGGTTGGTAGAGTTGCCGGTGATGCTGACGTCGACGTTCTCCTTCCACAGGATGGCAACGCCTTCGCGCACGTCGTCGGCACCATAGCACTTCACCTTGGCACGGGGGCCGTCGCTGTAGGGTGTTTCTTTCACCACTTTCACCTCGCCGGTGAAGTAGTCGAACTGTGTCTGCACGTAGGTGAAGCCATTGATACGCGAGATGATCATGGCAGCGTCCTTGCCCAGACCGTTCAGGATGACACGGAGGGGCTTCTTGCGAACCTTGTTGGCTTTCTCGGCAATCTTGATGGCACCCTCGGCGGCTGCAAAGCTCTCGTGGCC
>CAJONO010000216.1 GCA_905235905.1 uncultured Prevotella sp.
AATTCGTGTAATTCGTGTTCGTAACAAAAAGATCATGATGTCGTTCTTTCTCGAACACGAATCTCACGAATCTGACGAATCTCTATTATTGTCATGCGCAGCCATTTATGTCAGATTTTTTGTAGATTTATGTTCAAAAGTTTAATTCGTGTTATTCGTGTTCGTAACAAAAAGATTATGATGTCGTTCTTTCTCGAACACGAATCTCACGAATCTGACGAATCTCTATCGACACCACTTGGGCCGACACCCTGCGCCTCAGCTACGACCCGCCACGCGACACCCTCGAAATCAGTGCAGAAGGCGCGAAAACGGAGGGCGACGCCTCGGCGGCGGCAGGGCGGAGGGTGTCTCGGTAGGTGTTTTTCCGCAAAAAAAAATGTTAATAGTTAAGGTTTTTAAAAACTTTAACTATTTTTTTTTGTTTACAAAAGTGTCCGTATCTTTGCACCCGCATGGCGATGCAGATGTTGAATCAATCATTCAATCATTTAGACATTTGAAATGTTGGGGGTTATAGGTTTAATAATATAATTAATTATATTATTAAAAATATTTCCAGTCAGAAATGACACTTTGAGTGAAGTCAAATGATTGAATGTTTGAATGTTTGATAAGACAAATGCGAGGTGGCCACCTCGCCGTGCAGTAAAATATTAACCTATTTAAAAAAAAGAACGTATGGAAATTATCTGTAGAATAACAGACCAGCAGGCGCTACAGGAGCGCGAGTACACCACACAGCAGGGCAGCTCTGAGAAGTAGCAGGTATACCTTGGGGTGTCTTTTTACCCGAAATCACGCGAAACGCCGAAGATTCTGCGGAAAGTGCAAAATACAACATTTCAACATTTCAACATTTACAACGAAACCCTTGATGATGTCTTGGACGTTGGTCTTGGCGGCATCATACTCGATGATGACCGTCGGCCTGCGCCTGCTTACCGACAAGGACATGACAAGCAGAATTATAGAGATAAATAGGGAGGCGTTTCCGTGAAGCTATTCGTCTTCGCGATGGTAGTTTGAGCCGATGATGGTCTCGACCACTTGCGGATTCTCACCGTGGTTGTTGTAGAAGTCGAGGAACACGATGCCGAAGTCGGTGTAGTCCTTCAGTTCGACAAACTCACGGAATGTGGGGTTGACTGGCTTGCGGATGTTCTTTGCCTTTCCGCCCCAGGCATAGCTGTAGGGGGTGTGGCGGCGCGGCGACCAGGCGATGGTGCTGAACGTGATGAACCACTTGTTCGGGTCTTCGTTCTCGTAGGCATCGCGAATGTTCTGTTCTATCAGCTTGGTCTTCTTCCACGTCTTGTGCTCCTTATAGACGTTCTCCACATGGAAGCAGTCGTAGTCGAAGACGGCATTGTCGGTGAACTTCAGCAGCTTGCCGAAGGGGCAGTTTTCCTCTTTGCGTATGACGAGAATCTTGCCGCGCACCTGGTCGAGCGGCGTCGATGCCCCGAAGTGCTGCACCACGCGGCCCTGGTATTTGTTCATGAGCGCCCGGTAGTCGGCGGCCATCGTCTCGCTCCACTTTTCTTTCTTCTCGTTGCCTATCAGTGCCACGATGCATTCTGTGGGATGCTCGCCGAGGAACTTGTCCCAGGCTTTCAGGGTGCCTTCGAAGGTTTCCTCGTCGTTTTGGTTGCTTCCGTAGCTCAGGTTGTCCTTCAGTTTCAGGTCGAAGGCCCTGATGCCGTCGCTTAGCTGGTCGGCCACGGAGAAGAGCTGTGTCTGGGTGGCCGACACGATGGGCGACTCATTGAGTGCTGCCGTGCCGGCATTGTGGGTGCCGGGGATGGAAAGTGAGCTGATGGGCCGCTCGCCGTCGATAGTGCTTATCCAGTTGGCGTTTGAGCTATAGATACGTGAGAGGTAGAGGTTGGTCTGCTTGCCGCGATTCTTCTGCTCGATGTAGACGCGGCACTCCCTGCCGTTGACCTCGGTGCGCCCCTCGATGCTGTAGGGTGCGTTGGAAACGAACGACTTCAGGGCCACCTGCGAGAAGCTTTGAGTCTCGCTGCCGTGGTTCAGGCAGAAGTCGTCGAGCACCATCTTCACAGGCTTTTTCGTTCCGAAGATACGGCCGCGCAGATAGAGCGTCAGCTTGCCGCGCAGGGCATAATGGAGCATTTCAGGATACCAGTTGTTGGGCACCTGGTCGATGCTCACCTGCGACTTCCACCAGTTTCCGGCCCTGAAGCTGCTGCTGTGGCCAGCCTCACACTTGAAACTGCCGTCCTTTCCGATTTCTATTCTCTTGCCTTTCGACAAGCGCCCTTCGGTGTCTTCGCCTGGCGTGATATAGCCGTCTTCTATGTCAATCCAGCCATACTTGCCTTCCGGCCCGCAGACGAGGTCGCAGCCCTGAATGTTGAGCGTGAACTCGTCGGAGTGATAGTTGCGGGTGCGCCCCTCGGTTGCTATGTAGTCACTGCCCCTGTGCAGATTGCCTTCGGGCATCGTGTCCTTCATTTCCTCAATGTCCTTCTTCGTAAGGGCGGCCATAATGTAGTCCTGGCGCTTCTCGCCGCCGTGCCTGTATTCCTTTCTGCGGCCGAAGCAGTAGCCCACGTATGCCGTAATGTTGCCGAAGCTGTTGTTCACCTTCATGTTGTTGTGGTTGTAGTAGTAGTTACTGAAGGTGCCGTAGAAACCGGCGCGCCAGCGGTTGAAGTTGAACGTGAGGCTGGCTCGCAGGAAGGTGTTGACGTTGAAGTGGGTGTCGCGGAAGTCGTAGCGGAAGTCGTTGGCAGTGGTCTGCTTGCCGTCGTACAGGTTTGTCAGTCGGCTCAGCTCTTCGGCCATGTCATAGGTCAGACTGCCTATGTTGTTCGACTTCACCCGCTTGATGCCTGGCGAGACGACCGCCGAGAGGCCCAGCAGTAGGCGGCGCGAGAACACCAGGTTGTAGGCATAGCCTAATTGCAGGTGCCAGTCGTCGATGGTGGTTGTAGTGGGCACGAGGTTGGTAATGAAGGTCTTCTCGATGGGTATCATCTGCTTCCATCCCTTTTCGAGCATTTTCCCAAATTCCTTGTTGAAGGCTTCGCGATCGTTGTCGTAGAGATAGTCTATTTTTTCCATCAGCTCTTCATCCAACAGCAGGGGAAAGCCGTTCTCGTCGGTGAGCAGGAGCATGCCTACGCTGCCGAAGAGGTCGGCCGACTGCGTCTCTACTTTCTGGTGGGTGTAGCCCAGGCCAATCATGGGCGAGCCTGCCGGGCGCAGCTGCACGGCACCGTTTGAGAAGGCGGCTGGGTTGGAGTACTTGCGGTGGTTGGTAAAGATGTTGAGGTTGATGCCCGTGAGGCTGTTCTTGGCATAGTCGCCCAGGTTCTCGTCTGCAAAGAGGTCGCTAAACTCATAGGTTTCGGCGGGGTCGGCAGGGTCGGTAAAGTTCAGCCGGCGCACAATGAAGTCGCCGCCCGTTCTGCGGCGTATGAGGTCGATGTTCATCAGGTTCGAGTTGATGGAGAGGGTAAACTCGTTCTTGCCCTTTCCTTTTGGCTTGCCGATGGTGTTTAGGTCGATGGTGTAGCCGTAGAACAGGAACGAATAGCCCAGGTAGGGACCTACGCGGTTGCTCACCTTCGAGCGCATGCTGAGGTCGACGCCCTGCGGTGTCTCGATGTTCACCCACTCGAACGATGTCGTGTTCTGCAACTGCACTGCCCAGTCATAGAACGAGGGCACGGAGTAGGCTGGGTCGCAGGCACTCCAGTTCCTGCCAATCCATTTAATGGGCTTGAGCAGCTTCTGCCCGAGGCTCTCGTGTTTCACCGTGTCTTTCTTCGTTTCTTGTGCAGACGTGGTAAGCGGCAGTGCCAGCAGGCATAGCAGAAGTAGTCTTCCCATGTTCTTATAGATAGTTTAATAGTTGTGCAAAATGATTGATAGTGTGCATGCGCTCATGGTCGAAGTGCTCGGCATGCTCCAGCTCCCAGGTGATGTGGAAGGGAATATAGATGCCCCATGCCCCGATGGCGAGTGCCGGGGCTATGTCGCTCTTCAGTGAGTTGCCCACCATGAGCATGCGGCTTGGCTCGACGTCGAGTTTCCTGCAGAGTGCGCGAAACTCATCCTGCCCCTTGTCGCTCGTAATTTCCACGTGCTCGAAGTATTGGCCCAGGCCCGAACGTCTCAGCTTGTTCTCTTGGTCGAGCAACTCGCCTTTGGTAAAGACAGCCATGTGCCAGCCCTCTTCCTGTAGCGTCCTAAGTGTCGGCTCTACTTCGGGCAGCGGCGTGGCAGGCAGGTTGAGCAGACCGTAGCAGCGCTCCTGTAGCCAGGCCAGTTCGCGGGCTGGCAGCTGGTATTCCGACACGCGGAGGGCCGTTTCCATGACCGAGAGTGTGAAAGCCTTTGTGCCATAGCCAAGCACGGGCATGTTCTTCCGCTCGGTGGCATAGAGTTCACGTTTCGACATTTCCTTGGTCGACCATCGGTCCAGCATGTCGTAAAGTTGGCGCATCACCCGCTCGAAGTGGCCTTGGCAGTCCCAAAGCGTGTCGTCAGCATCGAAAACTATCCAGTCGAATCTTCTCATGTGAAATAATCTTCAATCTTCAATTATCAATCTTCAATCTTCCTCCATCTCATCGTCCAGCCTATTGGCCCATAGGTATTTCTTCGTCTCTTCGGCCGCAATGCCGCTCAGCAGTAGCAACGCTACTAAGTTCGGGATGGCCATGAGCGCGTTCATGCAGTCGGCAATGTTCCAGATAATGTCCAGATTGATAATGCTTCCGAAGAACAGGGCCACGATATAGAGTATGCGATAGAACCGGTTGATGCGGCGGCCTTCTATATAGTTCACCGCACTCTCGCCGTAGTAGCTCCAGCCCAGAATGGTGCTGAAGGCAAAGGTGAGGATGCCGAACGTGAGCAGTGGTGCGCCTATGTATGGAATCTTCGAGAAGGCCACCTTGGTCAGTGCCGCGCCGTCGGCAAAGGTAATGTCGGGATAGGCCAGGATGCTGCTCACGAGCACCAGCCCCGTCATGGCGCAGATGACTACGGTGTCCCAGAAAGTGCCGGTACTCGACACCAGTGCCTGTCGCACGGGGTTGCGTGTCTGGGCTGCAGCGGCCACAATCGGTGCCGAGCCCATGCCGCTCTCGTTCGAGAACAGTCCGCGGGCTATGCCGTAGCGCGCCGCCATCATCACCGTGGCGCCCATGAACCCGCCGCCTGCCGCCGAGGGGTTGAATGCCGACGTGACAATCAGCTCGACCGCAGGCCACACGTAGTCGCTGTTCATGATGAGAATGACAACGCATCCCAACACGTAGAGAATGGCCATGAAGGGCACCAAAATGGTGCAGACACGGGCAATGGCCTTGATGCCTCCCAGAATGACCATTGCCGCCAATAGGCAGACGAAGATGCCCACCAGCCAAGTGGGCAGGCCAAACGTCTCGTAGGCCAGCAGCGCAATAGAGTTGGCTTGCACCGTGCAGCCTATGCCGAACGAGGCCAGGGCGGTGAAGACGGCAAAGAGAATGGCCAGCCACCGCATGTTGAGGCCGCGCTCCAAGGCATACATCGGGCCGCCATACATGCGCCCGTCGCTGGCTTTTACCCGGTATTTCACGGCCAGCAGCCCCTCGGCATATTTCGTCGACATGCCGAAAATGCCCGTCAGCCAGCACCACAGCACGGCGCCGGGGCCTCCTAATGCCACGGCAGTGGCCACGCCCACAATGTTGCCTGTTCCTATGGTGGCTGCCAGGGCTGTGGCCAAGGCACCGAACTGGCTCACGTCGCCCTTGGCATTTGCGTCTGGCTTCACCGACAGCCGTATGCCAGTCAGCAGCTTTCTTTGCGGTATGCGCAGCCGGAAGGTAAGAAACAGGTGTGTGCCCAGAAGCAGTATGATCATGGGCCATCCCCAAAGGAAATTGCTCAGTAGCGAGAAAAGGTCATTGATAGTATCCATGATGGGAGTTTTTGCTATTCGATGGCAAAGTTACTCTTTTTTTATGGAATAACATCATTTCTTTTTCGAAAATGCAATGATTGTTTGTAAAAAATGAGACAAAACCGAAAAATATCAGAACAGAAAGAAAAAAGAAGTTCCACTCTTTTGCTTATCTTTGCCCAGTGAAACCATTATATCCCTTAGAATGAGCATCAGAATCATTATGCAAGCAGCCCTGCTGACCTTTGCCATGACGGCAGCAGCGCAAAGTGTGGAAAAGACTTACAAGTCGACGAGCTATGGCAATCCTATCAGCCCCTGTGTGTTTTGTGCCGACCCTACCGCACTGGTTCACGGCGGTCGCCTCTACGTCTATGGCACCAACGACCACCAGCAGTTCCTGGCCAACAACAAGAGTGGCAGCAATGGCTACGGTGCCATCAAGTCGCTTGTGGTGTTCTCGACCGACGACATGATGAACTGGACGTTCCACGGCACCATTGACGTGGGGACGGTGTGCGGCTCCTGGTGCGGACAGTCGTGGGCGCCGTCGGCCGTATGGCGGCAGAAAGCCGACGGCACCGAAGAGTTCTTCATTTATTTTGCCAATGGCGGCGGCAGCGTGGGCGTTATCAGGGGTGCCACGCCCATAGGCCCCTTCAAGTCGCCCCGCAGCAGTGCGCTCATAACCCACGGAATGGCTGGCGTCGATCCCTGTAACTGGGTGTTCGACCCCGGTGTGGTCATCGACGGGAACGGGACGGGCTGGATAGCCTTCGGTGGTGGCGACCCACAGGCCACTGGCTCGAAGCTGATGCCGGGCAACTCGCGCATTGCCAAGCTGAAGAGCACCATGACTGCCCTCGACGGTGCGGCTGTCAACCTGCCTGCGCCCTATCTTTTCGAGGCCAGCGAGCTGAACATGATGGATGGCCGCTTCGTCTATACCTACAACACCTCGTGGTCCGACCGCAACGACTGGAGCAGCTATGCCAAGCGTGGCAGCAACGCTGCCCCCTCGTCGTGCAGCATGTGCTACATGGTGACCGACAACCCGCTCGACCCCGACGCGTGGGAGTATCGCGGCGAGTATTTCGCCAACCCTGGCTCGTTCGGCTTTGGCTACGGCAATAACCACACCCACTTGCAGAAGTACGAGGACAACTATTATTTGTTCTATCACTCTATGGTGCTGGAACAGAACATGAAGACGGGCGCTTCGGGATTCCGCTCCATCGGCGTGAACAAGGCCACGGTCAACGAAAGCACTCAGCGCGTGGGCAAGGTGACGGCCACCAACAACGGCCCTGCAGGCATACGCAACCTGAACCCCTTCCTGCTTCAGCAGGCAGAGACCATGTCGACAGCCGGCGGCGTGAGCTATGAGAACTTCACTAACATAACGAAGGTGCCTTCGGTCAACAAGCTGGGCAACGATGCCTCGAAAAACCTGCAAGTGAAAATGAACGCCGGCGCATGGACCATGGTGCGCAAGGCCGACTTTGGCAAGCAGGGCGTGGGCTCGTTCATGCTCAGGGCGAAGGGCAAGGGCGTACTGGAGATTCGCTTGGGCAGTCAGACGGCCAAGCCTGCCGCAAGGCTCGAGTTCTCGTCGACCACGTTCAAGGAACACATCCTCGACATCGACACCACTGCCTTCAGCGGTGTGCGCAACGTGTTCTTTGTGTTTACCGAGGCTACCAATGTTCAGTTCGATGCCTGGCAGTTCTTCGAGAAGTCGACCGAGGGCATCTACCACGCAGAGATGCTTCAGAATGGCTCTTCCCGCCGCTACGACCTTTCTGGCCGGCACCTGCCCGGAACCCGTCGGCAACGCGGTCTGGGCATAGAGCAGCGCGTCGATGCCAACGGTCTGAAACACAACCGCAAAGTGGCCGCTTCGAGGTGAGCGGACCGACCATGTTGAATTACCTCGCAATATAGCATCAATTAGGTCGCAATTCATGCTGAACTATCGGCTAATTCAGCATGAATTGCGACCTAATTCAAGTTACTTCCTCCGCCAGTTCACCAAGGCATGGCCCACTGTCGGAGTTTCTCTATCAGAATGCAGGCTAAAAAGACGGCTACGCCTATGAGCAAACAAAGAAGCGGAATGGCCCATGGGGCGGCATGGCTCAGCAGGATGTTGACGTGGCTCCACAGAATGTCGTGTACTATCGGATGGTCGTGAATGACGTAGACGGCGAAGGATAGCGACGCAATGGCGTTGACATAATGGCCGGGACGAGGGCCAATGGGCAGGCTCTTCACCCACAGGAAGAAGGCAACCGACAGCGGAAGCACCAGTCCGTGATAGGCCATGGCGTAAATTTGGAACCGTGGGTTCTGAAGATGCAGGTTCTTGTAGAGTACGTAGGCATACATCATGAAAAGAATTGCTACATAGCAAGTTACCACCGTTTTCCTATCGCCACAAGGCTTTTGACCGTATTTCCGGATATAGCCCCCCATAAGGAAGAGAAAGACAAACAGCAGTATCTTATGCCCGTCAACCAGAAACTGGCCCAACAAGGGCTGGAAGCAGACCACGAACCCTACTGCCAGCACCCACAGGTATTGCCGCTGTGTGAGTCTTTCCGTGGCCATGGAAAGGAGCGGGGCAAGTAGCAGAAGCACTAAATAGGAAGTGACAAACCAGTAGATGTCGGAACAGACGGGCGTGGCGTATGTCAGCAGGCCGCCCCAGGTGAAGGGCACCACGCCCAGCATGGCGGCCAGAAGAAAGATGGCCACGGCATAGCTCCACGTGGTAAGCCACACACGTCCTATTCCCCTGAGGCGTAGCTGGTGCCGGTCAATGAGAAAGTAGCCTGAAATCAGGATATAGCAGTCGACGCTGACGAGGACGGCCAGCTTCAGAAGCTCTAACAGGCTCCACACGGCAACCCCCATGGGGGCCGACACGTCGACCGAAAAACCTTCGTAGATTTGCAGCCCGTAGTTGAAGACGTGGCTCACCACCACACCAAGCATGGCCAGGATGCGCAGCAGTTCGAAGTTCGCCTGACGGTGGCTTGTGGCATCTTTACCTGACATAGACCTTTTGTCAGCCTCGTTTCCTTTACTTGATGCAGATCTTAGTGCCACCTTTTATATATATACCGGGCTTCGGGTGCTGGCTACCGACGCGGCGACCATTGAGGTCGTAAAGAGTCGCAGCGGGCATCGATGGCTGCTGACCGACGGTCTCAATGCCGGCCTTCTCTTTCTCAATGGCACGATGGCGCAGGGCCGAGCGCACGGCATACCAGGCTTTTTTCTTAGCAAGTCCCGACGTGTAGAGTAGGGGATTGGAGGCACTGCGCCACGAGTCGTTGTCCTTCAGCCCCCAGACAATCATGTTCGGGCAGTTGTCGTTGTTGAGCACAATGTCGGTAATCACGCGGTAGTTGCGCGCCTGCTCAAGCAGGTCTTGCTCCGACGTGGAGGGAATGCCCATGTCGAGCTCGGTAATGATGCACTTCATGTTCTCCTCGCCGAAGCGTCTTATGGTACTCTCCAGTTTCACGGAGTCGACCTCGCCTATAGAGAAGTGGCACTGCAGGCCTACGCCGTCGATGGGAATGCCTTTTTTCTTCAGCCGCATGGCCAGGTTGTAGAAGGCCACCGCCTTGGCCTTGCCTTGCAGCTCCACGTCGTAGTCGTTGAGATAGAGCACTGCCGATGGGTCGACACGGTGGGCGAAGACGAAAGCCGAGTCGATATAGTCATCGCCAATGGCGCGCTGCCACACCGTGGGTCGCAGTGTATAGGCATCGGGATTGGAACGGATAACCGACTGGTCGTCGTCCAGACACTCGTTGACCACGTCCCATTCTACGACCTTGCCCTTGAAATGATTCATCACGTTGGCGATGTGGTCTTTCATGATTTGCAGGGCCTCGGCGCGGCTCCAGTTCTTGTCGTTCTTCTTGCCGTCGCTGCTCAGCCATCCGGGCTGCTGCATGTGCCATACAAGGCAGTGGCCGCGCACGGCCATGCTGTTCTTCTGGGCGAAGCTGACCAACTGGTCGGCGCCACCGTAGGAGAACTGCCCGCGTGAAGGCTGCAGGGCGTCCATCTTCATCTCGTTCTCGGCCACCATCATGTTGCATTGCCTGCCGCCCTCGTCGCGGTCGCTTTGGTAGCCCTTGTAGGTACACAGGGCCATGCCTATGTGCTTGTTGTTCTTGGCGGCATAGTAGCGCAGGGTGTGGGTGTCGGTCTGATCGCTGATGCCATCGTCGTAGAAGGGCCCCATCTGCTCGGCAACCTCCAGACTGTCGGGGTTGTCAGGTTTTTCAGGATGGTCATCGTCGTCCAGCGAGACGAGTGTCAGCACCAGCTGGTATTGGCCGTCGGTCGTGCGCTCTTCTAATGCCCACGTGTAGTGCTCGGGCTTCTGCAAGTCGAAATGCCATTCGCCGGTCTTGCTCTTGGCGGTGAGGAGAACGAATTCGGTGCCGACCTCGAAGGGCAAACCTTCGGGCACGGAACCTTCGGGCACGGAACCTTCGAGCACAAGCTCGATGCGGGGCATCTCGCTGCTGGTGGTGAAGTCCTGCTTCATGTTCTGGTATTTCACCGTGCCGCCCACCGTCAGCTGGTCGTAGCTCCGGGCAGAGGCAATCTTGAAGCGAAGCACCGAGGCAGGACGCATCTGGAGGTTGGCATTCTTCGTCGTGTTCTGGTAGTTCTTGATAGTAAGCATGCCTATGCTGTCACTGCCCGGCTCTATGGTGCCGTAGTTGTCGACGGTGCCGCCGATGCTGCCCGTGCCGCCAAGTATGCCCTTCTCAAACACGTAGGCAATGGCGTCCGTCTCGCTGGGCCTGGCACCTAATGCACCGCGCATCTTCTTGCTCTCGGCCTGAGCACGGTCGTTGTCTGCCAAGACGCGTCCCTCCATCACGCGGAGGGCTCCAGAGAGGTAGTTGTCGTTGCCGGTAATGCGGTAGGTGCCCTTGCCCTCCTTGACGATGCTTAGTGAAGTGTCGTCGCTATAGCCCGACGGGGCAATGGTTCCGGCCAGGGTGGCATCGGTGCCCAAGCCGCCTAACAGATAGTAGGCTGCGCGCTTGGTTTTCATATAGCCCTGTAGCGTTGAGCCTGCCTCTGTCTGCAGTTCTCCGATGCGGAACCCGGCTCCTGCCGTGTTGGCTTCGCAGCAGATGGTGGCACCGCTGTGGAGCGTCACCTTGTTGTTGGCCATCGACGGATTTACCTTGCCAGACTTGGCATCGTCGAGCGCATTCTCGGCCGACGACGACTTGCCGCCATGTGCCAGCACCACGCCATAGAAGCTTGCCGACGACGAATTCTCCTTGAAGGGATAGATGTGTATGTCGCCCTTGTAGTTGGTCCAGTTGGGCCATGCAGCACCTTTAGTAGTGCCTAAATAGCAGCGCTCGCCGCCGGCATAGAGGTTGAGGGTTCCCGTTCCTGTAATCGTGGAACTGAAATAGCAGTATCGCGCCATCTTCACGTCGACGGCTTTGCCGGCTGAAATGGAGAATGCCTTGTCGTAGGTCTTATAGTCCGACGAGGTGTTATTGCCGCTGATGTCAATGACCGTATTCTGAGCCGTTGCGTAGACAGAGAATAGAGCAAGAAGAAGAGCAAGTTTTTTCATGATGGTTCCTGTTTGTTATTTTTCTGCCGTCTCGAAGCGGTAGGTCGTGCCTGCCACGGTCTCGATGTCGTATTCATAGACTTTCTGCAGCTCTTTCTGCTGGAAGTTCTTCAGCTCGGCGGAGTGCAGTGGCTCGCGGATGGCGGCAGGCGCAAAGAGGGCGTTCGGACACTGGCCACTGGCAACCGAGAGGGTGGCACCTTTGGGACCCTTTGACAGGCGCAGCGGAACGTAGGAGCGCAGGCGCAACACACCGCCAATGGTCGATAGCACGTTCGTGGAACGGAGTTTTCCTTCGTTCCATTCCTCGTCGACCACGAAGCCGCCACGGGCGCGAAGACCTTTCACCGACCCCTTGCCCCAGGCTTCGGGCAGGGCAGGAAGCAGATGGATGGCACCGTCATGGCTCTGCACAAGCATCTCGCAGATGCCGGCAGAGACGCCGAAGTTACCGTCGATCTGGAATGGCGGGTGGGCATCGAACAGGTTGGGGTAGGTGCGGCCTGTGGGATATTCACGCATCTTCGAGTCGTCGGGCAGCAGGTGCAGCATGTTCTTGATGATGGTAAAGGCATGGTTGCCGTCGAGCATGCGGGCCCAGAAGTTCGTCTTCCATCCGAGGCTCCAGCCCGTAGCCATGTCGCCGCGCTGGTTCAGCGTGTTGGCGGCTGCGGTGAAAAGGTCGGGATGGGAGTAGGGCGAAATCTGGTTTGAGGGATAGAGACCGTAGAGGTGGGAGATGTGACGGTGTTCGTCTTTCGGGTCGTCGGCATCGATGAGCCATTCCTGCAGCTGACCGTAGCGGCCTATCTGCATGGGCGGCAGGTTGGCCAATTGGAAACGGAGGTTGGCGGCAAAGAGACTGTCGGTGCCCAGTGTCTTCGCGGCCTGTAGTGTCTGGCTGAGCACGTCGAAAGCTATCTGGTTGTCCATGGTCGAGCCGGCGCAGACGTTGGTACCCTTGCCACGAGGTCCATGTTCAGGCGATACGGTGGGAACGGTCATTAGCCAGCCGGCGGCCTGCTTCACTTCGCCTGCCGAGGGATACACCTGCATGTAGTCGAGCAGGAACTGGGCAGCCCCCTTCATCACGGGGTAGTAGTCGGCAAGGAACTGCTTGTCGCCGGTGAAGAGATAATGCTGCCACAGATGGGTGGTGAGCCAGGCACCACCGGTGGGGAACATACCCCAGGGTGTGCCGTCGACAGGACCGGCGATGCGCCAGAGGTCGGTGTTGTGATGGGCCACCCAGCCGCGACAGCCGTACATCTCCGTGGCTGTCTTGGCCCCCGTCTCACTGAGGTCGCGAATCATAGAGAACAGCGGCTGTTGCGTCTCGGTCAGATTGCCCACGGTGGCGGGCCAGTAGTTCATCTCGGCATTGATGTTGATGGTGTACTTCGAGTCCCAGGGGGCGTTCATCTTGTCGTTCCACACACCTTGCAGGTTGGCGGGCTGTCCGCCAGGCTGCGACGAGGAGATGAGCAGGTAGCGGCCATACTGCATCATCAGGGCCACTAAGTCAAGGTCGGAAGCGTCTTTCTCGAAGGCAGCCACGCGCTGGTCGGTTTCCAGGCCTGAGTTGGCCGACTTCGGCAACGACAGGCTGACGCGGTTGTACTGCTCCTTGTATTTCTTGACGTGACTGGCCAGCAACTGCTTGTAGGTCTTGCCCTGCAGGGCATCCAGCGTCTCGCTGTTCTTCTTCACAGGATTGCCGCTGATGTCCTTGTAGTTCACAAAGTTGGTGGCGGCAGTGATGTAAAGCGTTGCTGTCGTGGCATTCTTAATGTTCAGGTTGTCGGCTCCACGCTCTATCTGGCCATCGGACGCCACACTGATGCGGCACTCGGCCTTCAGGCCGCCCTTGATGCCCTCCTGCTCCACACCGTTGATAACGGCAGCCAATTCACAGACAGGGCGTCCCTCTCGTTCTTTCCACACAGTACCCTGCGCTTTCAACTGCGAGTCAAAGCCCATGTCGAACGACAAGGCACCTTTCTTCGAGGCGGTCAGTCGGACGGCAATCACCTTGTCGGCCTGCGAGGCGAAGACCGTGCGTTCGTATTTCACACCCTTATATATATAAGAGGTGGTGGCGGTGGCGTCGCCGAGGTTCAATGCCCGTTCATATTTGCTCACCTCCTTGTGGCCAAGCCTCAGCTTCACGCTGCCCAAGGGCAGGAAGCGCATGCCGTGAGGCCCTTTGATGAAGTGGCGGTCAATGAGCTTCGAAGCCTCGTATTCCTTGCCCTCGAAGATGAGCCGGCGCACTTCGGGCAGGACAGCCAGCGACTCGCCGCTGTTGTTAGAGTGGGGACTTCCGCTCCAGAATGTCTCTTCGTTCAGCAGGATTTCCTCGGTGTCGGTGCCACCATAGACCATTGCACCCAGATGGGAGTTGCCGATGGGCAGTGCCTCTAACCAGTGGCTGGCGGGCTTGGTATACCAAAGACGATGCTGTTGGGCGGTAATAACAGAGCACACAAGGCTCACGAAGCATAGAATAGTCAGTCGTTTTTTCATAATTTATTGAGATTTTGTTGCAAAGGTAAGAAAAAATAATGGATAATGGCATGTTTTTTCTCACTTTGTAGAAAAAAACGACGAGACAGCAAAATCTATGAGACCATTTTGTAAACCATCAATCGTTCCAAGTTATTTTTTATCATCACTTAGTGTCACGTTTTTTCTATAGCTGGTACAACAGGCTCTGCTCTGGGCGGAGTGTTCGGCTCAGAATCCACAGGCCACCTGCAATGATGCACAGAACCATTGCAAAGAGGCTTACCTGTGTGACGAGCAGTTGGCAGAAAGTGGTGACGGCGACAGCGAGCGAAGCCCAGCCGTCGAGCACAACGAAGAGCACGGCGGCCAGCAAAAGGCAGGTGGCCGTCCAGATGTGCGAAAGACGCGCATACCAGTTGATGCCGTGTTTGGCGGTTTGCGCCTCCATCGGGGGCAGGCTCTGCATCACCCGTTCGGTGAAGCCGCCGTCTTCAATCTGCTTCTCGCGTACTGCCTGGAAGAAATTGTTCAGCAGTTGTTCGTCTCTATCTGTCATATCCGTTTTGTTTTAAGTAGTTTGCCAACCGTTCCTTGCCACGATGCAGGTGGCTTTTCACGGTGTTGATTGCCATTCCCGTGACCTCGGCTATATGGTCGATGGACTCGCCCTGGATAAGCTGGAGGGTAACGCATGTGCGCTCTTCCTCGCGAAGGAGTGAAAGGGCATGGTAGATGTCAATTCGCATGGTTTCCGACTCTCCCGAAGGGGCAGAGAAGACGGTGCTCTCGCTGGCCGAAAAGTCCTCTGCCCCATCGGAAAGTTCAGAGGCAGAGGCTTTTCGTTTGTGGTCATAGAACACCCTGTAGGCTATGCGCATGAGCCACGTGGAGAAGGCTGCCTCGGCACGGAACTTGCCCATGTTCAGGTAGGCCTTGAGAAACGTGTCTTGCGCCAGGTCGTCGCTCAGCGCCTCGTTGCCCAGCGTCAGGCTGAGCAAGAACTTTCTCACCGGCGACTGATAGCGGCGAACCAGCAGGTCGAAGGCCTGCCGGTCGTGCTCTTCAGCCACCCGCTTCACGAGGGATATGTCGCTGGGCGCTTGCATGGTTCTTAGTACTTGGAGGGCATCAGGAGCCATGCAATGATGTAGACGATGATGCCGCTGAAGGCAGTGCAGAACGTGAGTACGGCATAAGCAAGGCGCACCAGTGTTACATCAAGGTCAAAATACTCGGCCATGCCGGCGCAGACACCGGCAATGACACGGTCGTTGGAACGGTAAAGTTTTCTGTTGTTTGTCATATCCTATTCGTATTTATAGATGTCGTTGTTTCCCATAAACTCTTTCTCCTTCTGCCGGCGGGCAATAATCAGGTTGCCGGCGCCAATGCAGATGACGAGGGCACCGATGCCGACGCCAATCTTGCCTGCCGTGATGCCGAAGAACAAGGCCAGACCGATGCCGAGGAACACCTGACGCATGCCTTTCGTCCACAGGTCGGGATCGCTCTGCTGTGGCTGTGGCTGCATGGCCTCGTCGGGAACGGGCTGTCCGTTCTTCATAGCCTGCTCGGCAAACTTCAGGCGCTGCTTTCGGTTCTTGTAGATGAAATAGAAAATCAGGGCAAGAATCAGGATGGGTGCAAGGACAAACAGGATGATGATGACCATCAGCACAAAGAACATGGCTCCCGAAATGCCTGCAACACCCAAACCCATTACGTTGAAGAGTTCCTGAATGTCCTCGGCGCTGGCATTGGTCAGATTGATGTTGACACGATGGTTGGTCCTTGTTACGACGGTCTCGGCACTGTCGACTGTCGTTGTGTCGGAGTACACCTCCACTTCATCCTGTCGGGTGCTGTCTACCAGTTCTTTACTGGGCGGAAGCGGTTGGTTGTGCTTCTGTGCCGTGACCGCCGTCGTGGTCAGGGCGAGCATCATGCTGAGTGCAATAAGATACTTTTTCATATTCGTTTTCTTTTTTTTCGGTTCTCTTTACATTCTTTAGACGCAACAAATGGCGAATAAGTTGCAAAGTTGCGAATTTTTTTTTAATTTTGCAAGCGAATTATGCAATTGCCTGAAGAATTCATCACGTCTGCCCGCCTGACCATGGGCGAAGAGCGGTTCCACCGGTTTGTGGAGGCGCTCGACGAACCGTCGCCGGTGAGCATCAGGATCAACGCGAGGAAAATCGGGGACTTGGAAACGGAAATGGAGCAAGTGCCCTGGTGCCCCACGGGCTTCTACCTGCCCTGGCGTCCCAACTTCACGTTCGACCCCCTGCTGCATGCCGGCTGCTACTATGTGCAGGAGGCCTCGTCGATGTTCATCGACAGGGTGCTGCGTCAATACGTCGACAGGCCCGTCACCATGCTCGACCTCTGCGCCGCCCCCGGAGGCAAGTCGACGGCCGCCCGTGCCGCCCTGCCCGAAGGGAGCCTGCTCGTAGCTAACGAGCCGATACGCCAGCGGGCACATGTCCTGTCGGAGAACATCCAGAAGTGGGGCCATCCCGACTGCATCGTCACCAACGCCTATCCTCGCGACTTCCGCAAGGCCCACTGCCTGTTCGACGTGATTCTCTGCGACGTGCCCTGTTCGGGCGAGGGCATGTTCAGGAAAGACCCGCAGGCCGTTGCCCAGTGGAGCATGCAGAACGTGGAGCGCTGCTGGCGGCTGCAACGCGAGATTGTGGCCGAGGCGTGGCAATGCCTCAGGGAGGGAGGCCTCTTTATATATAGTACGTGTACCTATAATACCAAGGAGAACGAGGAGAACGTGCGGTGGATTCAGCAGGAATGGGGGGCCGAGGTGCTGCCCGTCGACACCGAGGCGGCATGGGGCATCAGCGGCTCGCTGCTCTCAGGCTACGGCGAGCCTGTCTGTCGCTTCATCCCCGGCTTCACCCGTGGCGAGGGCCTTTTCATGGCAGTGCTGCGCAAGCCCTCAACCCTCAACCCTCTCACCCACCCCCTACCCCTCCCGAGGGGAGGGGAGTTTGGTCACCTTTGCTACTTGGACATGCGGTCGCAGAACTATTTAGACTCCCCTTCCCTTGGGAGGGGTAGGGGGTGGGTGCCTTCCCCCCCCATCGAACTCTCCTACCCACAGGCCATTGCCTATCTGCGGGGCGAGGCACTGGTGCTACCCGCCGACACGCCTCGCGGCCACGTCATCGTCAACTTCCACGGAAAGCCGCTGGGCTTCGTCAAGAACATAGGCAACCGCGCCAACAACCTCTACCCGAAAGAGTGGCGCATCAAATCGACACACATACCTCAAGAATATGAAACAATACTTAGACTTGCTTGACCGCATACTGCGCGAAGGCCATGAGAAAGGCGACCGCACCGGCACCGGCACACTGAGCGTCTTCGGACACCAGATGCGCTTCAACCTGGAGGAGGGCTTCCCGCTCCTCACCACGAAGAAGCTCCACCTGAAAAGCATCATCTACGAACTGCTCTGGTTCCTGCAGGGCAGCACCAACGTTCGCTACCTGCAGGAGCACGGGGTGAGAATATGGAACGAGTGGGCCGACGAGAACGGCGAGCTGGGGCCCGTCTATGGCCATCAGTGGCGCTCATGGCCCGACTACGACGGCGGCAGCATAGACCAGATCAAGACCGTTCTCGACCAGATTCGGCACAACCCCAACTCGCGCCGCATGCTCGTCTCGGCATGGAACGTGGCCGAGGTCAACCGCATGGCCCTGCCGCCCTGCCACACCATGTTCCAATTCTACGTGGCCGACGGCCGCTTGTCGTTGCAGCTCTACCAGCGCTCGGCCGACACCTTCCTCGGAGTGCCCTTCAACATCGCCTCCTACGCACTGCTCTGCATGATGGTGGCCCAGGTGTGCGGCCTGAAGCCCGGCGATTTCATCCACACCACGGGCGACACCCATCTCTACCTGAACCACCTCGACCAGGCCCGTCTGCAGCTCACCCGCCAGCCACGGCCACTGCCCACCATGCGCATCAACCCCGACGTCAGCGACCTCTTCGCCTTCCAGTATGAGGACTTCCAGTTAGAGAACTACGACCCGTGGCCGCACATCAAGGCCGAAGTGAGCGTGTAGACTCGGTCATGAAAGGGACAGCACAACGCCAGTATCACATGAATATTTATTCATTTCCAAAGGGCTGTCAACCCCCTGATTTCCAGTGTGTTATAATTCAGCCTTAATTACGCCACAATTCATGCTGAATTACCCGACAATTCAAGCTTAATTGCCTCGTAATTCAGCATGAATTC
>CAJONO010000217.1 GCA_905235905.1 uncultured Prevotella sp.
CGCCGTCCTTCAACCCAGGGCGTTGCCCTGGGCTAAGAGTATTCTGCCCCTTTGGGGCGCTAGTGGTATGATTGCGGATAATCATAAGAATTATTATGAATAGACTAAGGAAATTGCTATTTGTCTTGCTGACAGCTTCTGTGATGACGGTCAATGCGCAAGAAATTGCAAACAGTGCCTCCTCCAACCAAGCGAAGTTGGAGGGGGCCAAGATTGGCATTCTGGGCGACAGCTACGTGCGCAATCACCGCGAGCCTGTGGAGAACACCTGGCACTATAAGTTTGCGAAGAAGCACCGGATGGAGTACTATAACTACGGGCGCAACGGAAACTGCATAGCCCTCGACCTGAAGCAGTGGGGCACGGGCATGTACCAGCGCTATCAGGAGATGCGCCCCGACCTGGACTATGTGGTGGTTATTGCCGGGCACAACGATGCTTCGCGGGGACGGCTCGACTCTATTGGTATTACAACGTTCAAGGAGCGCCTCGGCATTCTCTGCCGTGGGCTCATCGAGCGCTATCCCCATGCCCGCCTGTTCTTCTTCACCCCCTGGACTTGCGATGATTTTCAGGGCAGTCCGCGCCAGCGCGTGGTCGATGCCATGCTCGAAGTGTGCGGCTCCTACGGCATTCCTGTCTTCGATGCTGCCCGTTGCTCCAACATCTTTGCCACCAGCGAGCAGTTCCGGAAAATCTACTTCCAAGGCGGCAAAGGCACCGACACGGCCCATCTGAACGCCCGTGGCCACGACCGTTTCCTGCCTGTGGCTGAGAACTTTATCCTGCAGCACGTGGTAGCGAGGTGGTAGCAGACGAAAATGAACCATTCGGAGATTTACAGTCAGGCACAGCTCATGGAGCTGATTGGGCAGATAGGCTTTCTGCCCCTGTTGGATAGTGGCATTCGTGGCTATTCGGCCGAGGATATGGTGGCCGACGACTGTCGCTACGTGGTGATGCCCGACGGTGGCTGGGACTGGCCGCTATGGAAATGGAAAGGCCCCATCGTGACCGAGGGCAGCGTGGTCTACGGCAAGTTCTTCGCTGGCAAGGCCGGTTTCATCAGCCGCGAATGGTGGCCTGACTTCTGCAACTATCGCCGTCATCAGCATCCGGAGCCTGAGGAGGGCAGTATCGAAGAGGCTATTCTGCTCACGCTGCAGGAACATGGCAGCCTGATAACCCGTGAGTTGCGGGCTGCCTGTGGCTTCACGGGGCCGAAGATGCGCAGCCGTTTCGACGGTTACGTTACGCGTTTGCAGATGGCTTGCCGCATTGTTACCGAGGACTTCGTCTATCCGCAGGACAAGCATGGCCATGAATATGGGTGGGGATGGTCGCTGCTCACCACGCCCGAACAGCTGTTTGGTCGTGAGGCCTGCCATTGCGACCGCTCGCCCGAAGCGTCGTTCCGCCGCATTGCAGGCCATCTCTGTCGGCTATTGCCTGAAGCTTCCGAGCAGGCTGTCATCAGGATTATCAAGTGATCGTACCTGAATTACCTCGCAATTCAGTATTCATTGGCCTGCAATTCATGCTGAACCATCGGCTAATTCATACCGAATTGTGAGGTAATTTGTAATATATTGACTTTCAGTTTGTTACGAAATCCTTAAAACTATGTGCAAAAAGAGCCGGCGACTCGGTATTCAGACCAAGTCGCCGGCTCTTCTTCATATATGCTTATTGTCTCAGAACCGCCACCAAGGCTTCTTCTTGGGGTGCATTTCCTCGTAGGGAGTCAGCGTGGCGCTCTGCACTTCTTCAATCATCAGGTCGTGCCAAGTCTTGTGACGGGAAATCATGCGATAGATGGTGCCCCAGTCAGGCAGTCCACCCAGGTTGCGGTCGTCGATGAACTTGTCAACCTTCAGCTTGCGGCTGAAGTGCTGGTTGTTCTGAACCGTCTCTTCAGGATAGTCGCGGTTGACGGCGTAGAATTCCACGCCCCGCGCCCTGCACCACTCTACGGCCTGCTCGAGTGTCTCACCCTCGCGCACAGTCCAGAGTATGATGCGGTGACGATCCTTGATCAGCATCTTCAGCGTGTCGGTAGCAAAAGGTATTTCGGGACCAATCTTCGGATACTGGTCTTCGACGATGGTTCCGTCAAAATCTACAGCTATTGTCATTACTTCTTGATTGAGTCGTCGTCTTTGTTGCCATAGTGGCTGTTGGCGTAGTTGCCATAGTTACCGTAGTTGCCATAGTTGCCGTAGCCATAGCCACCGTAGCCATAACCATAGCGTCCGTAGCCGTAGCGACCGTACTTGCCATACTTGCCGTAGCCATAGTAGTAGCCGTACTTCTTCTTCGACATGTCGACACCGTTGAGCACGACGCACATGTTTTTCAGCTTCTCTTCCTGGGCCAGGCTGTTAATCAGGCCGAAGCTCGACTTCGGCGTGTAGTCGGCACGGCAGACAAACACGGAAACATCGGCATACTTGCCAATCTGCAGCGTATCGGTAACCAGACCCACGGGAGCTGTATCGAGGATGATATAGTCGTACTGTTCGCGCAGCAGGTCGATGATGACGCCCAGGCTGTCACGTGCCAGCAACTCGGTGGGGTTGGGAGGCGTAGGACCAGCCAGCAGCAGGTCGAGGTTGGCATTGACACCCGACGGTCTGATTTGCGAGAGAAGGTCTTGCTTGGTTATCTGGTCTTTTACCAGCAGTGTGGTGATACCACCGCTGCGGTCGGTCACGTCGAACAAGCGTCCCAGTGCAGGCTTGCGGATGTCGAGACCCATCAGAACCACCTTCTTGCCGAGCAATGCGAAGCTGACGCCCAGGTTGGCGGCGTTGAACGTCTTACCCTCGCCCGATGTCGATGAAGTGAAGAGAATCGTCTTGTCGCTCTCCTTCATCATGAACTGGATGTTGGTACGCATCGAGCGGAATATCTCGTCGATCTGGTTGTTCTTGTTCTCATGCACCACGATGCCGGCAGCCGTCTTCACGCTGTCGCTGGCTACGGCCACGTCGGCCACGATGGGCAGGCGGGTGAGACGTGCCACGTCCTCATGGCCCTCAATCTTGTAGCGCAGGAGCTGCAGCAGGTAGACGATGACGAGGGGAATGGCAAAACCGAGCACTAAGGCAGCAAGCATGATGATAGAGCTCTTGGGGCTCACCTTGCCGCTTGAGATAGGCTCGTCGATGAGCTTGCCCTTGTCGGCGGTAGCGGCAAGCGAGATGGAGTTCTCCTCGCGCTTCTGCAGGAGCATCAGGTAGAGGCCCGACTTCACTTCCTGCTGACGGCCAATCTGTGTGAGCACACGCTCCTGTTCAGGAGTGTCTGACACACGCGACTGGTAGAGGTTGTACTGCTGCTGGATGCCCTGGCGCTGAATGTCGGCCGAGCGACGGGCCTGGACAAGGGCGTCCTTGATACTGGCAATGAGGCGCTCGAGGGTGTTGGTGATGGTCACCACCTGGGGTGACGACTCTGACGAGGCGGCCAGCATGCGGTTGCGCTCGAGCACTGCCTTGTTATACTCGTTGATGAGCGACGACGACACGTTGTCGGAAAGACCTACGTTCGAAGGGATGATCTGGAACGTGTTCTGGGGGTTGTTCACATACTCACGCAGGTAGTCGAGCAGCTCGATCTGGGTGCGGGCCATGGTGAGCTTGTCGTAGTACTGCGACGTCTGGGCCAGCGTCTGTGTAGCATCCAAGCGTATCTGTGTCAGGTTGTGACGACGCTTGTAGTCCTCCAGCTCGCCTTCCGTGGCCCCCAGCTCGGCATTGATCTTCTCCAAACGGCTGTTGATGAACTCCTCGGTCTTATAGGCTATCTCGTTCTTGTCGGCATTGGCCTGACGGTTGTAGACCTCGGCCAGCTGAAGCAGATAGTCGTAGGCACGCTCGGGGTTCTTGTCCTTCAGCGTGAGCTGGGCAATAGAGGTCATCTTCGATGTCGGCTCTACCGACAGCGACATGGCGTATCTTGATGCCACAAACTTCGGCGGATAGATGCGAATGAAGAACACCATGCTCTTGTTCATCTCTATCGGCTGCTCCAGATTCCTGGTAAACGTCAGGCGGCCATAGTCGGTGGGAATGACTGCCGGGAGCGTCTTGAATGTAGAGTGGAAGGGAATCTTGTCGCCTTCGCCCGTAATGATGTTACCCTCCAATTCGTATTGCTCTTCGTCTCTTGTCAGTTTCAGCTCGAAGGTGTTCAGCGAGTCGTTCATCATGATCAGATGCTCCATGTCAAGGTCAACCGAGACAGGCTGGCGCTTATACACAAGGCGCTTCTTCACTTTTCCCTGCAAATAATAGTCTACGTAGAGCTTCAGGTCTTTCACTGCCTCGTGTGCCAGGATGCGCGACTGAAGAATCTCCACCTCATTGTCGATACCGGTGGAGTTGGTCATGAAGCCCAGGTCCTGCATGTTGGCAAGCATTTGTCCGGTACTGCGGCGGTTGTTCACCTCGTCCTTGATCAGCATCTTGACCGACATCTGGTACATGGGGTCGGTATAGCGCAGGTAGAGTGCTGCGCCAGCCAAGCAAATGAACAGGGAAACGAGGAACCACTGCCAATTAAGCACAACTAACGTAAAGATGTTCCTAATACTGAAAGAGGACTCTTCTTCTTGTTGACCCAAAACGTCAACATTCTCGATTGGGTCGATTTTCTTGTTTTCTTCCATTTTCTTTTATATATACCTTATTATTTATTATCAGTGAGCTGGGCCAGATACTGGCCATATCCGTTCTTGAGCATGGGCTTGGCCAGCTCGGCCAGCTGCTCGCGGCTAATCCATCCTTTCTTGTAGGCAATCTCCTCTAAGCAGGCCACCTTCAGTCCCTGGCGCTTCTCAATCACCTCGATAAAGGTGCTGGCCTCGGCCAGCGAGTCGTGGGTGCCCGTGTCGAGCCAGGCAAATCCGCGCTGCAGCGTCTGCACCTTCAGGGCCTTTTGCTTGAGATATTCCTGGTTGACGGTTGTTATTTCCAACTCGCCACGAGGACTGGGCTTGATGTTCTTGGCTATTTCTACCACACTGTTCGGATAGAAATAGAGGCCTACCACGGCATAGTTCGACTTCGGGTGCTCAGGCTTTTCCTCAATGCTCAGGCAGTTGCCCTCGGCATCGAACTCGGCCACGCCGTAGCGCTCTGGGTCATTGACATAATAGCCGAACACCGTTGCCAGTCCGTGCTTCTCGGCGTTCTCCACACTCTGGCGCAGCAGGCCGCTGAAGCCTGAGCCGTAGAAGATGTTGTCGCCCAGAACCAGACATGCACAGTCGTTGCCAATAAACTGCTCGCCAATGATGAATGCCTGTGCCAGACCATCGGGCGAAGGCTGCTCGGCATACTCAAAATGCACACCCAGCTCACTGCCGTCGCCTAAGAGACGCTTGAATCCCGGCAGGTCGTGAGGTGTCGAGATAATCAGAATCTCGCGTATGCCTGCCAGCATGAGTGCCGATATGGGATAGTATATCATCGGCTTGTCGAAAATAGGAATCAGCTGCTTGCTGATGCCCTTGGTAATTGGGTAGAGGCGTGTTCCGCTTCCACCTGCCAAAACAATTCCTTTCATAATTATAACGTTATATGGGCTGCAAAGTTACAAAAAAAAACTTGCTTCAAGACGTTTTTTTGAAAAAAATGTATGATTATAGGAAAAAAATAGTAACTTTGCACCCGATTTAATAGTAAACTATGGGATTTTTTGCAAAATTATTCGGTAAAAAGAGTTCCGAAGACAGTAATATGAAGATTGGTGGCATGGAAGATTTCATGACGCTTATTCGAGTTTATTTCCAGGCTGCCATTGCAGCCGACGTGGGCATCACCAACTTGGCAGCACTGCCCGATTTGCGCGTGTTTAAAACAACCCTTCGTGTGCCCACTCAGGGCGGAAAGCTGGGCATAGGCGAAAAGGCAAGGTGCAAGAAGATGCTCAAGGAGATGTATGAGATGGACGATAGCTTTTTCAAGGAAATCGACCAGAGCATTCGTCGTCGCTGCAAGAAGCTGCAGGACGTGCAGCCCTATTTGCTTCAGTTTCAGTCGTTTGTGCAAGACCTGATGATGCTCACTACAAACCTCATGAAGTTCAAACTGCGCCTGCCTGGCTTCTTCAAGAAAGCCTTGCGACAGATGACGGAGAAGACTGTCGACGACATCTTCAACAAGAACGACTTCACCGATGCCAGTACGCTGAAGACGGTGGTCGAGGTGCGTGAACTGAACAAGCGGATGGGCTTCTCACAGCAATGGGCCACCGACTTCGTTTATCGCGTTGTCATGCTGGCCAAAAAGGAAAAGCGACCAAGCGACGAGAAATGAAAAACGAAGGAAAGAAATGGTTAAAAAAGAAGAAATCAAAGACGGTCGCGGTTAAATGTTGTTAAGCTTCGGCTGATTCTTTTTCCACCTTTCTTTTCTTTCACTTTTTATGCCTACTTTTGTAAGGCAAAAATGTAGTCATGACCGAAAGCGAAAAAGCCTTAGCAACGTTTCAAACCCGGATTAGGGATCTGATTCGCCGATTTCAGGAACTGAAAAAGGAGAATGAGGAGCTTTATGCCATGGTCGACAAGAGCGAGCAGGACATCAAAGCCCTCGAAGCAAAGCTCAAGCAGCAGGAATATGACTATGAGACACTCAAGATGGCAAAGATGATGGCCATTACCGACGGCGACCTTGAAGGGGCTAAAAGCAGGGTGGCAAAACTCATTCGCGACGTCGACAAGTGCATTGCAGTCCTTAGTGACGAACAGTAAGAAGGCTGACGATGGAAGAAAGTAAGGAGAAACTAAATATCAGGTTGCACGTCTATGACGAAGATCTTCCGGTGGTGCTCCACAACCGCGAAGACGAAGAGTATTATCGCAGTGCAGCCCGACTCATATCAGAGCGATATGGCGCATACTCGCAGGTCTACAAAGGCCGAAAGAGCGACCATACCATTGCCTTGATGACGCTCATCGAGATTGCGCTCAGATATGAGAAAGAACGTGTTCGCAACAACACGGCTCCCTATGATAATATTCTCTCTCAGCTTACATCCGAAATTGAGGCTGCCATGAAATAGGGAGAATATTAACACTAACATATATATAATTTTATGGAAATTAACGTCTTATTGTTTATCGGCATAACCATTGCTGCCATCGTATTGGGCGGTGTGGGCGGATTCCTTATTTTCCGCTTTGTGCTGAAGGGAAAATACAACGAAATTATTGCGGCTGCAGAAAAAGAGGCAGAAGTCGTCAAAGAGAAAAAACTGCTTGAGGTGAAGGAGAAATTCCTGAACAAGAAGGCCGAACTGGAGAAGGAAGTGCAACAGCGCAACCAGCACATCCAGCAGAGCGAGAACAAACTGAAGCAGCGCGAACTGTCGCTCAATCAGCGGCAAGAAGAGCTGGGGCGCAGGAAAAACGAACTCGACAACCAGCAGCAGCGCATTGACAACGAGAAGAAGACAATTGCCTTGAAACAGGAGGAACTGGGCAAGATGCAGCAGAAAGAGCGGGAAAAACTTGAGGAACTCTCTGGGCTGAGTGCAGAAGAGGCACGCAACCGACTGGTGGAAAGCCTGAAAGACGAGGCCAAGACCGCCGCTGCCAGCTACATCAACGAAATCATGGACGAGGCTAAGCTGAATGCTAATGCCCAGGCCAAGAAGATTGTCATACAGACCATACAGCGAGTGGCCACTGAGACGGCTGTCGAGAACTCCGTGTCCGTATTCCATATAGACAACGATGAGGTGAAAGGCCGAATCATTGGTCGTGAGGGTAGGAATATCCGGGCCTTGGAGGCTGCCTGTGGCGTGGAAATCGTGGTCGACGACACCCCTGAGGCCATCGTTATTTCGGCCTTCGACCCTGTGCGCCGCGAAACCTGCCGTTTGGCCCTGCACCAGTTAGTCAGCGACGGCCGCATCCATCCCGCACGTATTGAGGAGGTGGTGACCAAGGTGCGCAAGCAACTCGACAATGAGATTATAGAGACGGGCAAGCGAACGGCCATCGACCTTGGTATTCATGGCTTGCATCCTGAACTGGTGCGCATCATAGGCAAGATGAAGTACCGCTCGTCCTACGGACAGAACTTGCTGCAGCATGCCCGTGAAACGGCCAATCTCTGTGCCGTGATGGCCGCAGAACTGGGACTGAACCCGAAGAAGGCCAAGCGTGCCGGACTACTACACGATATTGGCAAGGTGCCCGACGAGGAGAGCGAGATGCCCCACGCACTCTATGGCGCCAAGATTGCCGAGCAGTATAAGGAGAAACCCGACATTTGCAATGCCATCGGTGCCCACCACGACGAGATGGAGATGCAGACGCTACTGGCACCGATCGTCCAGGTTTGCGATGCCATTAGCGGTGCCCGCCCCGGTGCTCGCCGCGAGATTGTAGAGGCCTACATCAAACGTCTGAACGACTTGGAGGCCATTGCCATGAGCTATCCAGGCGTTACGAAGACATACGCCATCCAGGCAGGACGCGAACTGCGTGTCATTGTCGGGGCCGACAAGATGAGCGATGCAGAGACCGAGGCACTCAGTGGTGAGATTGCTACGAAGATTCAGAATGAGATGACCTATCCAGGACAGGTGAAAATCACCGTGATACGTGAGACACGCTCGGTGGCCTACGCCAAATAGACATCTTATGAAAATAGGGAGCTAAAGGGAGTTAGAGGAAGTTGAAGAGCAATGGTTCTTCGCCCCTTTAACTCCCTTTGCTCCTAAAAAGTAGAGCGAATGCGAAACCATGTATATATAATAAGGTAATTAGATAATATGATTCTTTTCTTTCAGACTCCAGGTCAAAGCGTGATTGCCACACAAGTGGATCACCAGCTCAATCATGACGAAGTACAAGAACTCTGTTGGCTTTATGGAGGTGCCACGCTATTCGAGGGCGAGCAGATTAAGGGCTATTTCATTGGTCCGCGCCGCGAAATGGTGACCCCTTGGTCGACGAATGCCGTTGAGATTACGCAAAACATGAATCTCAAGGGCATTCGCCGCATAGAGGAGTATTTTCCCGTGGATAGCGAGGAGGCCGACCACGACCCCATGCTGCAGCGCATGTATAAGGGACTCGACCAGAACATCTTCACTGTCAACATCAAGCCTGAACCCATCAAGCATGTAGAGAACTTGGAAGAGTATAACGAGCAGGAGGGGCTGGCTCTTTCGCCCGAAGAGATTGAGTATCTGCACGGACTGGAGAAGCAGAACGGACGGCCGCTGACCGACTCGGAAATCTTCGGCTTTGCCCAGATAAACTCGGAGCACTGCCGTCACAAGATTTTCGGAGGAACCTTCATCATCGACGGCAAGGAGATGGAATCGTCGCTCTTTGCCATGATTAAGAAAACCACGCAAGAGAATCCCAACAAGATTCTCTCGGCCTATAAGGATAATGTGGCCTTTGCCCAGGGACCCGTCGTCGAGCAGTTCGCTCCTGCCGACCAGAGCACCAGCGACTATTTTCAGGTGAAGGATATTGAGAGTGTTATCTCGCTGAAGGCTGAGACCCATAACTTCCCCACCACTGTAGAGCCGTTCAACGGTGCAGCCACGGGCACGGGTGGTGAGATTCGCGACCGTATGGGTGGCGGCGTAGGCTCATGGCCCATCGCCGGTACGGCTGTCTACATGACCGCCTATCCCCGCCTCGATGATACAGAGGAAAGCGCTCAACTCTCAACTCTCAACCCTCAACTTAAAAGAGATTGGGAAGATATTCTTCCTGTGCGACAGTGGCTCTACCAGACGCCTGAACAGATTCTTATCAAGGCCTCGAACGGCGCCAGTGACTTTGGCAATAAGTTCGGCCAGCCCCTCATCTGCGGCTCAGTGCTCACCTTCGAGCACCAGGAGCGTCCCGTGGGCAGCAATCAGCAGGAGTCCGTGGGCAGCAATCAGCAGGAGCGTCCCGTGGGCAGCAATCAGCAGGAGTCCGTGGGCAGCGGTTTGCCCGCTGCCACCAAATACGCCTACGACAAAGTAATCATGCTGGCTGGTGGTGTAGGCTACGGCACCAAGCGCGACTGCCTGAAGAAAGAACCCCAGAAAGGCAACAAGGTAGTTGTGGTTGGTGGCGACAACTATCGCATCGGTCTCGGTGGTGGCTCCGTTTCGTCGGTCGATACGGGACGCTACTCGAACGGCATCGAGCTGAACGCCGTGCAGCGTGCCAACCCTGAGATGCAGAAGCGCGCCTACAACCTTGTTCGCGCCCTCTGCGAGGAAGACGTGAATCCCGTCGTATCTATTCACGACCACGGTAGTGCCGGCCACCTGAACTGCCTCTCCGAGCTGGTCGAGGAGTGTGGCGGCGAGATCGACATGACCAAACTGCCCATTGGCGACCAGACCCTATCCTCTAAGGAAATCATTGCCAATGAGAGTCAGGAGCGCATGGGCCTGCTTATTGACGAGAAGCATATAGAGCACGTGCGAAAGATTGCCGAGCGTGAACGCGCACCGATGTATGTGGTGGGCGAGACCACGGGCGATGCGCACTTCTCTTTTGTACAGGGCGACGGCGTGAAACCCTTCGACCTCGATGTGGCTCAGATGTTTGGGCACTCGCCCAAGACCATCATGCGCGACAACACCGTAGAGCGTCACTACGCTCCAGTCACATATAGTGTGGGCAGCGGTTTCCCCGCTGCCATCAACGATTATCTGGAACGTGTCCTCCAACTCGAGGCTGTTGCCTGCAAGGACTGGCTCACCAACAAGGTCGACCGCTCGGTGACGGGTAAGATTGCTCGCCAGCAGTGCCAAGGCGAAATACAGCTGCCGCTCAGTGACTGTGGTGTGGTGGCTCTCGACTATCGGGGCGAGAAAGGCATTGCCACTGCTATTGGTCATGCGCCGCAGGCTGGTCTGGCCTCGCCTGAGGCAGGCAGTGTGCTCTCCGTGGCCGAGGCACTGACCAACATCGTTTGGGCTCCATTGGCCGATGGTATGGATTCGCTCTCATTATCGGCCAACTGGATGTGGCCCTGTCGTTCGCAGGAGGGTGAGGATGCCCGCCTCTATACGGCCGTCAAGGCCTTGAGTGATTTCTGTTGTGCCCTGCATATCAACGTGCCTACGGGTAAGGACTCCCTCTCCCTCTCGCAGCAGTATCCCAACGGCGAGAAGATCATTTCGCCTGGAACGGTCATCGTCAGTGCCGGTGGCGAGGTGAGCAATGTCAGGAAGGTGGTGTCGCCCGTACTGGTCAACGACAAGCGGGCCTCCATCTATCACATCGACTTCTCGTTCTGCGAGCAGCGCCTCGGCGGCTCGGCCTTTGCCCAGAGCTTAGGCAAGGTGGGCGACGACGTGCCTACGGTTGAGAATCCCGAGTATTTTGCCGATGCCTTTATGGCTGTCCAGGAGATGATTAAGCGCGGCTGGATTATGGCTGGCCACGACATCTCGGCTGGTGGTCTTGTCACCACCTTGTTAGAGATGTGCTTTGCCAACACTCGTGGCGGCATGCACATCAACCTGCACGACATTTGTTCTGACGGCGATGTGGTGAAAACGCTTTTTGCCGAGAATCCAGGCGTGGTTGTCGAGGTGAGCGATGAGCACAAGATAGAGTTCATGAAACTGATGGAGGAGATGGGCATCGGCTATGCCAAGATAGGCTATCCCGTTGAGGACAGCCGCACCATCGAGGTGGTCTGGCCTACAGATAATTCTCAAGCCTCAAACCTCAAATCTCAAATCACCTTCGACATTGACCATCTGCGCGACGTTTGGTACAAGACCTCCTACCTGCTCGACCGCAGACAGAGCTTCAACGGCAAGGCCCGTGAGCGCTATGAGAACTACAAACAGCAGCCGTTGGAGATGAAGTTCCCTCGCCACTTCAAGGGTACGCTGAAGCATTATGGTCTCAACCCCGACCGTTGGAAAGAAACCTCAAACCTCAAACCTCAAACCTCAAACCTCCCCAAGGCTGCCATTATTCGTGAGAAAGGAACGAACGGTGAGCGCGAGATGGCCTACTCCATGTATCTGGCGGGCTTCGACGTGAAGGATGTGATGATGACCGACCTGATTAGTGGCCGCGAGACGCTCGACGACATCAACCTCATCGTCTTCTGCGGAGGCTTCTCCAACAGCGATGTGCTCGGCTCGGCCAAGGGCTGGGCGGGTGCCTTCCTTTTCAACCCCAAGGCCAAGGAGGCCCTCGACAAGTTCTATGCCCGCAAGGACACTCTCTCGTTAGGCATTTGCAATGGATGCCAACTGATGGTGGAACTGGGTTTGACGGGGGCAAAAGGCGCAAAGATGCTACATAATGACAGCCATAAGTTCGAGAGTGAGTTCATTACGCTTCAGATACCGAAGAATAATAGTGTGATGTTCGGTTCGTTGAGTGGTTCGAAGCTTGGTCTCTGGGTGGCTCATGGCGAAGGAAAATTCTCTCTGCCGGAAGCAGAGAGCACGTACAACGTGATTGCAAAGTACAACTACCACGGCTATCCCGCCAATCCCAACGGCTCTGACTACGACGTGGCCGGCATCTGTTCTGAGGATGGCCGCCACCTGTGCATGATGCCCCATCTCGAAAGAGCCATCTTCCCCTGGCAGTGTGCGTGGTATCCGCAGAACCGTCGCAATGATGAGGTGACACCGTGGATTGAGGCCTTCGTCAACGCAAGGAAGTGGGTGGAACAATGTACTGAACTATGAACTCGTAAAGACCTTCTTCAAGATTGGCATATTCACCCTTGGGGGTGGGTATGCCATGATACCCTTAATTGAGACGGAGGTGGTCGACAAGCACAAATGGATTACTAAGCAGGAGTTTCTCGACCTCATTGCCATTGCTCAGAGTTGTCCGGGCGTGTTTGCCATCAACATGAGTGTCTTCATAGGCTATAAGTTGCGCAAGCTGCGCGGAGCCATCAGCTGTGCCCTCGGCACCGCCTTGCCCTCCTTCCTTATCATTCTGGCCATTGCCATGTTCTTCCAGCAGTTTCAGGACAATCCGGTGGTGGCTTCCATCTTCCGTGGCATACGCCCGGCCGTCGTGGCACTCATTGCCGTGCCCACCTTCAACATGGCCCGCAGTGCAAAGCTCAGTTGGTTCAACTGCTGGATACCCATTGTCTCGGCACTGCTCATCTGGGCTTTGGGCGTATCACCTATTTATATTATATTGATAGCAGGTATCGGTGGCTATCTCTATGGCACCCTTATCAAACCGACGGAATAATCCCCTAACTCTCTTCCACACCATGATCTACCTTTATCTCTTCATCACTTTCTTCGAGATTGGCCTCTTCGGCTTCGGGGGAGGCTATGGCATGCTCTCGCTCATACAGAACGAAACGGTGGAGCACTGGCACTGGCTTACCACCGCCGAGTTTACCGATATCGTGGCCGTGAGCCAGATGACTCCAGGACCTATTGGCATCAACTCGGCCACGTATTGTGGCTACACAGCCTGTGTCAACGCCGGTTACTCCATGCCGATGGCCGTCTTAGGTTCTGTCACAGCTACGTGTGCCCTTGTCTTGCCGTCATTCATCCTGATGATTCTCATTAGCAAGATGTTTCTCAAGTATATGAAGACGGTGGCCGTGCAGTCTGTCTTTGCAGGACTACGGCCTGCCGTGGTGGGACTATTGGCTGCTGCAACACTGCTGCTTTGTACGAAGGAGAACTTTTCCGCCCCCGGCGAGAATGCTTGGCAGTTCGGAATAAGCGTCATGCTTTTTATCGCCACCTTTGTGGGCACCCTCTTCTTCAAGGTCAATCCCATTAAGATGATAGTGATGAGTGCCTTTGCCGGTCTGCTCTTGCTCTATTAGCGACTAAACCGCTCACTTCAACGAATCTACGTTGCTTGCTTTTTGGGGGGTGATGTCGCACGTAAAAATAAATCTCCATCGCTTCACAGCGACGGAGATTTCGTTTTCTTCAGTTGTAGTAATTTAAAATGATCTAAATATATAGTCAGTAGTTGTTTTTTGTCTTTTGAGAATCAGTTGTTATCGCGGCAGATTGAAAGCTCGGGTCATTTCCTTCATCTGTTCGTCGCTCATGCCCTCAGGTTCGAAGCCCATGCACTTGGCGTTGATATAGATTTTTGCACTCTTTGAGAGAACGTCTATCTGGTCGAAGGCATCCATCACGTCCTTGCCCTTGGCAAAGACACCATGCTTCTCCCACATCACGACATCATACTCCTCAAGCTCTTTCAGCGTGGCTTCGGCCAACTCGTTCGAACCTGGCAGGGTGTAAGGCACTATGCCCAATCCTAACGGACAGAAAGCTTTCGTTTCGGGAATCATCGACCATAAGATACGTGTCAGCACGTCTTTGCCCAGGAACTCGCGTTTGTGGCTCATAGCCACCAATTCTATGGGATGCGTGTGAACCGTTGCCTTATAGCCCGAACCTGTTTCAATCTGACGGGCATGAACGGCAAGATGGCTGGGCAGTTCGCTGGTAGGCATCACGGCGTTGTCGGCAATAATCACATACGAAGCGCAGTCGTCGAGAATACGTATCACGCTTCCGTTGTCCATTGGCCATCGGGCCAGATCGCGCATGCGCTTGCCCGTTCCCTTACAATAGAAATAACAGCCTTTCAGTGCAGGAAGCGTGATGCCTATTTGCTTCACGTCGCTGATGGCAGGCAACTGGCAGATTTCGTCGTCAACATATTCCGTCACGTTCACGGTGATATTGCCACCGTTGCGCTCGGCCCATCCGTTCTGCCAAAGATAGCCTGCCACTTCGGCAGTCTTCTCAATCTCTGCCCTCAGTGCTGGTCTTCCCTCTAAAATACTTTTCATTTTGTATCTTTTAGTTTTAAATTTGTTGCAAAGATATACCTATTTTTCGGTAATAGAGCAAGTTTTTTGATTTTTCGTCCCTAATTTATGATTTTTTTATTTGTTGTATCGTGGGAATCTGTGTTTTGCTTTCCATACAATTGCTTGAAGAATTATTTTTTTGTTGCTACAGGCTGGTTATCTCGAAAAAAATGATTAAATTTGCACCGAAAAAAGGAGATTGTGAATACTGTAATCAGAATCGTTTATGACTTTATATCCTAAGCTTATCATGGATGCCCTCGCTACGGTGATGTATGCGGGCACTAAGAAGAACCTGGTGGAGAGCGGTATGGTGGTCGACACACCAAGTATTAATGGCATGAAGGTGCGTGTGGTGCTTGAGTTTCCTCGCGACACCGACCCCTTCCTCAAGTCGACGGTCAAGGCTGCCGAAGCGGCCATTCACTACCAAGTGTCGAACGAGGTCGAGGTGGAGATTGTCACTGAGTTCAAGTCGAAGGCTCGCCCCAAGGACGAGAAGCTGCTGCCTCAGGTAAAGAACATCATTGCCGTGAGTTCGGGCAAGGGTGGGGTGGGAAAGAGCACCGTCGCTGCCAATCTTGCCATTGCCTTAGCCCGGCTTGGCTATAAGGTGGGACTGCTTGATACCGACATCTTCGGCCCCTCGGTGCCCAAGATGTTTCATGTGGAGGATGCCAATCCTTATGCTGTCGAGATAGATGGCCGTAATTTGATAGAACCTATCGAGAAATATGGCGTGAAGCTCCTGTCCATCGGTTTCTTCGTCAGCCCTGACACGGCTACTCTTTGGCGCGGAGGAATGGCCACCAACGCCCTGAAGCAGCTGCTTGCCGATGCCAACTGGGGCGAACTCGACTATTTTATCCTCGACACTCCGCCGGGCACCAGCGATATTCACCTCACTCTTCTGCAGACGCTCACCATTACAGGCGCCGTCATCGTGTCGACTCCCCAGCAGGTAGCTTTGGCCGATGCCCGGAAGGGTATCGACATGTATCGTAACGAGAAGGTGAATGTGCCTATCCTTGGACTCATTGAGAACATGGCGTGGTTCACGCCTGCCGAATTGCCCGGTAACCGTTACTACATTTTCGGTCGCGAAGGCTGTAAGAAGCTGGCCGAGGAGATGCAGGTGCCCCTGCTGGCTCAGATTCCATTGGTGCAGAGCATTTGCGAGAGTGGCGACCAGGGTGAGCCGGCAGCTCTCAGCAGCGACACAGCAACCGGCCTTGCCTTCATTAATTTGGCGCAGTCGGTTGTCACGGTCGTTAACCGTCGCATCGCCAAATAGGCATTAACAAGTCAATTTTAGTAAGAGGGTCTCATTACAAAGTGCTTGTAACGTCATTACAAAGTGCTTGTAACGTTGTTACAGAGTACTTGTAACGCTATTACATAGTACTTGTAATGGCATTACAAAGGCTTTGTAATAAGACTGTGTGACTTTTGTAACGATTACTTGCCTAAAAACTTGGTGTTTATATAGGCTTGGAACGCCTCCTTGTAGAGGTCGCCGATGGGAAGATAGGTGTTGGCATCCATAATGACGCGGTTCTTGTTTACCTCTTGAATCTTGGTGAGGTTGACGATGTATGAGCGGTGTATGCGCATGAAGTTGTCTGGCAGCCTCTCTTCTATTTTCTTCATTGAGAGCAGGGTGATGATGGGCTTTGCCTCGCCCTCTATCCATACCTTCAGGTATTCGCTCATGGCCTCGACGTAGCGTATGTCGTGAATGCTCACCTTCACAATGCGGTAGTCGGTCTTCAGGAAGATGATGTCTGCCTCGCTCTCGCCTTTTTGTTCGGCAGGGGCCGCTGATGTCTGTTCAGGCGTGTTGGGGGCAAGGCGCTCTTTCAGCCGCTGTGCCGAGCGCTGGAACTCTTGGAGGCCGAAGGGCTTGAGCAGATAGTCGACGGCATTGACGCGGAAGCCCTCGACGGCATATTCCGAATAGGCGGTGGTGAAGACGACAAGTGGCGGCGTGGCCAGCGACTTCACAAAGTCCATGCCGTTCAGGTCGGGCATGTTAATGTCGCAAAAGATGGCATCTACCATGTCGTGTTCCAGAAACGACCGTGCTTCCAAGGCACTTTTGCACTTGGCAGCGAGTTCGAGGTAAGGCACCTTACTGATATAAGTGACGAGCTGTTGCAGTGCGAGCGGCTCGTCGTCGATGGCGAGACAACGAATCATAGGAATGGAATGTTTAGTTCGACAGTGTACACGCCGGCATTGTCGCTGATGCTGAGTGTGTAGTTTTGTTCATAGAGCAGGTCGAGTCGTTTGCGCACATTGGCAAGTCCCACGCCGCCTTCCTGCTCTGCTATGTGCGAATTGGGCGCAGGGCTTGGTTCTTCGGTCTTCGAGTTTCGGCAGGTGAAGTGCAGCTCGTGGGCAAGTACTTCTGCCTTCACCTCAATGAACGACGTGTGCTGATAGCTTACGCCGTGCTTGAAGGCATTCTCGATGAAGGTGATGAGTATCAGTGGCGGTATCTGGCGGTCGGGCAGTTCTTGGGGCAGGTCGACTGTAATGGTCACTTTCTCCGTATAGCGCAGTTGCATGAGCGATATATAGTGGCGGATAAAGTCGAATTCCCGGGAGATCGGTACGCTTTGCTTGTTGCCCTCGTAGAGCACGAAGCGCATCATCTTCGACAGTTCAACAATCGTCTTCTGTGCCTTTTCGGGATCTATGTCTACAAGGGCATGGATGTTGTTGAGTGTGTTCATGAAGAAGTGCGGATTAATCTGGTAGCGCAGGTACTCCAGTTGCTGCTCCAGGTTTTGCCGTTCGAGCTCTGCCAGTCGCTTTCGGTCGCTACGGCTACGGTAATAGCCCTTGATGCCGAGGTTTGCACCAAACATGAGGATGAGCACCATGACGGCAAGTAGGTCGCGCTCGCCAACGATAGGAGGCGGACCGTCGCGATGAAGCTTGTGGGGTGGGCGCTTGTCTGCCCGTGGTGGCATTTCGTCGGGCATCGTCGGGCGTTCGTCTTCAAATGTCATGGGCTGCGAATCGTCGAAGTGTGGCGGTTGGTGCCCGTCAGACAGCTCCATAGGCCTGTCGGGCAGAGAGTGATTCCTCTTGTCGAAAGGGCGACTGTTGCATTGGTAAAAGGTGAATGCGGCCAGCACTACGGCCACGACAGAAAAGTAGGCCATGCGCTTGTGGCCGTGTATCAGCAACGGAGCCAAGAGAAAATTATGGACGAGAAACAGCAACAGATAGACCGAGAACTTGCGCCACACGAGGAGTATCTCGGTCCAGTTGAACACGGCATTCGAGTCGCTCATGGTACGCACATAAAGACTTAGCAGCGGGGCTGCAAAGAGCAGGCCCCACACTACCAAGTATGTAATATTCTCCTGTCGAGATTGTTTCATCCAATATGCTCTCTTCATATCAATAACGCGTGAAAGAGATTATTATTGTATCAATGCCATCCGTTAAAATTGCCGCCTCTCTGATTGCCGCCCATACTGGTGCCGCCGGTATAGCTTGAGAGCGAGACGGTAGAGCCACCGCTGGCAGTGCCGTCGGCAATGCCGATGCCGCCGAAGTAGGAGGTTCCGCCACTGACACTGACGCCCGACTGGAGCGTGGGCTGCGAACTGCCGGACACCACGATGCCAGAGCCGCCGCTCGATGGGCTTTGGAACGAGAACACGTTTGTGCCTACGGTCAGTGCATACCATGTGTTGGCGTTCCACGACGATGCCTGATAGCATGACTGCGTGAGTTGCGAACCGTTCTCCAGACCGCCCACGGCTACGATGGTGCCGCCAGTGACGTAGAGCTTGTAGCCTTCCTCGGTATTGGCATCGATGGCCACTTCGGGCGAGCCAGAGCAGACGGCATAGATTACACCGCCCTTTATGTAGCAGTTGCCGTTGGAGTCGATGCCGTCGTTATGCTGGCCGTGGGCATAGATATAGCCGCCGCTGATGGTCATCGTGCTCTTCGAATTGACGGCATCGTCGTAGGCGTAGGATGCCACTTCCCCGCCAGTGATGCTGAGCTCTTTCTTCGTCTCGATGCCTTCACCGTTGGTGCCGCTGGTGCGCACCCAGATTCTTCCACCGCCTACAGTGATGTTGCCGTCGGTCTTGATGCCCTTTGGCGACGAGGTTTTGTTGTTGCTCTTGTACTGTCCGCCTGTTGTTATAATATAAACGTTGCCGCCATTGATGCAGGCCTCCATGTCTACATTGATTCCCTTGCCTCCCGAGCCGGTGCTCTTCAGCCACAGTTCGCCGCCGTTCACCGTCAGCGTCGAGTCGGCCTTGATGCCTGCAGCACCTTTCGCCTCGTTGTCGTCGCTGTCATAGGTGCCATTGCCCGTAGTTAGTACGGTGGTACGTCCGCCATTCACGATGATGTTACTCTCGCAGTTGATGCCCTTGGCTGCCGCTGCCGATACTTCGATGTTGATAATGCCGCCGTTTATGAATACGCCGTCGTTGGCCTTGATGCCGTGATTGGCGTTCGATTTCACGTAGATGTTGTTGCCCTTGTTTAGCACGATGTAGTCGGCCGAGTGGATACCGTTGCCCGTGTTGCCGGTAACGCTAAGCGAGCCGCTGCCATTGAAGAGCAGTTTGCCCTTGCAGTAGAGGGCTGCTTTGTGACTGCCGCCGGTGCCGTCGGTCAGTGTGTTGGTAGTGCCGTCGGCCAATATGACGTAGGCCCGCTTGCTGCTTAGCAGACTCAGTGCCGCAGAGTCGGGATTGGTGATATTGGCTCCGTTGAGCTTCACCGCATACTTCTTGCTGCCCACAACCGTCAGCGAGCCATTGTCGGTGGTTCCACTCAGCACATAGCACACATTTTTTGTAGAGCCGTGATTGGCTGTTATGTGACCGGCGTCGACCGTCACCTCCACGCCGTTTCCTGTCTTTGCCACAGGGTTTGCCAAGTCGATAGCGACTTCCGTCGTGAAATCGTTGTTTGCGAGTATGTCTTCCTCGTCAGGGAAATACTCCGTTGCCACCTCTGTCGGTTCTGCCGTAGTCTTGTCTATTGCAATGTCAAACGTGGTTAGTTCGCCCGTCGTGGTTGCGCTGCCATTGCCGCCTGCTGCGTTGCCGTTGTTGCTCCATCCGTTGTTGCTGTATCCTTCAAACGGGTCTTCCGCCGTGCAGCTTGTCATTACTGCAAGGGATGCAACAAACATTGAAAAAATCATTGTCTTCTTCATATTCGCGTAATCTTTATTGTTTGTAATCTGTCCAATCGAAAATCTTACTATGTAACTACCAGTTTTTCACCGTTTTACAGTAGCAGGCAACGCTTCCAAGCGTTACGCTGTTGTCACGCTGGGAAACGCGACATCCGCCGTAGAAGTCACGCTGGGAAGCGTGACCTACTACTTGGACGCTGCAAAGGTAATAATAATCGGGGCATCCATCGAATTTTTTCAATGGATGCCCCGATTTGTTAAGCGAAAATAGCGGCTATTGATGTATGATTGTAATCCTTTGTAAGGGTATTGGCATTTGTTTAGAAGAGCAGCTGATAGCGGTTGTCAACCACTTTTGCCTTCTGGTAAAGTTCCTGCATGAAGCGGCTTGCGGCTTGCATGGCCTGCTGCTGCAGACGGCTTTCCTCGCTCTTGGCGTTGAAATTTGCATTTTGGCGCTGTGTCTGATCCAGAACCTGGAAGCAGTATGCACCACCATTGCCTTTCACCACGTTCTTGCTGAACTCACCCTTGCCAGTTGCTGAAACGGCACCGCTCAAAGCAGGTTCGCTGGCTCCTGTAGCCTGCACGTAGACGGGTGCGGAGAATGTAATCTGAGAAATGGTGTCAATACGTGCGCCCTTGCTCTTGGCCTCGTCGATGCTCTTCACGCCGTTGAGTTGTTCAGCGAGCTTCTCAAACTTCTTTTCGCGCTGAACTTCCTGTGTGAGCTCGTCCTTCACGCTTTCCCAGTCGCGGTAGCCTTCAGGATGAACTTTCGTGAGAGCCACCACCAGCAGACGGTCGTTGTTTCCGCATTCATAGAGGGGCGAGATATTGCCGGGCTTGGCCTCGAATATCCATTTCAAGGCCTCGCGGGTGGCACGGATGCCAGCCACGCCATGCTCGTAGCTTGCCAGGTCGTTGCGCTCCATAACCTGGAAGCCGAACTCTGCAGCATTCTTTTCCAGGTCTTCGAGCTTCTTGTTCTCGCTCACGTACTTGCTGAAATTGTTATAAGCGTCAGAGTATGTCTGCTGTGAGAAATCGATGGTGTGCTTGACAATGGCCACATCATACTTGTCGACCATTGCCCGGCGGTCTGTCACCTTGACAATCAGGTTGCCCCCCGACAGCTCAATGTTCTTCGTTTCGTTCTTGGCCAGACCGTTGATGGTGTTGATGATAGTCTTGCTGTCAGCATCGATAACGGGAGAATTCTGGTACTGTGAAGAGACAAGCCATGTCTTTGCATTCTCCTGTCCTAACTTGCTGGCAATAGAGTCAAACACGCTTCCTGCTTTCAGGGCTGTCATAATGCTGTCGGCAGTCTTGCGGGCAGCATCGATGCTCACGCCACCCACCTGGATAACGCTGTATTCGATGGAGTCGGGCATCTGTGTCTTGGCAATCAGCTTCACGACATTGAGCGTATTGTCGCTTTTCGTCTCGAAGGGTGCTGATGTCTGGCCAACACTCATGGAGTCAAGGCGGCGGGCAATGTCGGTAGGCAGTGCGGCACGGGTGACGGGGAGTCCCTGATAGGCCACCTGCGACTGTGCCTTGCGAACCACTTCGGCGGGCGATGTGCCCTCTGTGAGACTCTGGGCGGCTTCGGTCATGGTCTGCATGAGCTCAGCACGGTCCTGCTCGGAAGGCAACACCTGGTAGGCCACATATTTGATGTCGCGGGTTTCTACCTGCTGCTTGAACATCTCCTTTTTCTCGTTATACTTAGCTTTGAGGTCGGCATCTTCAATCTTCACATCGTTGTCGTTCACGCCTGAGTAGGGCATGGATGCCAGCAAGATGCTGCTTTCTGTATTCTGGTTGTCGAATGCGGCCTTTGCTGAGATGGGGTTGGACAGGAGGCTTCCTTGAATCAGCGACTGGTACTTCATGGCCAATGTCTGCTGGCGCAGAGACTTCTCTACCCATTGCCAGTACATGTAGATAGACTGCATCTGGTCAAGGTATTGGCCACCCTGTGCCCGTGCCGTCTTGTAGTTGTCAAGGAACTGTCTGAGCGACTGTACGTTGAACTTGCGCGTTTGTTCGTCGACGAAAGGAGTGTTCAAAAGCATGGGATTGGTTCCCTCGACCAGAATGTTCTGCAGTTCTTCATCGGTAACGGTAAGGCCCAGCTTGTTTGCCTCCTTCTCAATGATTTTGTTCTGAACAAATGTGTTCCACACTTGGTCTTTCATGCGGTTTTGTTCTTCCTCTGTCAGGTTGTCGCGTCCTTGAAGCTTCAACACTTCCTGATACTCGTTGATGAGTTCCTGAAACTCCTGAACGGAGATTTTTTCACCTAATACCTGGCCTACCTGCTGGCGCTGCTCGTTGTTCGTGGCTTCGCACGAACGGAACAGCTCTTCAGCAATGAAGGCAAAAAGGGCGAGACCAATCACTGCTACGAGTGCCGGTCCCCAGCTTCTGATTTTTCCAATTGCTGCCATTGTTTTTTTATTGTTTTTATTGTTTTAATTTTTTTATTTTTCAAATTCAGCCGACAAAATTACTAAATTTATATGAAACAACTGCACTTTTTTATGAAAAAATGACATTTTACTCGTCTTTCACACCACATTTTCCTTTTTTTTGACGATTGAGTGATGGTGAAAAAATAACTTGGGACGATTAATGGCCTTCAAAATTGTCTGATAAGTATCCCATACTTTTTGGCAGTTTTGAATCCACTCGTCAGTTATGTAGCTTGGATAAATTCGACTCCACAGCCAAATACTTCCTGCAAAAGACAGGAAGCGAAAACAAAGCTTTTCGTCATTTTTGCCTTAGTAATTCATGGGTGACGCTGAAAATGTACCGATGTCTTCCACCCTTTAAGGAACTATTAGTCATGAATATATATTCACTTTGACAGTTTTGTTAAATCGTTGATTTACAGTATGTTGCAATTCGGTCTAAATTGTGTTTCAATTCATGTTGAATTGCACGATAATTTAAACTTGATTGCATCGGAATTCAGCATGAATTTCAAACGTGCTTGCGTGAAGCCCCAAAATGTATGATTATGCAAACGAAAAAGGGCAGAAAAGTTTGGCTATTCAACGTTTTTTTCTTATTTTTGCACCCACAACAAAGTTAAAAAGACGTATGATTTACATTGCCAACCCCATCTACGACGTAGTATTCAAATACCTGATGGCCGATGAGCGCATCGCACGCACCATCCTGTCGGCCCTGCTCCAAATGAACATCACCGACATAGAAGTGCGCCCCCATGAGTACCCCAACGGCCAGCGCGACACGTTGTCGATATTCCGCATCGACTTTGCTGCTACCGTGCGCGAAAATGACGGCAGCACACACGTCGTACTGATAGAACTACAAAAGACTTGGCTGGAAACAGAGACGCTGCGCTTCAGGCAATACATAGGCGTACAATACCAGAATGCGGCAAACATGAGTAAGGATGGCTATGGACTACCGATGGTGGCCGTCTACCTGCTGGGCCACCGTGTGGGCAAACTCACGGAGCCGGTGATTTATATAAATAAGGAGATACGCAACCGCGACGGAGAAGTAGTGACGCAAGGACTGCCAGACCCCTTCCTGTCGAGCTTGACACACGACAGCGTCATCGTGCAGATTCCACTGCTACGCGGACAAGTGAACACGCGGTTAGATCGTATTCTCAGCATTTTCGACCAGACACACAAGGATGACAACAACCAACACACTCTGCGCATAGACGAAGCCCTTTACACGGGCGACCCCGACATGCATCACATCATTCACCGTCTGTTAGCCGCTGCCAGCGAACCACAGGTACGTCAGGACATGAACGTAGAGGACGAATACTTCTCTATCATTGAGAAACGCGACACCGAGATTCTTATGCGTGACCGTAAACTGGCAGAACAAAGAGTGGAAATTGACGAACAGAAAGCACTACTTAACGAGCAGAAGGAGCAGCTTAACGAGCAGAAGGAGCAGCTACGCATTTCTATCGTAACATTGCACAAGAAAGGGTTGTCGGCTGAAGAGATTGCCAGCATCCTAAACATGGACGCGGACAGGGTACAATCACTGCTCAGTCGTTGACTTTTAGCCTTACAAGCTCAATTTTCGTGGCAGTATTCTTGATAATTTTGAACTCAAATTGTCCAAATCTTACGATTTCGTTCAGTTTGGGGAAACTTTGGTATTCGTGCAGAATGAGGCCTCCGATTGTCATGTATTCGTCACTCTCAGGCAGTTCGAGGGCAAAAAGTTCGTTCACCTTTTCAATCTCAAGTCGTGCTGACAGCAGATACTCTCCGTCGTCAAGTCTCTTGGCAACATATTTCGAAGAATCGTGCTCGTCCTCAATATCGCCGAATATCTCTTCAACTATATCTTCCAGGGCGATGAGGCCGCTGGTGCCGCCAAACTCATCGACTACCACGCCGAGCGACTTCTTTTGCGACAACAGCGTTTGCATCATCTTGCTGGCTGCCATTGTTTCGGGTACAAATGTCATTGTGCGTAGGCTCTTTCGCCAGTCTTTTGGTGCGCGGAACATTTCCGACGAATGGATATAGCCGATGATGTGGTCAATGTCTTCGTGGTAGACAACAATCTTCGAGTGGCCGCTCTCAATGAATTTCTGCTTTAGCTGTTCTATGTCGCAAGTGTCTTCCACGGCTTCTATCTCAGTGCGTGGCACCATACAGTCGCGAACTTTCGTATCGCTGAATTCCAAGGCGTTCTGGAAGATGCGCACTTCCTCTTCTATCTCGTCGTCGTTCTTGGCATTGTCTATGCTCGATTGCACCAAATAGTCCAAGTCTACCTTGGTAAATTCCTTGTCGCCTGCCTCTTTCTCAATTTTTACCCCGACCATGCGCAGCAGTCCTTTCGAGAGGAGTGTGGCAAAGCGCGAGATGGGGTAGAGCACGACGTAGCACACGAATGCCGGAATGGCAAAGATGGTGAGCATCGTGTTAGGGTTGCTTTTGAAGATAGTCTTGGGAAGGAACTCACCGGTGAAGAGCACTACGAGTGTGGAAAGGAGCGTGTCGGCTGTGACCCGCATGCCATCGCTAAAGGAACTGAAAAGAGTGGCATCGAAAATTTGTGCGAACAGAATGCCATAGATGACAAGCGAGATGTTGTTGCCCACGAGCATGGTTGACACGAAATTGTTCGGATGCTGATAGAAAAGGGCAATGGCACGTTGTGCAGGACCGTTTTTCTCGCGATCCATCTCTACGAGCAAGCGATTGCTCGACACGAAGGCAATCTCCATGCCTGAGAAGAAGGCTGAGAATATCATTGAGACCAAAAGTCCGAAAATGAGAGATGACATCTGTTATATGATAGTTTCTTGTTTTTTTGTTTACTTAGTGTTTGCCAGAAGAGGCATGTTTCTTCGACATGGGTCGTTTGGCAGGTGTTAGGCTGTCGGTGGCAGCAGCTTCGCCCGTTTGCTGTGATTCGTCCTTTTCCATGTCCTCGGTGACGAACGAGCCTTTCGAATTGGTTACTGTATAGTGATTCATGTTCTCGTCGCTGCGAAAGCAGGTTCCTTGTATGGTACGTTCAGGAGTGACGAGACGTGAGAACACATTGGAATAGAACTCATGCTGAATGCCATCCCAGTAGAGTTCCTCACCCCGGTAGACGAGACCGTTGGTGTTTCTTACCACCACCCGTCCTCTCAGCTTCCATAGCCGTTGCTGATCAAAGTACCATGCAGTGTCGGCTTGGATATAGCCTTGTACGTGGAACTGCTCGTCGAACTGTTCAAAGAAGATGCCTTTCATGAATTCCCAGCGTGAAGGTTTGCGGATGGTGTTCACGTCCCATCTCTCAGTGACGATACGGTATTTGATGACACCTGAGTCGCTGATGAGTGTGTTAACTCCGTATGAGGTCATCATAGAGACGGAGTCTTCCGGTAGTATGGCAGATGCCGTGTGCTCATGTGCTTCGCTGCAAGAGAAAAACGAAAGTATAAGCGAACAGGAGAAAAAAAGAGAGAAAAAGTAGAAGGACGAAAAGGATGGAGGCAAGATAGGCATCCGTTTGCCTTTGCCTGTTGGTGACGGCATCCCATTATCGCTCTTCACAGTTCTGTTCTTCACCTTTTGTCCCCTTTGTTTAATTGCGCTTCCTCTCTGTCCTTACTCAATTTTCCACTTGGCAAACCACCGCTCGTTGAAGGTGAGTCCGATATTAATGCGGAAAGTGTTCTCCTTAATCATTCCTGTAGCAGCCGTGCGAGTCCATTGAGCACTGATATTGAGCACCGAACGGTTATTATAGACATTTTGCAGGGGTATGCCGAAGCCGGCACTGGCACTCAGCTCTTTCGGCCCTTCTTTTCCGTTTATATAATAATAAGGTGTAGCGTAACCAATGCCACAGCGATAGTGAATACGATTCAGGAACTTGCGCACATCCGTTTCGTTGGGCACGTAGTCAACGCCAATTTTCACTTGATAGCGATCCTTTAGCAGACCACTGCGCAAGGCGTAGTCGCCGTTGGTTCCTGCACTTTCAGCAGGAAAGTCTATCTTTCCCCATTTCTGTAGCGTGAAGTCGGCATCTATTATCAGTTTTGAGTCGTGGCTCAATGCTAAGCCAACCCCGTAGCTCACAGGGAGCGCCAGGCCATTCTCTACCTGGAACGTGGTTGTGTCGGCTGCGTTTATATTAATAATTTCGCATGTTGGGGTGGCTCCCAGCTTGTGACCAAGTCCCAAAGTGGCACCCAGAGTAAGCGTGTTTTTTGCATTAAGCCTTTGTTGCCATTGCATACCAAGGTCAACCTTATAGCTTGACACCGTTGCCTTATAGTCCTTTTTCAGTGAATTGATAGAGGTAGTACTGCTGGTTTGTATCGTGCGCTCCGTCGTTCCCCACAAATAGCTCACGTTTGCTCCGATTGAGAGGTGTCGCCCCAAGAGCCAGCCGGCTCCAATGAATGCCTGCCGATAACCTCCAGAACCATTATAGGTTTTGGTTATCGTACCGTTGGCACTATCAAGATAGGATGAACTTTGGTATTTGTAGCCAACGTTCGAGAAAGGCAAGATGCCGAAAGACATTCCTACTTTGGGAAACAGCCGGAAAGACCCCACGGCATATTCGAAGTTGGTGTTGCGGGCATTGATGCTTGTGGCCCCTTCCTTGAAATTGGTTATCTGTCCCGACACGCCCATGTCGAATATCATGGTCAGTGAGTCGACGGCTGAATAGGATGCAGGATTCAGCGTGTTGGCAATATTGCCTTTCCGTAGGCCTATGCCAGCACCGTTCATTCCTCTGCTGAACCCCTGGGAGGCATCCGACAGCAGACCTATTCCGTACTGACTGTAGGGTGAGTTTGTACCGCTTTGAGCTTGTGCGCCCAAAGCAAGTAGAAAAGCCATGCAGTTGCATGTAATTATCTTCTTCATGATTACAATTTTTGTATCAGCTTGCAAAATTATTAAAAAAAAACGAACTAAACGCACTGAAAGTGGAAAATATAGCTTAATTTTGCATCGTGAAACAATTAGAAAACATTTTTAGGACATTTTTTCTTTCTCTTGTTCTGCTTTCTATGGCAATCGGGGGCAAGGCGCAACAGCGTAATGTTGCCCACATGGATAGTGTCGAAATAAGTCTCGTTACCTGTTCGCCACACGAGGAAGTATATAGCCTGTATGGCCATAGTGCCCTGCGTTACCACGATTTGCAGACTGGGCAGGACTTGGCCTTCAACTGGGGTGTTTTCAATTTCAAGGCTCCTCATTTCGTTTTCCGATTTGTCTTCGGTCTCACCGACTATGAATTGGGTGTCTTTCCTTTCGGCGCATTTTGTGAGTATTACCGACAATGGGGCAGTGAGGTCACCGAACAAGTGCTGAATCTCACGGTCGAGGAAAAGCTAAAGGTGGCAATGGCTCTTGCCGAAAACCTGTTGCCTGAGAACCGCGTCTATCGCTATAATTTTTTATACGACAATTGCAGCACACGGCCTCGGAATATTATTGAGCAGAACATTGACGGTCGTGTTGCCTATGCCGAACGCCCTGACTATATGCCCAGTTTCCGGCAGATGATACACGCCAAGTCTGCCCATCGCCCTTGGGCAACAATGGGCAACGACTTGCTATTAGGCATGAAAGCCGATTTGAAGGCCACTCAGCGTGAGCAGGAGTTCCTGCCCGAAAACCTGATGTACGACTTTGCCCATGCTAACATTGAGCATAACGGAAAAAGCAGACCGTTGGTAAAGAGTGAGAGGATTGTCATTGCTGCTGGCGTACAGAAAGTAAAGAAAGAATTTCCACTCACACCATTGGAGTGCTCGCTCCTTCTTGCCTTGGTCTCTTTGTTGGTTGTCTTTTGGGAATACAGGAAAGGCAGATGTCTGGTTTGGTTCGATGCTTTGCTTATGTCGCTGTTGGGCTTGGTAGGCTGCATAATCTTAGTCATGTTTTTCTCTCAGCATCCCACAACGAGTACCAATTTACAGTTGTTACTGTTCAACCCTTTGCATTTATTCTTTATCCGCTCCGTGTTGCGCCGCGATAGGCAGACGCGTTACTGGACTTTGCTGCTCATACAGGTTTGCCTGTTCCTTGTATGCAGTCTTGTGCAAGACTATGCCTATGGGGTAAATGTTTTGGCACTAAGTTTGCTGTTACGCCATTGGATTCATCGCAGAAACGAGTCATGACAAACAGATATATCTACATAACATTGTTGGCGGTGCTGGGATTCAGCATAGAGTCGCAGGGCGAGGACCGTCAGTCGAAGTCGACCCCGCGTTTAGTTGTCAATATCGCCATCGACCAGCTTCGCGGCGACTATTTGGAGGCCTTTGCCCCGCTATATGGTGATAAGGGCTTCAGCCGTCTGTTGTCTGAAGGGGTGGTTTATGCGAATGCGTCCTATCCGTTTGCTCCTATCGACCGTGCTTCGGCCTTGGCTGCCATCAGCACGGGTACCACACCTTATTATAATAATATAGTAGGTGAACGTTGGCTCAACCGTGAGACGCTACGTCCGGTGTGGTGTGTCGACGACAGTAAGTTTCCAGGCATCAATACCAACGTCGCTTCCTCGGCTGTCAACCTGGGAACCTCTACATTGGGCGACGAGCTGAAAGTGGCAACTGTGGGAAAGGCCGTGGTCTTTGGCGTTGCTCCTTTTCGCGATGCCGCCATTTTGTCGGTTGGCCATGCTGCCAATGGTGCCGTATGGATTGACGATGTACAAGGACAATGGTGTTCCACGACCTACTATTCTTCAGTTGCTCCTCATTGGCTGAAGGCTTTTAACGGATTGAATGCTCCTGCTAAAACGATTGACAAGGTGGTGTGGGAGCCTATCGACGAACTGGTGGGCAACTTCAGCTATTTCATGCAGACAGGCATGCAGAAGCCTTTCCGCCATGATTTCAAGGGGCAACGACGTTTTGCTGAGTACAAGACGAGCGGACTTGTCAATGACGATGTGACCAACATGGCATTGCAATGCATGCTCAGCACAGGTATGGGCAATGACCGAGTGACCGACTTGCTCTGCCTGACCTATTATGCAGGTAATTACGACCATCGTACGCTGACAGAGTGTCAGATGGAACTGCAAGACACGTATGTGCGTTTGGATAATGCACTGGCGCGTCTTATTGACGAGATTGAGGTCAAGCTGGGCAAGGAGAATGTGCTCTTTGTGGTTACCAGCACAGGCTATCGCGATGAAGAGATGGCCGACTATGAGACCTATCGCATTCCGTCAGGCACGTTTTATATGAGCCGGACGGCTAATCTGTTGAATTTGTATTACGGAGCCATTTGGGGACAGGGGAAATATGTGGATACCTCCTTTCGGAACCAGTTGTTTCTGGATCACAAGCTCCTTGAGACCAAGAAGATAAGCATTGCCGAGGCAACCAATAGGGCACAGGAGTTCTTGGCCTTAATGTCAGGCGTGAAAAATGTCTATACCTCATTGCAACTGCTTACCACTAATAATGAGAATCTACAGAGAATTCGCAATGGTTTCAATCCTGAACGTTGCGGCGATTTGGTTATTGAGACCGCCCCGGGATGGAAACTTCTGAACGAAGACACGCAGGAACAGCAGATTTCACGTGCGTCCTTTATCCCTTTCCCCATAATTATCTACGGAGCAGCCACGCGTCCTGAGCATATCAGTCAGCCTGTCACAACCGACCGCATCGCTCCGACTGTGGCTCGTGCCATACGTATCAGGGCACCGAATGCTTGCTCGGCAGAGCCACTCTTTTAGGGCGTAATCATTAAATATTGTGCAATTTATGCTGTTATCAGCAAAAAAAACAGTAACTTTGCACCCAATTTCAAACATACAAGGACAAGATTAACAATAAATAACAATGGATTTCAATAGTCTTTTAAAGAAATTGTTCGGCGACAAGTCGTCGCGCGATATGAAACTCATTCAGCCTTTCGTTAAGAAAGTAAAGGCAGCTTATCCTGCCATTCAGCAGCTGAGTAATGACGAGCTGCGTGAGCGTTCGGCTCAGATACGCCGCAAGGTGCAGGATTCGGCAAAGGCCGAGAAAGAAGAAATAGAGAAGCTGAAGGCCACTATCGAGCAGACACCGCTCGACGAACGTGCGCCCATTTTCGAGAAAATTGACAAGATAGAGAAAGACGCGCTCGAAGTCTATGAGAAAGCTCTTGACGAAGTAATGCCCGAGGTATTTGCCATCGTCAAAGACACTGCCCGCCGTTTTGCCGAGAACGAAGAAACCATCGTCACCGCCAATGATTTCGACCGTGAGTTGGCCGGCGATCCGCGCAAGGACTTCATCACCATCGATGGCGACAAGGCCATCTATCACAATCACTGGACGGCAGGAGGCAACGACCTGAAGTGGGAGATGATTCACTACGACGTGCAGCTTTTCGGCGGAACGGTGCTCCATCAGGGCAAGATTGCCGAGATGGCCACGGGTGAAGGTAAGACACTGGTTGCCACCTTGCCTGTGTTCCTCAATGCCTTGACGGGCAATGGCGTCCATGTAGTAACGGTCAATGACTATCTGGCCAAGCGTGACTCGGAATGGATGGGGCCGCTCTACATGTTCCACGGACTCTCTGTCGACTGCATAGACAAGCATCAGCCCAATTCCGAAGCTCGCCGTCGTGCCTACCAGGCCGACATTACCTTTGGTACGAATAATGAGTTTGGCTTCGACTATCTGCGCGACAACATGGCCATCTCGCCTGCTGACCTCGTGCAGCGCTCTCATAACTATGCCATCGTCGACGAGGTTGACTCTGTGTTAATCGACGATGCCCGTACACCTCTTATTATTAGTGGCCCTGTGCCTAAGGGCGACGTGCAGATGTTCGAGGAATACCAGCCGCTTGTAGAGAAGCTTGTGGGTGTTCAGCGCCAGCTGGCCACACAATTCTTGGCCGATGCCAAGCAGAAGATAGGCGAAGGGCAGAAAATGATGGCCGAAGGCAAGCACAAGAAAGAGGCCGAACAGTTGCTTGAGGAGGGCTTCCTTTCGCTCTATCGTTCCCATAAGGCTCTGCCTAAGAACAAGCCACTCATTAAGTATCTCTCCGAGGAAGGCATCAAGGCTGGCATGCTGAAGACTGAGGAAACCTACATGGAGAACAACAACCGTCGCATGCCTGAATGTGTGGAACCTCTCTATTTCGTGGTCGACGAGAAACTGAACTCCTGCGACCTGACCGATAAGGGTACGGGGTGGCTGGCCGATCAGGTGAAAGATGCCGAGCTGTTTGTGCTGCCCGACATTGCTGCCCAGCTGTCGGTACTCGAAGGCGAAATGGGGCTCAGCGACGAAGAGCGTGTCAACAAGAAGGACGAGCTGATGAATCACTATGCCGTACAGAGTGAGCGAGTTCACACCCTGCAGCAGCTGCTCAAAGCCTACACCATGTTTAATATCAACGATGAATACGTGGTCATCGACGGCGAAGTGAAGATTGTCGACGAGCAGACGGGCCGCATTATGGAAGGCCGACGGTGGAGCGACGGCTTGCACCAGGCCGTGGAGGCCAAGGAGCACGTAAAGGTTGAGGCCGCCACGCAGACCTTTGCCACCATCACCCTGCAGAACTACTTCCGTATGTATCATAAGCTGGCCGGTATGACGGGTACGGCATCGACCGAGGCTGGCGAGTTCTGGGACATCTATAAGCTCGACGTGGTCGAGATTCCGACTAACAAGCCCGTCATCCGCAATGATATGGACGACCGTGTCTATAAGACGCAGCGTGAGAAGTACAAGGCTGTTATCGAGGAAGTGGTGAAGATGCGCAATAGTGGTCGCCCCACTCTGATTGGTACGACGTCGGTTGAAATTAGTGAGCTGCTTTCCCGCATGCTCGATATGTATGTAAACCCCGAGACAGGCAAGCGTGAAGGCATTCCACATCAGGTGCTGAATGCAAAACTGCACCAGAAAGAGGCCGACATCGTAGCCTTGGCTGGTCAGCAGGACAGCAATGGCAAGGGTGCAGTGACCATCGCCACCAACATGGCTGGCCGTGGTACCGACATCAAACTGTCGCCTGAAGTGAGAGCCGCCAGCGGTTTGGCCATCATTGGCACGGAGCGGCATGAGAGCCGCCGCGTAGACCGCCAGTTGCGTGGTCGTTCCGGTCGTCAGGGCGATCCCGGCTCATCGGTGTTCTACGTTTCGCTCGAAGACAAGCTGATGCGCCTTTTCGCTTCGGAAAGAATTGCCAGCGTCATGGATCGTCTGGGCTTCAAGGAGGGCGAAATGATTGAGCATCCCATGATATCGAAGAGCATCGAGCGCGCACAGAAGAAAGTTGAGGAGAATCATTTTGGTGTGCGTAAGCGCTTGCTGGAATACGACGACGTGATGAACAAGCAGCGCAAGGTGGTCTACGAGAAGCGTCGCCACGCTCTGATGGGTGAGCGCATAGGCATGGATATTGCCAATGTCATCTGGGACAGGGTGGCCAGCATCATTGAGACAAACGACTATGAAGGCTGCAAGGAAGAGTTCATTCGCCTCTTTGGTATGGAAGTGCCTTTTGGCGAACAGGAGTTCCAGAACATGTCGAAGCGCGAAGAATTGGCCGAGAATGCTTTCCAGGTAGCTCTTGGCAACTTTAACCGCCGTATGGAGCGCATTCAGGAGGTAGCCATGCCTGTCATCAAGCAGGTCTATGAGATGCAGGGACAGATGTACGAGCGTATTCTGGTGCCTATTACCGATGGTCGCCACATGTACAATATTGCTTGTAACCTGCAGGAGGCCTACGAAACGGAATGCAAGTCGGTCATCAAGGAGTTTGAGAAACAAATGCTTCTCCACATCATCGACGATGCGTGGAAGGAGAACCTGCGCGAACTCGACGAGCTGCGCCACTCTGTGCAGAACGCCAGCTACGAGCAGAAAGACCCGTTGCTCATCTTCAAGCTGGAGAGCGTGAAGCTGTTCGATTCGATGGTCAACACGATGAATAATCGCACTGTGTCTATTCTTACCCATGCTGCTATTCCGCAGCAGGTGCAGGAGGGCATTCAGGAAGCAGCTCCCGAACAGCACACCGACCGTCGGCAATACAGGGAGAGCAAGGCCGGCAGCCAGCCGTCGGCAGAACAACTCGTCGACGAGAACCAGCAGGCGGCGGCCGGCCACGACACCCGTACACAGCAGACGCGCACCCCGATTGTCAGAGACAAACTGCCTGGCCGAAACGACCCTTGCCCCTGTGGCAGTGGCAAGAAGTTTAAAAACTGTCACGGTAAGGGACTTGTGTGATTGAATAATTAGAAAACAAGTAATAGATAATTGTGAGCTATGATTAGCATCGCTAATCTCAAGAAGTGTTTTGGTGAGACAACAGCCTGCAACATCCCGTCGTTCACCGTGAACGACGGTGATGTGTTAGGGCTTGTCGGAAACAATGGCGCAGGAAAGACAACCCTTTTCCGCATGATGCTCGACCTGCTGAGGCCCGATGAAGGCACGGTGATGCTCAATGGGGTTAATCCTGCCGTGTCGGAAGACTGGAAGCAGAATACGGGAGCCTATATCGACGATGGCTTTCTCATTGACTATCTTTCCCCCGAAGAGTATTTTTCCTTCCTGGGAAAAATCAGCGGCTTGTCGCAAAAGGAAGTCGACCAGCGTTTGCAGGCTTTCGAACGATTGGATGGTGGCGAAATTTTAGGACAGAAAAAACTGATTCGGAACCTCTCGGCGGGCAACAAGCAGAAAGTGGGAATCATATCAGCCTTAATCCGCAGGCCGGCTCTTGTTATCCTCGACGAGCCTTTCAACTTCCTCGACCCCACGAGCCAGAATGTCTTGAAGCATCAGCTCAGAGAGTATCACCAGCAAACGGGAGCCACCATTCTTGTCAGCTCCCATAATCTGCAGCACACAATCGATGTCTCGACACGCATCGTCTTGTTGGAAAAAGGTGTTATCATCAAGGATCTCGCCAACGAGAACGGGAGTGTAAAAGAGGAACTAACCGACTATTTTGGAGGGGAATAAATGTCGAAGAGTGTTATTTTTCAAAAAAAATAAGCAGAAAATTTTCGTATCTGACTGAAAAACAGTATCTTTGCACTCCAAAACGAAGAAATCATATATTTTATCGAAGAAAAAAGACATGACAAAAGCAGAAATGGTTAATCTTATAGCCAATCAGACGGGGATTGGCAAGAAAGAGGTTGGAGTAGTTATTGAGAGCTTTATGGAGGAAATCCGTAACAGCCTTGCGAACAATAAAGAAAATGTCTATCTGCGTGGTTTTGGCAGTTTCATCGTCAAGCACCGTGCCAAGAAGACAGCACGTAACATATCAAAGAATACTACTTTGGTCATTGATGCCCACGACCTACCGGCATTCAAGCCCGCCAAGAGCTTTGTTGAGCGCATGGAAACTGCAGAGTAGACCATGTTTCATTCAAAAAATTAATTATAAATAAAAGTAAAGAACTATGCCAAACGGAAAAAAGAAGAAAGGCCACAAAATGGCTACCCACAAGCGTAAGAAGCGCTTGCGCAAGAACAGACATAAGAGCAAGTAAAAACGCCTTAGGCCTGTAAAAAAACAAGAAATGAAGGGAGTGTGCCAAGATAGCGATTACCTTGGTACACCCTTTTTGGTAACACGAATGTATTCCAGATTTTTAGAAAAGAAATGACAAGCGAAATCATTATTGATGTTCAGCCCAAGGAGATAGCCATCGCCCTGCTCGAAGACAAGCAACTGGTGGAATACCAGTGCGAACCGCGCTCGGCCAACTATGCCGTGGGCAACATCTATTACGGAAAAGTCCGCAAGCTCATGCCGGGACTTAACGCCTGCTTCGTCGATGTTGGCTCCGAACGCGATGCCTTCCTCCATTATCTTGATCTGGGCCTTCAATTCAGCTCTTACGAAAAATACCTGAAACAGGTAACAAGCGACCGCAAGAAACTCTATCCCATACAGAAAGCCACCCACCAGCCCGACCTGCCCAAGGAAGGTTCCATACAGAACGAGCTGAAAGTAGGACAGGAAATTCTCGTGCAGGTAGTCAAGGAACCCATCAACACAAAGGGTCCCAGGGTTACCTGCGACCTCAGTTTTGCCGGGCGATTCATGGTGCTCATACCCTTCGGCGATAAAGTATCGGTTTCTTCAAAGATAAAGCGTGGAGAAGAGCGTAGCCGGCTGAAACAGCTGGTGCAGAGCATGAAACCCAAGAACTTTGGGGTGATAGTGCGCACTGTGGCTGAGGGGAAAAAGGCGGCTGAGCTCGACCAGGAACTCAAGATGCTACTGAAACGGTGGGACGACACCATCGCAAAAGTGCAGAAGACCACGAAGACTCCTGAGCTGGTCTTTGAGGAACAAAGCCGCAGCGTGGCTCTTATTCGTGATTTGTTCAACCCCACCTACGATGGCATCCATGTCAACGATGCCGACATTTTCAATCAGGTGCGTGACTATGTTTCGCTCATAGCACCAGAGAAAGCCGAGATTGTAAAGCAATACACTGGTAGCGTACCCATTTTCGACAATTTCAACGTTACCAAGCAAATCAAGTCAGGGTTCGGACGAACCGTCAACTACAAGCGGGGAGCCTATCTCATTATTGAGCACACCGAGGCCATGCATGTGGTAGACGTGAACAGCGGTACGCGTATTAAGAAAGAAAACGGACAAGAAGCGAATGCACTTGAGACCAACCTTGGTGCTGCCGACGAACTGGCACGCCAGCTGCGACTGAGGGACATGGGCGGAATCATCGTCGTCGACTTTATCGACATGAATCTGGCCGAAGACCGTCAGCTGCTCTATGAGCGCATGTGCGAGAATATGAAGAAAGACCGTGCCCGCCACAACATTCTGCCACTCAGCAAGTTCGGACTCATGCAGATAACCCGTCAGCGTGTGCGTCCGGCTATGGATGTGGCAGTAGAGGAAAGCTGTCCCACCTGTCATGGCACAGGAAAGATAAAGTCGAGCATCTTGTTTACCGACCAGTTAGAGAGCAAAATTGACCGCCTTGTCAATAAGATAGGCGTTAAGCGCTTCACCCTGCACGTCCATCCTTATGTCGCTGCCTTTATTAATCAGGGCGTCTTCTCAATGAAGCGCCGCTGGCAGCTGAAGTATGGTCTTGGGGTGCACATCATGCCCAGCCAGAAAATGGCTTTCCTGCAATATGAGTTCTACGACAAGGACAACCAGTTCATTGATATGCAGGAAGAAAATGAGACCAATAAATGAAGCAGGGGTGGCTCTCTTTCAGCTGCATAACAGCTCTATGCAACCCTGAAGAATCATGAAAATGTTGAATATGACGGAGTGTCGGATATTATTTCCAAGACACTCCGTCATAATTTTGTTTTCCCCTCTTTTTCATCATCTTTGTCACGCTTGGAAGCGTGACCTACTATGTTGCTACCCACACAATTTCTTGCAGAACCTATTTAGAGAAACCACAGGGCGGGCGCTATAGCTTGCTATCAACGGGACGCAAGAATGGCCGATTTTCTCATTTTCTTATTTTTCCGACTGAAACGGATGGAGTTTGAAGAAATTGTTGTATCTTTGCACCCACAGAACAATATAACCAAGATAAAATAAGGAGGACAGATTATGTTACTGACGGTTACAGATGTAGAGTACCTGGGCGACTAAACTTTGCTCTGTACGTTCAGCACGGGCGAGCGCCGCAAGGTTGACCTCACGCCGCTGCTCGTCTATCCCGCTTTCGAGGAGCTTCTGGAGCGCGCCGCGAGGTCAGCGACCCTAACGAACTGCTCACCTCGCCAGGCGGCATGATGCACCTCGATGCCATCTGTATGAATCTGATTGCGCTGGGCGAGGCCGTGAAGGGACTCGACAAGCAGACGCACGGCCAGCTACTGCCCCGCTTTCCCGAAGTCTACTGGAGCGGCGTGATGCGTATGCGCGACAAGATAGCCCACCATTATTTCGAGGTAGACACCGACGTCGTGTTCCGCACCGTGCAGGAAGAAGTGCCGCAAATGAAGGACGTCATCGACAGGATGATTGCCGAGGTCGAGGGACTGTAAGATATTCAACTTTCGCAAGTAAAATAGAACCACGGATTTAACGGATGAAACGGATTTTTTCTGTATAGTAGATTCAGCCACAAGCGTCC
>CAJONO010000218.1 GCA_905235905.1 uncultured Prevotella sp.
CCGTGGCGATAGGGGTCGAAGTCGCTGCAATGCTGCGCATCGCCATGTCCCAAACCCGTTGTAGAAAGACCTTTGCCATTGTCGTCGATCACCATCGAACCGAAGCAAATCTCATCGCGGCCATCCCAGTCTACGTCGGCAATGCCAAAGTTATGATAGCCGTTGCCATACCAAGGGCTACTCCACCCATCGTTGTTCGACCATTCCCAGTAGAGCGTCAGCTTGTGGGTCTGAGGGTCTACCGAGAAGGCTTTCATGTGATGCTTCGTATAGCAGCCACGGCCCAGGAAGATGAAAGGATTGCGCCCATCGAGGAACGGAGCGCCGAAATAGTGCTTGGTAGAGCGGTGACCATAGCCGTCGCCCCAGTCGTCGGCATTGCCACGCGGCAACGGATAGGTCATCCACAGCGCATTGTTGCTGCCAATGGGGTATGGCTTGCCTGTCGCTCCCTCCAAATAGAGCAGATATTCCGCTCCTGTGTTCGTATAGGTCATGTTGGCCGTCTGCAGCACCGTGTTGCGGGTGTTCACTTTCATGTTGCCAATCTCGGTTGTCGTGCCGTCGGCATGATGGATAATCATATTGTCGGCACCACGAAGCAACACCTCGGCACGTCCGTCACCATCCCAGTCGTAACCCACGGCATCGTACTGCTCATCGGGTCCGCTGACCATATTCGGCCCTAAGTCTATCCACCAGAGACGCTCACCTTTCAGCGTGTAGCACTCCAAGCAGTTATAGGCAGAGTCGTTGGCCACCGACGAGCCGTCTGGCCCATAGTTGCGCTTCATAATAAACTCCGACACACCGTCGCCATCGACATCGGCCAAAGCAATGTCGTTGATGTTATAGTCGCTGGTGATTTTGGTGCCTCGGCGTGAGTACAGGTCTTTCACGGCAAACTGAACGTACTGCTGATTAAGCCTTGTCACCTCAGGACACTTTTCCTGTTCTTTGCCACGCACCACGGCGGCCACCTGGTACTTGGCCCCTGCCTTGCCGCTTGTGTCGGTGAAGTTCGACACGCTGAGCGGCCCGGCAATCTTCTGGCCATCGCGATAGAGAATATACTCAGTGTCGTAATACTCCTCGCCAAAGATGCGCCAACTCACGAATGAGCCTGTGCCCGATGGAACTGCCACCAGACCACGATCCAAAAGATCTGTTTTCCGCTGTGCACCAATGCTCAAACACAGTGACCATAGTGTACAAAATAATAATAACTTCTTCATGTCTTGCGTAAAATTTGTCTTAGTAAATGTAATGATTGCGTCATTTGTTGGGTGCAAAGATACACAATTTTTTTGAAATAATGCATAACCTCAAGTTTTTTAATCAACGAAATGTCAATTATTTTCACAAAGATTTGGTCAATTGAAAAATTATACATATCTTTGCGGTTATTAAGCAAACCTATAATCTATGAGCAAGGAACATTTCCTTCGAAAGGCTTTTTATTTCTACTATGACGGATTCCGTAGCATGACACTGGGAAAGACGTTATGGGCGATTATACTCATTAAGCTCTTCATAATCTTCGTTGTTCTGAAACTGTTCTTCTTCCCCGACTATATAGGCCAGCATGCCGATGAGGGGCAGGAGGACGAGTTCGTGGCCTCGGAGCTGGTGGGGCGGCAGCCATAGGGTAAAGACGGAAATAACATCTCTAATCAAAATAAATCTCAAATCTTTTCAATATGCAAAACATTCTATTAAGTATCGACGCTGGAACCATCGACTGGTCACGCGCACAATTTGCCCTAACGGCCATCTATCACTGGCTCTTTGTTCCGCTGACGCTGGGCCTGGCCGTTATCATGGGCATTGCTGAGACGTGCTATTATCGCACAAAGAAACAGTTCTGGAAAGACGTGGCGAAGTTCTGGCAGAAGCTGTTCGGCGTGAACTTCGCCATGGGCGTTGCCACGGGCATCATCCTCGAGTTTGAATTCGGCACCAACTGGTCGAACTACTCTTGGTTTGTCGGCGACATCTTTGGTGCCCCATTAGCCGTAGAAGGCATCTTGGCTTTCTTTATGGAGTCGACCTTCGTGGCCGTGATGTACTTCGGCTGGAAGAAGGTGTCACCAGGTTTCCATTTAGCATCGACTTGGCTCACTGGCCTTGGTGCTACCATCTCGGCCTGGTGGATTCTGGTAGCCAACGCCTGGATGCAATATCCTGTGGGATGCGAGTTCAACCCTGACACAATGCGCAACGAAATGGTGTCATTCCTCGATGTGGCCCTGTCGCCATTTGCTGTCGACAAGTTCTTCCACACAGTCATTTCCGCATGGATTATCGGTGCCGTCTTTGTCGTAGCCGTTTCCAGCTGGTACCTGCTGAAGAAACGCGAGCAGAAGCTGGCTACGGAAAGCATGAAGATTGCTGCCATCGTGGGTCTCATTGCCTCGTTGGGCGCAGCGATGACCGGTCATAAGAGCGCACAGAGCGTGGGCGAGGTGCAGCCGATGAAGCTGGCCGCTATGGAGGCCCTCTACAACGGTGGCACCGATCAGGGGCTGACAGCCGTAGCTTGGGTGAACCCGCTGTGCCAGCCTGACTATGAGAATCTGCAGGAGGCTCCATTGAAGATAGATATGCCCTACGCCCTCTCGTTCATGGCCACCAACGACATCCACGGCTACGTGCCTGGCATCAACGATATTCTCAACGGCTACACCACGCCCGACGGCAAGGTTGTGCCTTCGGTAGAAGAGAAGATGGTGTGCGGACAGAAGGCCATTACCGCCCTGAAGGAATACCGGACGCTGTCGAAGCTACAGAAGGAGAACGCGGGGAAAGACCGTCAGATGCTGGTAGGCGACGTGATGATGCCGGTTCCCGTAGAGGACTATACGGCACAGATTGACTCGCTCCGCAACGTTGTCTTGGAAAACATGCCTTACTTCGGCTATGGCTACATTCGCGACAAGAGCGAGGTGGTGCCTTTTATCCCTGTAAACTTCTGGTCGTTCCGCATCATGGTAGGCTTGGGCTGCCTGTTCATTCTCTACTTCGCCGTCATGCTGCTGATGCTGTTCAAGGTTCCCCTGCTATCGGTCATCACCCGAAGACTCTTAGCTGCCCTCTTCATCATCCCAGAGACCGAGGCCGACTCCTGCGACGTTACCCGTCTGCCTGCCTGGCACTACTGGGCAGCCATTGCCTTGGTACCACTGGCTTATATCGCATCAGAAAGCGGTTGGCTTGTGGCCGAGTTCGGTCGTCAGCCCTGGACCATTCAGGACATGCTGCCCACATGGGCTGCCGTCAGCGACCTGCAATCATCGAGCGTGATGATTACATTCTTCCTGTTCCTCATTCTCTTCACAACGATGCTGGCCGTGGAAATCAGCATCCTGCTGAAGCAGATAAAGAAAGGCCCCGAGGCTTCAAAATCGTAAATTGCAAATCGTAAATCGTAAATTACTATGACATACGTATTCTTACAGCACTACTGGTGTTTCATCGTATCACTCCTTGGTGCAATATTAGTGTTCCTGCTTTTTGTGCAGGGAGCCAATTCTGTAGCCGGCTCGTTAGGCTATACGGAAGAAGGCCGCAGGCTTGTCTATAACTCTACAGGCCGTAAGTGGGAGTTCACGTTCACTACGCTCGTCACCTTCGGCGGCGCGTTCTTCGCCTCCTTCCCCCTGTTCTACTCCACCAGCTTCGGCGGAGCCTACTGGCTGTGGATGATTATCCTCTTCACCTTCGTACTACAGGCCGTGAGCTACGAGTTCCAGAACAAGATGGGCAACTTTCTCGGCCCGAAGGTGTTCCAGTTCTTCCTCACGCTCAACGGCATCGTCGGTCCGCTGCTTTTGGGCGGTGCCGTCGCCACGTTCTATGAGGGTTCGAACTTCGTGGTAGAGAAGGGTAATCTGATTGACGACTTCGCTGCCACTCCCGTCATCAGCCACTGGGCAAATGCTTCCCACGGACTCGACGCGCTGCTTAATCCCTGGGTACTCGTCTTCGGCTTTGCCGTGGTGTTCCTGGCCCGTGTGCTGGGCATCCTCTACGTAATGAACAACGTCAACGACGAGGACATCCGCTCTCGGAGCAGTGTGCGCCTCATCGGGGCAGCCGTGCCCTTCCTCATCCTCTTCGTGGCCTATCTTGTCCACCTGTTGCTGAAGGACGGCTATGCCGTAGCTGACGACGGCACCATCTACATGGAGCCCTACAAGTATCTGAACAACCTGCTCGAGATGTGGTACCTCCTTATATTATTATTAATAGGTGTGGTGCTCGTGTTGTGGGGTATTGCCACGGAAATATTCAGCGGAAAACATCCAATGTTCAATGTTCAATGTTCAATGTATAGAGGCATCTGGCCCGCCGGCATCGGTACGGTGCTTACTGTGCTTGCCTTGTTGCTCTGCTCAGCATGGAACAATACGGCCTACTACCCATCGACAGCCGACCTGCAGTCGTCGCTCACGCTGGCCAACTCCTGTTCGAGCGAATTCACGCTGCGCACCATGTTCTACGTGTCGTTCCTTGTGCCTTTTGTGCTCGCCTACATCGTCTATTGTTGGCGAAAGATCGATGCAAAGAAGCTCGACAAGGAGGAAATAGCGAATGACCATGCCTATTGATTAGTCATTTCATAAGAAGCAAACCGACTATGAGTTTTTGGAAAGCATTGTTTGGCGGAGCGGAAGAAACGCCCGAGGAAGAACAGACGTCGAACGAGGCAAAGCGATTCGACCTGATGAAATACGATGGTGTGAAAGCCATGAAGAGCGGGCAGTTCGACTATGCCCTGCGCTGTTTTGAAGAAGCATTGAAAATGAAGGACGACTTGGAAACACACGATTATCTGTCGCGTACCTATGTTCGCCTTGACCGTTTGGATGATGCTTTGAAAGAACTCGACGTAATGGCAAGGGCAGAACCCACGAATACCGATGTGCTGCTGACAATGGCTCATGTGGCCTACATGAATGAAGACTATGTGCTGATGACAGATGCCTGCGAGCGTTGCATTGCCATCGAGAGCGAACAGCCTACCGCCTACTATCTCTATGCCCAGGCGGCTCTCGGACAGGGCGATATGGTGAACTGCATAGCCCGGTTGTCGAAAGCCATTGCCATTGACGGCAACCATGCTGACGCTCGTCTTTTGCGCTCACAGACGCTACTCAAGATGGGCGATGTGAAAGGGGCCGAAGAAGATGCCCAGTGGCTCGCTGAACATGTGGGAGACCAAGAAGATGTGCTCATGCTTGCTGCCCATATAGCCCATGCACAAGGCAATGACGATCAAGCCATCCTTATATATAATAAAGTGACGGAGCTAAACCCGTTTCATGTTGAGGCATACGCCGAACGAGGAAAGCTGTATTACGACCACAACGACAAACGGCATGCCGAGGAAGACATGAAGAAAGTGCTTGAGCTGAACCCGCAACAGATGGCCGATGTTTCGGGCGACTATTCGGCAGAAGGTGTTGAGCAGCAGATGAAGCGAGCCTATTCCATGATGAACCCGTTTGGCATCTGAACACCTGCCTCTTCCCCACCCTCTTCCAATGAAATTAGAGCGCCTCGTCGTCCGGGCGCTCTAATTTTGTCTTCACTGGAGGCAGGTGCTTCCGTTTCCGCAGATATTCGGCCTTGCGGGCTTCATATTCCCGCTGATGTTTCTCAAGGAATCCGTCGGCCATGCTCTAATGGAATTTTGCGTAGACCACACTGATCTCGATAGGCGTAGTACCACCCACAAGGCGTGTGCTGGTAAGCGACATGTCGTGCTCTACACGTGAAGGCGTAGTACTGCTCGTCGACGATGTGTAGCTCACAGGTACCAGCACCACTTTGTTCCAGTCAGGATGCCGTGCCGTCCAGTTCTCTCCCCCACGCTTCTTGGCGTTCCACATCTCGGTAATAAGGCTCGAAATGTTCGAGAATGAGTAGGTGTTGTAAGTGCTGCTATAACTGCTGAGATAGGAGGTCTTGCTATCGGTTACCTTCATCTTCTCGAAGAAGGCATTCAGGCTGTCCTTTTGCACCATGAGCAAACTGGCAGGAATACCGAGCAGACGGCTGTCCTGCGACTTGTTGTTCAATCGCTGGAACGTGATTTTTGCAGCCAGCAGGGAGTCGTTGGTGTTATTTCCCTTGATTTCGTCGACGGGTAGTGTCACTTCCGTGAAAAGACCGGCAGGCGATTTCAGATAGGTATGCCCCGTTTCGCTTGCCAAGGCACTGATGGCATCGAGGTCGTTGGTGATGCGGCTGGTTTGCTGAACCTCTTTGGTGCCAGCCAGTGTCAATGCGGCATTATAGGAAGAGTCATTCTTCGTAACGCCATAAAACACACGCAGACCTATGTTCGATACCTTGGAATAGAAACCAAGGCCATCGGCAATCTCAAAGAAGAATCCCGGACACACATGATGTGAGAAAGTGTAGGAATTGCTGAAGTATTCAGGATGGTTATAATAGGTCTGCAAGACATAAGTGCCATAGTTGTTATAGGTTTGTCCGTCCTTGGCAGTATAGGGTTCGTTAAGCGTGATGCGAATGTTCTCTGAATAGGTAGAGAGTCCCCGCAAGCTGTCGTTGTACTGGAGGTTCTTATAGGTGAACATCTTGCTTTTCCTGATACCATCGGTGCGTATCAGGTTTTCCTTGACAGGGTCGAAATTACTGTAGTACAACTTTCCAAACTCTACGGGCTTGTCCATCTCAAGTACGCGAATTTTCATTGCCGTAAGCGAGTCGATGGGCTTGAAGGGCGACGAGAGGTAGAGAATGAACTCACATGAATCGGCAGCAGCCTTGTTGTCGACCGTGCGGCCCACAATGTTACTGTCGGGCGAGATATAGGTTGTTTCGAGCAGATGGAACTGTGTCGAGAACTCGCTGGCCACCACCGCCCCTGTTTCCGGGTCTTTGACTTTTCCCAGATAGCAGTTGGTAGAGAGGGAAAGAACCGAGTCGGCTACGATTGTACGGGTCGTAGCCATGAATGTCGAAGTGCTCACATCGAGCACGTCGTTTTCGCTCGTGAGTGTGTTGCCCACCGACAGTGTGTCTTCGTCGCAAGAAGAAATGGCCATTGCCGCAATAGCGACTCCAGCCATATACTTTAGTTTGTTCATTACTGAAGGGTTATTATCCTAATAATTGAGAAATCATTCGACGTCGGGGCATATCTGGTCATAGAATGCCTCATAGGCATCGGCAAAGTCATCACAATGCTTCAGCATGGGCACGTTCTTGTCGGCAACATGCTTCAGGAGCTCTTGGTTGACCTCCTTGGCAGTCTGGATGATGCCGTCGGAATAGTCGATGGCCAGCTTCCCTAACTCCACAAAGTCGAAGTTGTCTTTGTAGGGAGCGAGGAGCTCGGCTTTCGCATCACGAAATTCGAGACATTTCTTAAAGTTCTGCCCCAGGTCTTTCTTCAGGCTCTTTGTAAAGAGTGAGGTGACCACCTTTGTGTTGGTAAACGACGGTTCGTCGTGGTAGGCCGTCTTGATGTAGAAGGGCACCACGGCGCTCATCCATCCCTGACAGTGTATGATGTCAGGAATCCACCGCAGCTTCTTCACGGTCTCAAGCACACCACGGGCAAAGAAGATGGCCCGCTCTCCGTTGTCGGGATAGTCTTCACCTTTCTCGTCGGTAGCCATCTGTCGCTTTGTGAAGTAGTCGTCATTGTCAATGAAATAGACTTGAACGCGTGCTGTTGGAATACTTGCCACCTTGATAATGAGAGGATGGTCGGTATCGTTGATAATGAGGTTCATGCCTGAAAGGCGTATCACCTCGTGCAACTGTCCGCGACGCTCGTTAATAATTCCCCACTTAGGCATAAACGTCCTGATCTCGTGGTTCTTTTCCTGCATGGCCTGCGGAAGTGCGCGCCCCATGAGCGACATGTCGCTGTCTGGCACGTAAGGAGCAATCTCCTGATTAATGAAGAGAATCTTCTTTTTTTCCATCGCTTTGATTTTATCCACTGCAAAGGTACGCTTTTTTTTGCATAAAAGCGAATAAAATGTGCGATTTTAGGAAAAAGTGACATTTTATAGGCTTATTTTTAGTGTTTTTTTTCGATATTTGATAAAAAAGTTGTTATTTTGCACCCCGTTAGAAGATATCACTTGCAAGAGATGAAAGTATTTAAGACTATCGTAGACCTGCAGAACGCTTTGTTCGATGAGCGCAAACAGGGAAAGAAAATTGGATTGGTGCCCACGATGGGTGCCCTGCACGAGGGTCATGCCTCGTTGGTGCGCCGTAGTGTTCAGGATAACGGTGTCACCGTAGTGTCGGTTTTTGTCAATCCCACACAGTTTAACGACAAGAACGACCTGAAGAACTATCCTCGTGACTTGGATGCCGACTGCCGTCTGCTGGAGTCATGTAAGGCCGACTATGTTTTTGCGCCTGAAGTCGAGGAGATGTATCCCACGCCCGACCGCCGTCAGTTCGAATATCCGCCAGTATCTACGGTTATGGAGGGTGCCCACAGGCCCGGCCATTTCAATGGTGTGTGCCAGGTGGTGAGCCGCCTGTTCTATATTGTCCGCCCCGACCGGGCCTATTTCGGCGAGAAGGATTGGCAGCAGATTGCAGTGGTGAAGGCCATGACGCGCCAGTTGCAGTTGGGCGTAGAGATTGTTGAGTGTCCTATCGTGCGCGACAGCGACGGCCTTGCCCGCAGTAGTCGCAACACGCTCCTTTCGCCCGACGAGCGAGCCATTGCCCCTCACATCTACAAGGCACTGAAAGAGAGCATCGACTATGCCAAAAAGCACACGCTGAAAGAGACACACGATAAGGTCGTGGCCGATATAAATGCTGTCGACGGCCTGCAGGTGGAATACTTCTCTATCGTCGACGGAAACACGCTTCAGGATATTGCCGAATGGGAAGACTCACCCTACGTAGTAGGCTGTATAACAGTCTATTGCGGCAAAACGCCTATACGTTTAATTGACCATATTAAATATACTGAAGGTTGATTATTGAATACCGAGTCAGCTAATCGTAATTTGTAATTCATCATGACGATTGAAGTATTGAAGTCCAAGCTGCATTGTGTTCAGGTGACTGAAGCCAATTTAAACTACATGGGCAGCATAACCATCGACGAAGACCTGATGGATGCCGCCAACATGATAGCAGGCGAAAAGGTGCAAGTTGTCGACAATAACAATGGCGAGCGGTTCGACACTTATATAATAAAAGGTGAGCGTGGTAGCGGATGCGTGTGTCTTAACGGTGCGGCTGCCCGTAAGGTGCAGGTAGGCGATACGGTCATTATCATATCCTATGCCCAGATGGACTTCGAAGAGGCAAAGACTTTCAAGCCCTGCGTGGTCTTTCCCCGTGAGAACAAGGTTCCATAACGCGTAACTTGGAGTCCTATCAATGAGCAAGAACAAGACGGAGAGCAGATATATTGAGTATTTCGGCATCAGTGTCATCGTGCTGGCATTGGTGCGTTGTGCTTTTCCCGGCATTGCAGAAAAAGAAGCCGGGAAAGTTGTGGCAGCAAAGCAGCCTGTCGCCGTCGCCCACACTCTGACAGGAAAGCCCCACCGCATCTACAGCGTGGGCAGTTACAGCAATGCCTTTCCCGACAGCAACTACGTGCAGATAGTCTCGGCAAAGAAATGGGGCGTGTCGCCCGTAATCGACCGCAAGGAAGCCGAGAAGCGCATGCGCGAGCTGGTGTATATCGGTGCATCGCCCTACTACCATGTCGACCCTCTCACGCAGAGCATCCCCTATCTTGTGCCCCGCGCAGCCATCTTGCTGGACGACATCGGAAAGGCATTCTTCGACAGTCTGCAAATAAAAGGCGTACCCCTTCACCGACTCATAGTTACCAGCGTACTACGCACCCAGGCCGATGTCAGGAAGCTGCGCCGCTTCAATGGCAATGCCGAGGAAAACTCGGCCCATCTCTACGGCACCACCTTCGACGTCTGCTATAATCGCTACGAAACAATCGAGGAGCCCGACGGCCCGAAGCGCAGAAGGGTTCCAAGCGACACGCTGAAATGGGTGCTCTCGGAAGTGCTGCGCGACATGCGCATGCAACAGCGCTGCTATGTGAAATACGAAGTGAAGCAGGGCTGTTTTCACATGACGGTCAGATAGCAAGCTACCATTCGCAATTCCCGAATCACGAATTTCTCAACGGTCGAGCCACATCCCTATTGGCCCGTCAATCCTTGTTTGCCTTACTGCGGTAAATAAAAATACCGGCAACGACCAGGATAACCACGGCAATAATATCAAGCCAGTTTCCCATATTGTTTTCCTTTTGAATAGTCCTTAAAGGCACTCCTTTCGGGAACATGCCAAATTACCTTGCAATTCATCATGAATTACGCTGCAATTCATGCTGTTTTATAGCACAATTCAGCACAAATTGCAGCATAATTCAACCTTGTTCCTGACGAGTGGCTATTTTCGCCTCTCAGCACACCTTTTCCAACCGCTTCATGACAGAGAACATGAAGGCAGCAGAAAGAAGGCAAAGCACAATGAACACGCTCCACACAAGCCACAAGGGCAGGCCACCCCACAGATAGGCGCTCACACTCACCAGCTTGTTGCCCAGTGCAGTCGACACAAACCAGCCACCCATGCAGGCACCTTTATACTTGGGAGGTGCCACCTTCGACACGAACGAGATGCCCATTGGCGAGAGCAATAGCTCGGCAAAAGTGAGAATGAGATAGGTGCCGATAAGCAGGTTGGGCGACACGTCGGCCACATGAACAGCCACAGGACTGCCATCGGGGCCTGGCTCGGTCTGTGGCAGGGGCAGGCCAAACGAGAAGAAAGCCATCAGGCAGAAGGCCACGCCTGCCACCAGCATGCCGTATGCAATCTTACGGGGTGCCGAAGGCTCCTTGCCCTTCTTGGCCAGCCAGCCAAACAGGGCCAGCGAGACGGGCGTCAGCGCTACGACATAGAAAGGATTGAACTGCTGGAAGATGGGGGCACTCACCTTGATAATGTCTTCCTGAACGGAATAGCTGAAGGCGAGGAAGCAGAGGGCCAGCAGAATGACTACCGCCGAGATGCCCTTTGTCTTCGTGCTCTTGCTCTGATACAGGGAGAAGCCTGCATAGACAATGAAGATAACTGCCACCAGGTTCCACACGTTGAAGGCCATGCCCTGAATGCCGGTGGCACTCTGTGCCGTAAACTCATCGGCAAAGTAGGTCAGCGACAGACCGTTCTGGTGGAATGCCATCCAGAAGAAGATGACCACGGCATAGACAAGACCCAGCGCTATGAGTCGCTCCTTGGTCTGCTCGGGTGTCAGATCGTCGACCACGGTTGCATCGCCAGCCTTCTTCTTTCCACCCTCTACATGGCGGAAAGTGGGACGCGACACATAGTAGATGGCGATGGAGAGAATGAGCGACGCACAGGCTACGGCAAAGGCGAAATGATAGCTGTCATTGACACTGACGCCCAGGCTCTCTTGTGCCCACTCCATGATTTTCACGGCTACGGTAGGAGCAAAGAGGGCACCGATGTTGATGGCCATATAGAAGATGGAGAAGCCAGAGTCGCGCTTGTCGGCATACTTCGGGTCGTTATAGAGGTCGCCCACCATCACTTGCAGGTTGCCCTTGAACATACCCGTTCCGAAGCCAATGAACAGCAACGATGCCAGCATGACGATAAGGGCAAACGTGTCGCCGCCAAGGGGCACGGAAAGCAGCACGTAGCCGGCAAACATGATCATGATGCCCCAAGTGACCATCTTGCCAAAGCCGAACTTGTCGGCCATCCATCCGCCAATAAGGGGGAAGAAATAGACGAGCATCAGGAAGTCGCTGTAGATTTCGCCTGCCCATCCGGCATCCAAACCGTAGTTAGCTCTCAAAAACAAGGCGAAGACGGCCAGCATCGTATAGTAGCCGAATCGTTCACCTGTGTTGGCCAGTGCCAACGCATAAAGTCCTTTTGGTTGTCCTTCAAACATAGTTATAATAATATTTATGGTGGTGCAAAGTTACAAATTATTTGGGAATTAACAAAGGAAACAGCCAAAAATTAAAAATAAGAAACAATGATAACATCAGTGAAAGTAAAGTTCAGATCGTCAACGATCACAAACAAAGAAGGTGGTCTTTACTACCAAGTCATTCACAAGCGTATAGTCCGCCAGATAAACACCTGCTACAGGCTCTACGAATCCGAATGGGATGCCGGGGCGCAGACTGTCATTCTCAGCCATAAGGCCGACCCCGCCCGCTTTTCGGCGTTGATGGGCATCAGGGACTCTTTGAAATGGGACATGCTGCGCCTGCAGCGCATCATCCGCCACCTCTCAGATGCCACCGCCCCGCTTTCTGCCGATGAAGTGGTGGCAGAGTTCTACCGCCAGTCCTCTGAGTGTACCCTCCAGAACTATATGCAGTCGGCCATCGTCCGGCTCATGGCGTCAGGCCATGACGGCACTGCCGCCAAGTACAAGTGCTCATTGGCCAGTTTCATGCGCTTCCGTGCCCAAATCGACCTTCCACTGGATGCCATCGATGCTACGCTGATGGAGCGTTATGAATCATGGCTCCGCCAGCACGGACTCACCAAGAACGGCTCGTCCTCCTGTCTTCGCAATCTCCGGGCCGTTTACAACCGCGCAGTAGAGGCTGGCCTCACCGAACAGCGCAATCCTTTCCGGCATGTCTATACAGGTGTCGACAAGACAATCAAGCGGGCAGTGAAGATAGAAATCATACGGAAGTTGAAAAAGGCCGACCTCTCTGCCCGTCCTGCCTTGGCACTGGTGCGCGACCTGTTCCTGTTCAGCTTCTATACCCGCGGCATGTCCTTCGTCGACATGGCCTACCTGCGACAGAGCGACATCCGTGCCGGCTACCTGGTTTATCGCAGGAAGAAAACAGGACAGCTGATGTCTATCCGATGGGAACCCTGCATGCAGGAGATAGTCGACCGTTACAAGACAGCCATTTCAAGCATGAAGTGTCCTTCAGCAGGTTTCTTGCTGCCCATCATCAAGGCTTCGGGCAACGAGCGTCGACAGTATCAGAGTTGCCAGCGCCTGGTTTCCAAACACCTGAACACCCTTTCCTCGCTCCTGCAACTGCCACACCCCATCACCATGTATGTAGCCCGCCATTCCTGGGCCAGCATAGCCCACGGCAAGGGCATTCCCAAGTCGGTCATCAGCGAAGCCCTGGGGCATGACAACGAGCAAACGACCGACATCTATCTCGCCTCTATTGAGACATCGGTCGTAGATGATGCCAACAAAAGTGTTCTGGATGATTTATAGGGTCACTTCCCGTTCGGAAAATTGTTGAGTAAAGTTTCCACGTCTTGGCAAGACGTGGAAACATCTGACGGGTCTGCCTTAGGAGTATCAGGGCAAGGAAATGATGCGTTGTCGCCCGTTCAGGCGACGATGGACAACGTTTCAGAAACGGGGTGTCC
>CAJONO010000219.1 GCA_905235905.1 uncultured Prevotella sp.
CAGCGGAGTGCCGCTGTTTGTAATAGTTTTAACTAATGATTTTATGAAGGCCTGCCGTCCGTGAGGATAGCAGGCCATTTCTTGATTCGCTTCTGGAGAACTTGCAAGTGAATTACGGGAACAGCCAAATTACGTTGCAATTCAGCATGAACTGTGCGATGGTTCAGCATGAATTAGGCGCTAATTGATGCTGAATTGCGAGGTAATTCAGTAACTCCTGATTATCAGTGGGTTACGAATATGCCTGCACTGTGACACATACAAAGTTCGGTTAGAATTCCGTGAACGAGAGGGGCATGAGGGTCTTGATGCCCTCTATGCGATAAATTTTCTTGGTGCCGTAGAGCAGGATGTGCAGTGGCTGGTTATAGCGTGTTTCCGTTTCGATCATCACTTGGCGGCAGGTGCCGCAGGGAGATACTGGCTCCTGAGTGAGCTCGCCGGAAGTGTCGCGGGCGGCAATGGCAATCATCTTGACGGGTGTGTTGGGATGCTGTGCGCCGGCGGCGAAGATGGCCGACCGCTCGGCGCAGAGACCGGCAGGGAAGGCGGCATTCTCCTGGTTGCAGCCGGGGAGCATCGTGCCATTGGAAAGGAGTATGGCCGCTCCGACATGGAAGCGTGAATAGGGGGCGTAGGAATGACTTGTGGAATCGATGGCCATTTCCACCAATTTGCGTTCTTCGTCGGTCAGTTCGGCTGTCTGGCAGACAGAAATTTTAGATTTAAGAATCAGTTCTTCCATAAAAAGTAGAATTTTCTGGTGCAAAAATACTAAAATATCATTAGAAATCAGTAATTTTGCAGGCAAAAATAAATGAAATGATGCGAAAATTATTACTTTTCACTCTTTTTTGCTGTTCATTGGGCGGAAATGCACAGGTTAGCTGGAACTCGCAATACCAGCAGTACATCAATGCCTATAAGGATATAGCCATTGAGCAGATGATAAAATGGAAGGTGCCAGCCAGTATCACCTTGGCACAAGGGCTGCTGGAGTCGGGTGCGGGAAAGAGCGAGCTGACGCGGAAGGGGAACAACCATTTCGGCATCAAGTGTCATGACTGGACGGGGCGCACCATCTACCACGACGATGACCGTCGCAATGAGTGCTTCAGGGCCTATCCGTCGGCCTACGACTCGTTTGAAGACCATTCGCGCTTCCTGGCCACCGGCTCCCGATACAAGTCGCTGTTCAAGCTGAAAATTACCGACTATAAGGGCTGGGCTCGCGGCCTGAAGGCTGCCGGCTATGCCACCAATCCGCGATATGCCCAGCAGCTGATAGAAATCATTCAGCTTTACAAGCTCTATGACTACGACAAGGCCCGTGGCTACGACAAGTATGTGGCCCGCCACACCAAGAATGCGGGTGCGGTGAGCTGGCCTCCACACGTTGTCAAGATGTATAACGACAACTATTACACGATAGCCCGTCGGGGCGATACCTACCGCATGATTGGCCAGGAGTTCGATGTGTCCTACAAGAAGCTTGCCCGCTATAATGAGCGCGACCGTGACGACGTGCTCAGCGAGGGTGAGATTGTCTGGCTGAAAAAGAAAAAGACCAAGGCCCCCAAGAGCGAGGAAGGCCGACTGTACTACGTGAAGGCCGGTGATTCTATGTACGATATCTCGCAGAAGTACGGCATTCGCCTGAAGAATCTCTACAAGCTCAACAAGCTGTCGCCTGCCGATTACCACATCAGTGTGGGCGATGCGCTCAAATTACGTTAAGTATTGGCGAAATGTCTTGGCTGTTCCAATTATTTTCAGTATCTTTGCACCCAAATAGTAGGTCACGCTTCCCAGCGTGACAAAGGCGTAACGCTTGGAAGCGTTACCTACTACTGTAAAGCGGTGAAATAACCGTTAGAACGGTTGAAAAATTGAACTTATTTTATTTATTTAAAGCAAATAACAATCAGAACATGGAAAAAAGTGCATTGCAGAAAGCAAGAGCCGCCTATCAGCCTAAGCTGCCACGCGGCCTGCAGGGAGCAGTAAAGGTGCAGGAGGGTGCTCCTACACAGAGTGTCGATAATCAGGAAGACATCAAGAAGCTCTTCCCCAACACCTACGGCATGCCGCTCGTAGAGTTTGTTCCCGGTGAGGAACAGAAGCACGAGCCGATGAACGTGGGAATCATTCTCTCAGGCGGTCAGGCCCCTGGCGGCCACAACGTGATTACCGGCCTCTTCGACATGGTGAAGAAGCTGAACCCTGAGAACCGTCTCTACGGCTTCATCCTGGGTCCCGGCGGTCTGGTAGACCACAACTACATGGAGCTGACGAAGGAACTCGTTGATGACTATCGCAACACGGGCGGCTTCGACATGATAGGTTCTGGCCGCACGAAGTTGGAGAAGGTGGAGCAGTTTGAGAAGGGTCTGGAGATTATCCGCCAGCTGAACCTGAAAGCCATTGTCATCATCGGTGGCGACGACTCGAACACCAACGCCTGTGTGCTGGCCGAATACTATGCTGCCAAGAAGTATGGCGTACAGGTCATCGGATGCCCGAAGACCATCGACGGCGACCTGAAGAACTCGCAGATTGAGACTTCGTTCGGCTTCGACACCGCCTGCAAGACCTATTCTGAGCTGATTGGCAACATCGAACGCGACTGTAACTCAGCCCGTAAGTACTGGCACTTCATCAAGGTGATGGGCCGTTCGGCTTCGCACATCGCCTTAGAGTGCGCCCTGCAGACGCAGCCCAATATCTGTCTTGTCTCTGAAGAGGTGGAGGCCAAGGGCCAGAGCCTCGACGACATCGTGGACTATATTGCCAAGGCCGTGGCCGTCCGTGCTGCCGACGGCAACAACTTCGGTACCGTCATCATCCCCGAGGGTGTCATCGAGTTTATCCCCGCCATCAAGAAGCTCATTGCCCAGCTGAACGACGTGCTGGCTATGCCCGAAGCAAAGGAGATCAGCCGCGACGAGCAGGTAGACTTCGCCAAGAGCCATCTCACGGAAGAGAACCTGAAGGTGTTCAACTCGCTTCCCGTGGGCGTTGCCCGCCAGCTGGCCCTCGACCGCGATCCTCACGGAAACGTTCAGGTGTCGCTCATCGAGACCGAGAAACTGCTCTCGACAATGGTTGCCCAGAAACTTGAGAAGATGAAGAAGTCGGGCGAGTTCGTAGGCAAGTTTGCCACGCAGCACCACTTCTTCGGCTACGAGGGACGCTGCGCAGCTCCTTCTAACTTCGATGCTGACTACTGCTACGCTCTCGGTGCAAGTGCTGCCCAGCTGATTGCCGCCGGCAAGACCGGCTACATGGCTATCGTGAAGAACACAACGGCTCCTGCTGCCGAGTGGAAGGCAGGCGGTGTGCCCATCACGATGATGATGAACATGGAGAAGCGCAACGGCGAGATGAAGCCTGTCATCCGCAAGGCCCTCGTCGAGCTCGACGGTGCTCCCTTCAAGGAGTTTGCCAAGAACCGTGACCGCTGGGCCCGCGAGACGGCCTATGTCTATCCTGGTCCTATCCAGTACTGGGGACCCACCGAGGTTTGCGACCAGCCTACGAAGACGTTGGCTCTGGAGCAGGCATAAATAACTGAATAGACAAGAAGCAGACCTTTTTGGCAGAGAAAAGGAGTCATAAGAATAAACGAGGTGTGCGTCACACCAGTCCCGTCAGGCATAAACGGCCCGGCGTGTTGGTACGCATACTACAACACGTGCCTCGCTGGGCCTATTGGCTTGGCGGGGCTTTGGTGTTGGCAGCCTACGTATGGTTCTTCTACTACTTTTTCGTCTCGCCCTACGGCTTCCGGTGGCGAGCCCTCTATGGCGACGTGAGCAATCCCGATGGCTATGAGATTCACGGCATTGACATATCCCACTATCAGGGCGAGATAGACTGGGAGGTGCTGCGCAATCAGGGCATGATAGACAACTGTCCCGTGCGTTTTGTCATGATCAAGGCCACCGAGGGCACTGACCGCGTAGACCCTAAGTTCAAGGAAAATTTCGAACAGTCGCTTGAGTATGGTTTCACCCGTGGTGCCTATCATTTCTATAGCGTTCATTCCAAGGCCGAAGACCAGGCCCGTTTCTTCATTAGGAACGTAAAGTTGCAGAATGGCGACCTGCCGCCCGTGCTCGACGTGGAGCACAAGCCTAAGGGCCAGACCGACGAGGCGTTCCGCCGCAGTGTGCTGCAGTGGCTCACCATTGTTGAAGAGCACTACCAGGTGAAGCCCATCATCTACACCTATTATAAGTTTAAGATGCAGTATCTGGCCGATAAGGTGTTCGACCAGTATCCCTACTGGATAGCCCATTACTACGTGGATAGTGTGGAATATCGCGGTGCCTGGAAGTTCTGGCAGCACACCGATGTGGGTCGTCTGCCAGGCATCAAGGGCTATGTGGACTTCAATATCTATAACGGATCCTACTACGACCTGCGTCAGCTTACCATAGGCAGTCGCGAAACCATTGGCGTGGAAGCCTATCAGGAAGAGTGAAGGAGTTGAGAGTTGAGAGATGATAGTTCTGTTATCTCGGACGTAAGTAGCAAAAGTGACCAAGTTCCCCTCCCCTCGGGAGGGGTTGGGGGTGGGTTCAAAAACTCAAAGTAAGATTCATGTACAAACCAAACTTTCAGAAGCGCGAAGTATTAGTGTTCCGCCAGTTTCAGCGGAAAGGCTACTCCCTCTTTGCCTGTCTGGGTCGCGAGGTCGTTATCTCGGTGCTGAGTGTTGCCACGCTTTCATCTACGAAGGCAGCAGGCATCAGCGACGAGACGTGGCGTGTCGATTCGGACCTGGTGACGAAAGAGGTGTGGCTCGGTGACGTTGGCGTCACGGGCTCTCGCGCACCGCTGACGAAGAGTCAGGCGGCGAGAATGGTAACTGTACTGACGCGTGACGACATTGCGCAGGCGCCAGTGCAAAGTGTCAACGATTTGCTCAAGATGGCCGTGGGTATCGATGTGAGGCAGCGCGGAGCACTGGGCTCACAGACCGACATATCCATACGTGGCGGCACTCAGGAGCAAATCATCGTCCTGCTCAATGGAATCAATATCTGCGATCCGCAGACAGGGCACAACGTGCTCGACCTCCCCGTGCAGCTGAGTGAAATAGTGCGCATAGAGGTGCTCGAAGGCCCTGCCGGTCGAGCCTACGGCACGTCGTCGCTGGTAGGAGCCATCAACATTGTGACGCATCCCGATGCCAGGAACGGAGCCGACGCAGAGCTGGAAGGCGGCTCCTTCGGCTATGCAAAGGCCGGTATGGTGGCCAGGCTGGCGTCCTCCTCCCATCTCTCTCAGTCGCTAAGTGGCAGCTACAGTCGCAGCGATGGCTATAGCCGTTCGAAGGCTGGCTCGCTGAATACCGACTATCGTGGTATGAAGGGTTTCTACCAGGGTAAGTACGACGACGAGCAAGTCTGTGCCAGCTGGCATTTCGGGTTGGCCACGAAAGGGTGGGGAAGCAGCACGTTCTATGCCACGCCCCGATGGCAAGCCGACGACCAGTATGAGCACACCACGAAGCTGATGAGTGCCTTGCAGGCCGAGACCAAGCAAGGGGCGCTGCGCCTTCGCCCCTCCGTCTACTGGCAACAGCACCGCGACCGGTATGAGGGCTATCGGGGCAAACCCGACGCGATGCCCTATAATTATAATAGGTGTAACGTATATGGCATCGGCCTGAACAGCTGGTTCGACTGGACTTTCGGACGAACGGCGATAGGAGCGGAACTGAGGAACGAAGACCTCGTCAGCAGCAATCTCGGCGAGCCGCTATCACAGCCCGTACATATTGGCGGCACCGACCGTGACTATACGCGGGGCATCAACCGAACGAACGTTTCTGCCCATATAGAGCATAACATCCTGTTGCCCAGGCTCACCCTCTCGGCAGGGCTGATAGCAGCAAAGAGCTCATGGGGCAAAGGCGGATGGGGCGTCTATCCTGGCGTTGATGCCAGATTCAACGTTTATCGTTCACCCCTTTCACCCACCTCCTTACCTCTCTCACCCACCCCCTGTCCCTCCCGAGGGGAGGGGAGTCTAAATAGTTCTGCAACCTCAGATTCAAGTAGAAAGAGTAACCAAGCTCCCCTCCCATCGGGAGGGGTTGGGGGTGGGTTCAACGTCTACCTCTTTGCCTCCTGGAACACGTCGCTACGGTTGCCGTCGTTCACCGAGATGTACTATAAGCTGCAGGGCTATGCCGCCGACCCCCTGCTCAAGCCCGAGGAGATGCAGGCCATAGAGATAGGCGGAGCACTGGCCGCTCCCGCCGTCGAGGCGAAAGTGGCATTCTACCATCACCACGGCAAGAACATGATAGACTGGATTATGGACACCACAGCCGGTGCCGATGCCGTTTGGCAAAGCGTGAACCACACCAAGATCAATGCCTATGGGCTGGAGTCCAGCCTTCGGCTCGATGTCGGCCAGCTGTTTCCCAGCTCTCCGCTGGAAAACGTCCAGGTGTCCTACAGCCATCAGAGGCAAGACAAGCAGCAGACGCCGCATGTCGTCTCGCAATACGCCCTGGAGTATCTGAGAAACAAGCTCGTTGTCACCGCCGCCCTAAGGCTTTTTCGGTCGCTACACATCGGCTTGTGCTATCGTTGGCAAGACCGTGTGGGCACGTTTACCGACTTCGACTCAACGGTAAGGAGCTACAAGCCCTTTTCGCTTGTCGATGTCCGCATGACGTGGCAGCAACCCCGCTATTCGCTCTATGCAAAAGTCAACAACCTGCTTGATAACCGCCATTACACAGACTACGGCAATGTGCCGCAGCCCGGCATTTGGATTGTGGCTGGGGTGACAGTGAAGATTTGAGGTTTGAGATTTGAGGTTTATTTCTACAAGCTGAATTACGTTGCAATTCGCGCTGAACCATGCCGCAATTCATGCTGAATTACCCTGCAATTCGTGCTGAATTGCAGGGTAATTCAAGGTTGTTTTGTAACGTTCTGATAATCAGTTGTTTCCGCTTTTGCTGTTCATACCAGCCCTTTTCGGTGGAGTGTGAACCAGGCGAGGGCCGAGACGCCGAGCGATATGGCCAGTGCGAGTGGGAAGCCCAGCGGATGGCTCTCCATGCCGTTGATGAGGTTCATGCCGAAATAGGAGGCGATAAGCGTGGGAAACATCATGAGAATAGAAACGGTGGTCAGCGTCTTCATCACCGTGTTCATGTTGTTGTTGATGATGCTTGAGTAGGTGTCCATGGTCGACTCCAGGATGTCGCTGTAGATGCTGGCGGTCTCGCGGGCCTGCGTCATCTCAATGTTCACATCTTCTATCAGGTCGGCGTCAAGCTCGTCAATCTGCAGCTTGAATTTCAGCTTCGAGAGCAGCGTCTCGTTGCCCCGGATGGAGGTGTTGAAATAGGTGAGCGAGTCTTGCAGCCGCGAAAGGCCTATGAGCGACTCGTTGTTCACGTCCTTGTCCAGGTTCCGCTTGGCCTTGTCGATGAGCGAGTTGATTTGCTTCAGCCGTTTCAGATACCACACGGCACTTGACAGGAAGAGGCGGAAAATCATGTCGACATAATCGGTAAAGCCTTCGCTGCGCTTCTGCTGGAACGATACGAAGTCAATCATCATGTTGGTCTCGTAGTAGCACACGGTGATGGTCACGTCGCGCTTGTGGATGATGCCGAGGGGCACGGTGGTGTAGGGTGTGCGCGAACGTATCTCTTTGACGTAGGGTATGCGCAGGATGATGAGCATCCAGCCGTCGTCATATTCATAGCGGGCCCGTTCGTCGGTATCGCTGATGTCGGTAATGAAATAGTCGGGAATGCCGAAGCGCTCTTCCAGTTCGCGCTGGTCTTCTTCGGTGGGGCATGTCACCTGAATCCAGCAATTGGGCTCCCAGTTCTGAAGCTGGGCAATGCCGTTGTTTGTGTTCCAATAGGTCTTCATTGTGCTAATCCGTTTTTTTCACATACTTGTGGCGGCAAGAGGATTAGCGGTCTTGCCTGCCATCCTCCAGCCTAATGTCTAAAACTATTCGCCGGATAATCGTCCATAATCGTTACTGTTTGGTTTATTTTGGGTGCAAAGGTAATAATAATAATTGAAAAAGTAAGCAAAAGGGCGAAAAAAGTTGCAAAATATTTGTGTGATTCATGGAAAAGTGTTACTTTTGCACCGAAATCAAACAAAAAACGAAAACGGACGATGTTGAATCACAATGCGTTTTATTACGGCTTTTACTTTTACTTTACAAGCAATTGTGAAGCGGTTGAACGTATGTAAGATTGAACATTGAAGATTGAAGATTGAATACGGCCCCGCTTCACTGAAAGGTGAAAGTGGGGATTTTTTTAAACTAAGGAGCGTTATGAAGAGAGTAGCAATACAGGGCATCGAAGGGTCGTTCCACGACATTGCCGCCCATCAGTATTTCGAGGGAGAGCAGATTCAGCTTATCTGTTGCACCACGTTCGAAAAGGTCTACGAAGCCGTTCGCCAGGACCCTACGGTCATTGCCATGGCGGCCATCGAGAACACCATTGCCGGAAGCCTGCTCCACAACTACGAGCTGCTACGCGATAGCGGTACGACGGTGGTCGGTGAGCATAAGCTGCACATCACCCACTGCATCTGTTGTCTGCCTGAGGACGACTGGACGACCCTTACCGAGGTTCACTCTCACCCCGTGGCCCTGATGCAGACGCGATGCTATCTGGAGGGCCATCCTGAGCTGCGCGTCGTCGAAGGTGAGGATACCGCCGGCTCGGCCCGCATGATTGCCGAGGGAAAGCACAGGGGATGGGCGGCCATCTGCCACGCTGATGCCGCACGGCTCTACGGACTGAAGGTGCTGGAAGACGGCATCGAGGACAACAAGCACAACTTCACCCGCTTCCTCGTCTGCTCGGCTCCGCAGAAGGCCGACCTGCTGCGCCCTATCACCGAGACCAACAAGTCGAGCATCGTCTTCTCGCTGCCCCACGAGGAGGGAAGCCTTTCGGCAGTATTGGCCATCCTCTCGTTCTACAAGATCAACCTGACGAAGATTCAGTCGCTGCCCATCATCGGTCGCGAGTGGGAATATCTGTTCTACGTCGACGTGGTGTTTGAGTCGCTCGTGCGCTATCGTCAGGCCATCGATGCCATCATCCCACTGACCAAGGACCTGAAAATCTTGGGAGAATATAAAGAGGGGAGGCAGACAAACTAAAAGCCCACCCAAGCCCTCTCAAAGGAACGGGTGTTTAAATATGTAAAACAAAGAATATGGAAACAATCAATAGCAAAAGTAATCAGAGTTCTTCCCTTGGGGAGGGGTTGGGGTGGGTTCCTGCCGACCGTCTCAGTTTAGTACAGGAATACTACTTCAGCCGCAAGCTGAAGGAGGTGGCACAGCTGAATGCCGAAGGCAAGGACATTATCTCGCTGGCTATCGGCAGTCCCGACATGCCGCCGTCGGAGCAAACCATTGAAAAGCTGTGCGAAGTGGCTCACCTGCCCAACGCTCATGGCTACCAGCCCACACAGGGCACACCGGAGTTGCGCGAGGCGATGGCAAGCTTCTACAAGCGCTGGTACGGCGTAGACCTCGATGCGAAGACCGAGGTGCTGCCACTGATTGGCTCGAAGGAAGGCATCCTCCACGTGACGCTGGCTTTCGTCAATCCCGGCGACGAAGTGCTCGTGCCCAATCCCGGCTACCCCACCTATACCTCTCTGTCGAAGATACTGGGAGCGAAGATTGTGAACTACGACCTGCGTGAGGATAACGGCTGGCAGCCAGACTTCGACCAGCTGGAGGAAATCGTGAATCGGAAATCGTCCAATTGTAAATTGCTTTGGACCAACTATCCTAACATGCCCACAGGCGGACGGGCACACCGCGAGACCTATGAACGGCTGGTGCAGTTTGCCAAGGAGCATCATATAGTAGTGGTGAACGACAATCCCTATAGCTTCATCCTGAGCGAGGAACATCTGTCAATTCTTCAGGTGCCTGGTGCCAAGGACTGCTGCATAGAGTTCAACTCCATGTCTAAGAGCCATAACATGCCCGGCTGGCGCGTGGGGCTTTGCGCCACGAATGCGCAGTTCATCCAGTGGATTCTGAAGGTGCAGTCGAACATTGAGAGCGGCACGTTCCGCGGCATTCAGCTGGCAGCTGCCGAGGCATACAAGAACGACGAGGCCTGGCATCGCGAGTTCAACATCAACGTCTATGCCCGTCGTCGGCAGTATGCCGAGCAAATCATGGACGTGCTGGGTTGCGCCTACGACAAGAATCAGGTGGGCATGTTCCTCTGGGGCAAGATTCCAGAGAGTGTCAAGAACGTTGAAGACCTGACTGAGCGCGTACTCCATGAGGCTCGCGTCTTCATCACTCCTGGCTTCATCTTCGGCTCGAACGGCGAACGTTATATACGTATTTCGCTTTGTGCCAAGGAGGAGAAGATACAAGAAGCGTTGGAAAGAATCAAAAAGACAATATAATTATGGAACTGGAATTAGCACCATTGAATTTACCGAGTGACAACGAACGTCCCTTCGTGATTGCAGGCCCCTGTTCGGCCGAAAGCGAAGAGCAAGTGATGACTACCGCCCGACAGCTGGCCATGAAGGGCTGCCACAACTTTCGTGCCGGTGTGTGGAAACCGCGCACCAAGCCTGGTGGCTTTGAGGGGCATGGCGAACCTGCCTTGGTGTGGATGAAGCAGGTGAAGGAAGAAACGAAGATGCTCGTTGCCACGGAGGTGGCTACCCCTGAGCATGTGGAGCTGGCCCTGAAGTACGGCATCGACATTCTCTGGGTGGGGGCGCGCACTTCGGCCAATCCCTTTGCCATGCAGGCCTTGGCCGACTCGCTGAAGGGCGTCGACGTGCCAGTGTTTGTGAAGAACCCCGTGAACCCCGATTTGGAGTTATGGATAGGTGCGTTGGAACGCATCAATCAGGCTGGCATCAAGCGGTTGGGAGCCATACACCGAGGCTTCTCTTCTTATGAGAAAAAGATTTATCGGAATCAGCCTATGTGGCAGATTCCCATCGAGTTACATCGTAGGATTCCCGATCTGCCGATTATTAGCGACCCCAGTCATATCGGTGGTCGTCGCGAACTGATTGCCCCGCTATGCCAGCAGGCTATGGACTTGGGCTTCGACGGACTGATTGTGGAGAGCCATTGCGATCCTGACAAGGCGTGGAGCGATGCCTCGCAACAGGTCACACCCGACGTGCTCGACTACATTCTCTCGCTGCTCGTGATTCGTGACGAGCACACCACGACCGAGGGCATACAGCAGTTGCGCAAGCAGATTGACGAACTCGACAACCAGCTGATGGACTTGCTGGCCAAGCGAATGCGTGTGTGCCGCGAGATAGGCCACTACAAGAAAGAGCACAACATGACCGTGTTGCAGGCCAGCCGCTATAACGAGATTCTGTCGAAGCGAGGGGCGCAAGGAACCCTCTGTGGCATGGGAGCTGAGTTTGTGGCCCATGTCTTTGAGAGCATTCACGAAGAAAGCGTGAGGCAGCAGATGGAGATTATCAACAAATAGCATGGCCGGGAATGGCCTCATGGCCATCGATGGCATGCAAAATGCAGAAAATAGGGAGAAATAGGACTGAATGATGGAAAAAGTTTGGCTGTGTGTGCAGGGTTTGAAATATTTTTCGTAATTTTGCAGGCGAATCAGACCTAACGTCAGGATTTTCTTTTATGATACAAAACATTTTCAAGGGGCTGGGCATTGCCCTGATTACACCTTTCAAGCAAACTGGCGAGGTGGACTATGAGGCTTTGTTACGCCTTGTAGACTATCAGTTGCAGAACGGGGCCGACTTTTTCTGCATCCTTGCCACAACGGGTGAGACACCCACATTGTCGTCCGAGGAGAAGCTCAAGATCAAGAATCTGATAGTCGATAAGGTGCAAGGACGCGTACCTATATTAATGGGCTGTGGCGGCTATAATACGGCAGCCGTGGTGCGCGAGTTGCATGAGGGCGATTTTCGGGGCATCGACGGTGTGCTGAGCGTTTGTCCTTATTATAACAAGCCGTCGCAGGAAGGGCTCTATCAGCACTTCAAGGCTATTGCTGCCGCGACGACGCTGCCGGTGGTTCTCTATAATGTGCCGGGGCGCACGGGTGTCAACATGAATGCCGCCACCACTGTGAGACTGGCTCGCGACTGCCAGAATATCGTGGCCATCAAGGAGGCGTCGGGCAATCTGGAACAGGTCGACGAGATTATCAAGAACAAGCCTCGTGACTTCGATGTTATCTCGGGCGATGACTCGTTGACGTTCCCCATGGTGTCCTGTGGCGCCGTTGGCGTCATCTCGGTCATCGGAAACGCCCTGCCCAAGGAGTTCTCGAAAATGATTCGGCTTCAGATGCGGGGCGAGTATGCCCCCGCCCGCAAGATTCACCACAGGTTTACCGACCTTTTCTCCCTGCTCTTCGTTGACGGAAATCCCGCTGGTGTAAAGGCTATGCTGCATGAGATGGGATTCATTGAGAATGTGTTGCGCCTGCCTCTTGTTCCTACGCGTATCACGACAAGGCAGCGCATGTCTGAGATAATGAAGGAACTAAAGATTTAAGATGAACTACGAGGAATTGCTGACTATGCGTGACGGTGGTGTTATTCATCGTGAGGAAACACCACTTGGCTTGTTCTGTAAGAAACTGATTGACAGAAAGTACCGCAATGTGGTAGTGCTGAAGCCTTCGCTCGTCGACAGCATCGTGTTTTGCGAAGGACTCAAGAGCGACCTCCAGAACACGTCGGCCATAATGGCAAACGGGCAGTTGCACTATGAGATTCATTCCGACAGTGGCGGCTTCTATGAGCTGGAGTTGGAACAGGGCAATTTTACGACCTTTGCCCAGCTTATCGATTCTACACCTGCCGTAGTGACGGAGTCGAACTTCATTAAGCAGACGACCGATGCCCTTTTTGACATAGCGGGTCTGCTCCACGAGCGGGGCATTTACCATTTGTGCTTCTCACCCCAGAATGTCTTCATCAGCAAGGGCGATAACCGCCCCATGCTCTTGTGCCACGGCTCGTCGTTTATTGCCATGGTTCGTCAGGATGATCTGTATGATGGATCGGAGCATTTCGTTGCGCCCGAAGTGCTGAATGAGCATGTGGCCAATGAGTGTTCCGACGTCTATTCCTTGGGACGGTTCTTGGAATGGCTTTTCCAGCATGGCAGCATTCCCTTCGAGTATAGGAAAATGATCGAGAAAGCCACGCAGGACGATCCAAAGGACCGCTATGCTTCGATAGCCGACATGCGCAACGAGCTACAGAAAAAGCGTAAGATGAAGTACTCGTTCTTTACCATGCTGGCTGCGGTTGCCATCGTCATTCTATGTGTGGGACTCTATTTCGAAATGATGCCACAAACGGCCGATATCGAGTTTGTAGAGGGCTTTTCAACCGAACAGAAAGACCCGTTCTCAGAAGAATACAGCCCAGATGAGGAATTTGGGTTCGCGGTTGACACGCTCGACACCCTCAGTATAGACGAGAGGGCGCAGATGGAGGATTATCAGCGTAAGGCCGAGGAAATATTCCGTCGGCAATACAGGCGTGAGGCCGACCGCATTATTTCGAAACTCTATTCTCAGCAAGGCATGAGTCTCGACGAGAATGTATTTGTTGCAAGCAGCAACGCCATGACGGCCGAACTCATTAATTTAGGGAAAAAGCTGGCCGACGATGCAGGCATCACCGAAGACAAGGCCATGCGCATGGCCGCCGAGATCAACGAGGAACTTACGAACGAGAAAGAGAAAAACCTGGTGCTGATGGGAGCACAAACAGGGAGCAAGGAATGATAATAACGAACAATAACAATAAAAATGAGAAGTAGAACAGCAAACTGGTTTGAATGCCGCATCAAGTATGAGAAGATGCAGGAAGATGGCATACAGAAGAAAGTAACCGAAACCTATACCGTCGATGCCTTGAGCTTCACTGAGGCCGAGCAGCGCATCATGGAGGAAATGTCTTCCTATATCAGTGGCGAATTCGAGGTGGCCGACATCAAGAAGGCCGTCTATAAGGAAATATTCTTCAGTGACGAGGAAAGTGCCGACCGTTGGTACAAGACAAAGCTTCAGTTTATCACGATAGACGAGAAAACCGAGAAAGAGAAAAGAAGCAATGTCAACTATCTGGTCCAGGCAGGCACACTCAACGGTGCTGTGAAGAATATCGACGAGGTGATGGGAGGCACTATGATCGACTACGTCATCGCAGCAGTCAACGAGACCACACTGATGGATGTGTTCGAGTATAAGAAGGCCGACGGCGGTACTGATTCCCAGGCGGATAAACCTGAATACGAGGCTTAGCATTAAGCACAGATGTACGATATAAAGACAAAGCTACACGAGGTGTTGTCGCAGCTTCCCGAGGGCGTAAGGCTTGTGGCAATCAGCAAGTATCATCCTGCCGACTACGTGATGGCGGCCTACGAGGAAGGCCAGCGCGTGTTCGGCGAAAGCCACGAGCAGGAGATACGCGAGAAGCATGCCGCCTTGCCAAAAGACATCGAGTGGCACTTCATTGGCCATTTGCAGACGAACAAGGTGAAGCTGATCGTGCCCTATATCTCGATGATTGAGGCCGTCGACTCGCTGAAGCTGCTCCGTGAGATTCAGAAGCAAGCGCAAAAGGCCGACAGGGTGGTGCGGGTGCTGTTAGAACTGCATATTGCCCAAGAGGCAACCAAATACGGCCTTACCCTTGATGCCTGCCGCGAGCTGTTGGCCGGCGGCGAGTGGCGGCAGATGCCAAACGTGCGCATCTGTGGCTTGATGATGATGGCCTCGAACACGGACGATGAGGCAAAGATTGCTCAGGAGTTCCAGACTGCGGCCTCCTTCTTCGACGAAGTGAAAGCGCGCTTTTTTGCCGATAGTCCCGACTTTTGCGAGCGTTCATGGGGCATGAGCGACGACTATCTGTTGGCCGTGAGCCATCGCAGCACAATGGTGCGCATAGGTACCATGATTTTTGGTCCGCGAGTTTATTGAATGGTTCATTCATACGATGATAAAAATGAGGAAACACGTACTCGACCTGACAGTGAAATCGGTAGAACAGTTACACGAACGATATGTTCTTATCCGATTGGTTTACAGAGGGTTGCTTCCGCAGATGGAGCCAGGACAGTTCGTTGAGGTTCGCATTGACGGTTCGCCTTCTACTTTCCTTCGTCGGCCAATTTCCATCAATCTTGTCGACTATCAGCTCAACGAACTTTGGCTCTTGGTGGCTGTGGTGGGCGACGGCACTCGCTGGATGGCCCAAAGGAAGGTAGGTGAGAAGCTGAACTGCTTGCTGCCGTTGGGGAGGGGCTTTTCCCTTCAAAGCGGGCAAACCGCTTTGCACGGACGCTTGCTTGTAGGTGGAGGCGTGGGCGTGGCACCGCTGCTCTATCTGGGTAAGAAGCTGAAAGAGGGTGGGGTGGAACCGACATTCCTGCTGGGTGCCCGTACCAAGCGCGACCTGCTGATGCTTGACGAGTTTCGGAAGTATGGGCGTGTGCTTGTGACCACTGAGGATGGCTCAGAGGGCGAGCAGGGCTTTGTCACCAATCATTCGGTGTTGCGTCAGGAGAGGTTCGGTTTTATTCAGTGCTGTGGTCCCACACCGATGATGAAGGCTGTTGCCCACTATGCCCGGGAGAATCATATTGAGTGTGAGGTGTCGTTAGAGAACCTCATGGCGTGTGGCCTGGGTGCTTGCCTCTGCTGTGTTGAGAAGATACGTACCACTGAGGGCGAGGCCACCAACGTCTGTGTTTGCAAGGATGGTCCCGTGTTTAATATTAACCAACTGCTATGGCAAGATTAGACGTACAAATCAAGGATTTGAAGTTGAAGAATCCTGTGATGACAGCCTCGGGCACCTTTGGCTATGGTCTTGAGTTTCAGGACTTGGTGCCGCTGTCAGAGATTGGCGGCATCATTGTGAAAGGCACCACGCTGAAGCCTCGCGAGGGCAACGACTATCCTCGCATGGCCGAAACGCCGATGGGCATGCTCAATTGCGTGGGGCTGCAGAACAAGGGCGTTGACTATTTCTGCCAGCACATCTATCCGCTTGTCAAGGACATCGACACTAATATGATTGTCAATGTGAGCGGCTCTTCGCCCGACGACTATGCCGAGTGTGCCGCACGTATCGATGCTTTGGAGAGGATTCCCGCCATAGAATTGAACATATCCTGCCCTAACGTGAAAGACGGCGGTATGGCTTTCGGCGTGACCTGTCAGGGTGCCGAGAGCGTGGTGCGGGCCGTTCGCCGGCGCTATCATAAGACGTTGATTGTGAAGCTGTCGCCCAATGTGACCGATATTACGGAGATTGCCCGTGCCGTCGAGGCTGCCGGTGCCGATGCGGTGTCGCTCATCAACACGCTCATGGGTACCGCGGTCGATATTGAGCGCCGCAAGCGGGTGCTTTCCATAGGAACGGGTGGCCTGAGCGGCCCTGCCATCAAGCCTGTTGCCCTGCGCATGGTCTCGCAGGTTGCCAAAGTGGTGAACATACCCGTGATTGGCCTCGGGGGCATCATGACGGCTACGGATGCGCTGGAGTTCCTGATGTGTGGCGCTACGGCCATTGAGATTGGTACGGCAAACTTCATCGACCCAACGGTGACCGTCAAGGTGCGCAATGGCATCGACGAATGGCTCGACAAGCACGGCTGCCAGTCGGTTAGCGAGATAATCGGGGCAATAGAATAAAAAGAAATGTGACAAAAGAACAGGGTGTCTATGGAAAAGAACAAGATAAACGAGGTGTTGCTTCGCAACGTGGCACTGCTTTCGAAGCAAAGTGGGCGCGAGGAGGAAATGATGCCGAAGGGCGACGCTCCACTGCCCGACGTGGAAGAGGTGAAAAGCATTGTGGCGCTGGTAAAGAGCATCATCTTTACCGACTACTTCTATAAGCGCCAGCCAGAGGAACAGATACGCTCGTTCTACATTGGCGGCAGCTTAGAAGAACTTTACACGCTGCTACGCAGGCAGATAGCCCGCGGATTGCAGTTCTGCGAGGACTGTTGCGACGAAGAAGTGATTCCTTCGGCCGAAGAAATGGCACTACGCTTTATCGACCAGCTGCCCGAAGTGAAGCGCATGCTCTACACCGACGTGGAGGCAATGTTCCAGAACGACCCTGCCGCTACGAACTATGGCGAGGTGATCTATTGCTATCCGGTGGTGAACACCATGACCCACTACCGCATAGCCCATGTGCTCCATAAGATGCAGGTGCCCGTCATACCTCGCATCATTACCGAGCAGGCCCATTCCAAGACAGGCATCGACATACATCCAGGAGCCGTTATAGGCGATTATTTTGCCATAGACCACGGTACGGGCGTGGTGATAGGTGAAACTTGCATCATTGGGTCGCATGTAACACTCTATCAGGGAGTTACGCTCGGCGCAAAGAGCTTCAAGTATGATGCTGAGGGCCATATGCTCAACGTTCCCCGCCACCCTATCATCGAGGACTACGTGACCATCTATTCCAACGCCTCCATCTTAGGGCGCATCACCATTGGTCACCACTCGGTGATTGGCGGCAACATCTGGGTGACAAACAACATACCGCCCCATTCGCGCATACAGCAGAGCAAGGCGGTCGACATGTCGTTTCAGGGAGGACTTGGCATCTAAGTCCTTTCTTTTTGTCAACTTTTTTCACCATTTATAAGAACAAGGTGAAATAAATTTGGCGGTTTCATATTATTAATGTACTACTATGTCTTTTGATTCGGTTATTCCAGAACCTCTACTAAGGGACAGAGATAGACTACGGCTTTTAACTTCCGCAAGTTATGGTAATAGGGTTGAGGATACCACACATTGTTCTATGCCGTTACAGATACCTTGTAATGCCGTTACAGATACCTTGTAATGCCGTTACAGATACCTTGTAATGCCGTTACAGATGCCTTGTAATGCCGTTACAGATGCCTTGTAATGCCGTTACAAAGGCCATGTAACGCGGAAATGGATACGACCTACGGTTGAACTGTATAGTGACCGCGCTGCGGTCTCTTTGGTGGTATTACTACGGGTAATCATAAATGTTTTGTTGTCATTCGCCAGTTGTTGTCATTCGCCAGTTTGTTGTCATTCGCCAGTTTGTTATCATTCGCCAGTTTGTTGTTGTCATTCGCAATAAGCTGTGTGACAGATGGTTACAGCGAGAATGACAATAAAACAACAAATTCCGCAAAAAATGCTACCTATATGATATTTGACCTACTACTATGAACACCTCTCAAGACAACATTGACCCCCTATTTTTGTTACATTCGTTATATTCGTGTGATTCGTGTTCGTTCATGAGCAAGCAGGAAAGGGAGTTTTCTTCTGATGTTTCTCCGTTGGATGTCAGTATGGCTGGGTTGTTACCTCTGCTGATGTTTTGTGTTAAAAAACTTAAAGTTATTTTGAGGCACAGACGATTATTCGTATCTTTGCAAAACAATCGAAGACCTATGAATAGTCAACTACGAACCATAATATCGTTAGCCATTTTCTTCCTTTCGGCTATTTCCTCGTTTGCCATTACCGACGAGCGGGAATTCAAGGTAATCAATGCCGCTAACGGACTGGCCGACAACAGTGCCCAAACCGTGAACTGCACGAAGACCGGCCGCATGATTATCTCGACCATCGGCAATCTGAACTTCTACGATGGCTCTTCGTTTACGCACATTGACACCCATGAGGACTTGCAATACCAGCTGCCGCTCTATTCCGGCCACTATCACCTCTATTTCGACCGCTACCATCACATCTGGCTGAAGAACAAGGGCGTCGTGACGTGTGTCGACTTGTATAAGGAGCGCTTCGTGAAGGACGTAGACAGTGTGGTGACCAAGGTGTTTGAATGCAACGAACAGGTGTTCGACCTCTTTGTCGACAGTATCGGCGACGTGTGGTTCCTGACGCAGAAGGGGCTGTATGGTGCCCGTCAGAAGCAGACCTACCACGTGCTGACCGACTATAACCTGCAAGACCTCGACATCTTTGGCAACATGCTCATCCTCTTCTATAACAATGGCGAGGAGGAGGGCATCGACCTGACTACGGGAAGAGTGCTGCACCGCACGAGGGCCTACGACGCCAGTGAAGCCGGGAAATACCATAAAACATCGTTGGTCTTGCGGCATGAGGACGGCTTCTTCCAGATACGCAACGGCGAAAAGTGCGGCGTACTGATGTATTTCGACGTGAAGCAGCTGAAATGGACAAAGATCATGGAGCAGGATTATCACCTGAATAGTCTTGCCATGCAGAACGGCTATCTCTACTTAGCTTCGGAATACGGCTATTGGATCTACGACAAGGCTACGGGCGAAAAGAAGCAAGAGCCCTTGCTGAAGCTCGCAGGGTCGAACAAGATGCTTGAGACATCGACAAACACTGTGGCCTTCGACCGTCAGGGCGGCATGTGGATAGGCACCGAGAAGCGCGGTCTGCTCTATGCCCATCCAAGAATGTCGCCTTTCAAGGTGTATTACTGGGACCATCCTTTGGCCGTGAAGTATACGGCCATGCTTGAAGACATAGAGGAATATGTAGGCGAGTTCAAGGGGATGAAGACCAGTTGCAAGCTGAAGGACAGTCGCGACTGGACGTGGTTTGGCACCTCGGTGGGGCTCTACCTTTACAAGACACCGCAATCGAAGCCCATCATCTTCACCAAGCGCAACGGCTTCCTGAACAACGTCATCCACTCGGTTGTCGAGGACAAGAACCATAACATCTGGGTGAGCACCTCCTATGGCATCTCCTGCATTATCTTCGAAAACGACAAGCCCGTCTTCGTCAACAGCTTCAATGCCAGAGACGATGTGCCCAACGAGTCGTTCATCAACGGCAAGGCCCGCTGTCTTGACGATGGCATGATTATCATGCAGTCCATCGACCATGTCGTGGCCTTCTATCCCGATGCCTTCATCGTGACCAATGCCCGGAAGCCTTTCCGCATGTTTCCCAAACTGGTGCGCCTGCTGGTCAACGGCAACTATGTGGAGCCTGGCGAGGAGAAGGATGGCAATGTGATTATAGACCGTGCCATTACGCGGGTGAGAGACATCAGCCTTAACGCCGACCAGAACTCTATCTCGCTGACGTTCTCAGGACTCAACTACTATCGTCCGGTGCAGACGTATTACCGAGTGAAGGTGGGGGGACTGCAGGAGGAGTGGCGCGTGTTCTCCTATTACGATGGCGACGGTATGGTCGACAGGCACGGCATGCTCCATCTGCCACTCGTCGGCCTGAAGCCCGGCACATACGATGTGGCCGTGCAGGCATCGCTCTTCCCCGACATCTGGCCCGACGATAAGGAGGCCTTCGTCTGGACGATACACGTGAACCAACCCTGGTGGAAGTCTACAGGTGTCGTCCTGCTTTTAGGAGTGCTGGTATTGGCCATGCTGATAGCAAACTTCTTCCTCTATAACAGGAACTCGAAGATTCGCATCCAGATGAATGCCCGTGAAGGCGACATGATTCGGAGAATTGTCTCTTTTGCCAGTCGTTGCGATATGTATTTCTCCTCTACGTTCACCTACGATAATGGTACGGGCTTTGACGAGTCAGAGAGCAATCAGCCCAGTAAGGAATTTATAGAACTGATGATGAGGCTGTTGCCCTATATCAGGAAGCAGCGACAGGAACAGATGACCATGCGCGGACTCAGCGAGGTTGCTGGCGTCGACGTGACTCAACTCTACGAAACGCTGTCTAACCAGTTATATAAGAGTCCTCGAAGCGTGGCGCTTCACATTCTTCTGATAAAAGCGGCCGAATTGTTGAGAACGACAACAAAGTCGGTCGAGGAAATATCGGAAGAGTGCTGCTTCAGTACTCCCAACTATTTCATGGGCAATTTCTTCCATCAGTACAAGGTCACTCCTCGCGAATATAGGGAGGAGAACAGCTAAGCTCCTTTGTGTATCACTTGCCGATAGCCCACGAGCCGCCATGCACGTGCGCCCGTACCTTTATAATATATAAGAGCCTGGTAGCGGTTGCCTGTCTGGAAGAACGAGCCTTCCTCGGGCATGCGATGGGTGAGGCCGTCGGCATCGAGCATGAGCAGCTGATAGTTGTAGTATCCTTGTTTCTGCAAGATGGTGGCGTGGTAGGAGCGGTCGCTGTGGTCATAGGTCATCTGGTAGGTGTCAGCAGGTTCTGTCGTCCAGCTGCCGTCGACGATGACCCTTGTGTCAGGATATTCTCGTAGGGCCTTCAGCTTGTAGTGTACGTAGATGTAGTCGCAGGTAAGGTCGGTTTCGGTGTTCTCGCTGTTCCTGATGATGAAAGCCCCGTCGGCATCCTCGTCGTAGGTGTAGTTGCGCTGCGGTTCGCAATCAAAGGGGTAGGCATGATAGTGCCGGTCTGTCTCGTTCCATTCTATATGTTCCAGTCCCATTGTAGTGTGGGAAGGGTCGAGCATCTCAAACTTGTGGTATTCGTTGCCAGCCTCGAAAATCATTCCCCTGTTGTGCTCCCATTCCATTCCCTTCTGGTTCTTGTAGCTTGGTGCCACGTTCTCTTTCATGTTGTCCTCGCGGTTGTTCTGCATGACGTAGGTCTGTATCTGCTCCTCGGGGTTGGTGACACGCAGCGCATTGTAGTTCACCTTCATGCTCACTTGCTGGTGGCTTTGGTTGTGGTCGATGTCGGTATTGGCCGAGATGCTGAGCGCAACAGTCATGAGAGGCTCTACAATCCTGAATTCTGCCGTCAGCACTTCCTGGTTGTCGTTGTCCTCGTCGATGACATGAAGACGGTAGTTGCCGCTCAGTCTTAGTCGGCACTGCTCGTTAGGAATCTGTAGCTGGTAATGGGTGAAGAGCACGGTAGTGTTGATGGAGTTCTCGTAGCTGTCGATGGGCCAGTCGTTGAATCCTTCGAGCCAGTCGCTATCGAACAGACCTTCCGTTGGCTGCCAGTTGGGGGTGCAGTGCTCCAGGTGAACGACGAAGCGATGGTAGTTGTGCGACAGCTCGTCGAACGATACGCGGAGCACGTCCTCGCTACCCAGCGTCATGACGGGAGGAGAGAGCCAGTCGTCGTTAACCTGCACTTGAAGTGACTTCACGTTGGGTGCCAGTATCTGGTGCCTGGCACATGCTGCGAGTGGCAACAGGATTGCAAAGAGTAGGAATAATCGTTTCATCATGCTGCTTTTATTATAATAAACGGAATAAATGTGTTTTTAGTACGGCGTTCATTAAATTATTATTTATCATGAGTTAATTGTCTATTTATTAATTATATATATGTGAAATAGTTAAAACAGTTAAATTTAACCAAATTAGTTAACTTAAAAGTCGCGTATTTCCCTTTCGTTTCGTATCTTTGCATCATCAAAGAAAAGCAAGTAACACGTATATGAAGAAAAGTACGATATGGGTGATAGCCGTTGTGATGGGTGTTTCGTTCATCGGTCTTCTTCTGCTTCAGCTCTCTTATATGGAAGAGATGGCCAAGATGAAGAAGGAGCAGTTCGACGAGAGCGTCACTCGTGCTTTGTATCAGGCTTCGCACAATCTGGAGCTGAACGAGACGTTGCGCTACTTGGAGAAGGATGTGAACGACGTGGAGCGTCGTGCCTATACGCAGGATTCCATCTATGTGAACGGCCTCGACGGCTCCATCCAGCACTCCCATCAGTTTGCAGTGTCGGCCGACGATGGTACCGTCTATTCTGCCTTCGAGCTGAAGACTTTCACCACCAAGCCAGCCTCCCTTCCCAAGGCCATCATCATGCGCACCGACAAGAACCAGTTGTCAGAGACGGCCAAGTCGTTTCAGGAGATTGTGCGCAAGCGCTACGTCTATCAGAAGGCCCTGCTCGACGAGGTGGTATATAATATATTGTACACGGCCAGCGACAAGCCGCTGAAAGAGCGCGTCAACTTCAAGCTGCTCGATCACGACATACGTCAGGAATTGCTGAATAACGGCATCAATATTCCCTATCATTTCACGGTGTCTACGGTCGATGGCCGCGAGGTCTACCGCTGTCCCGAATATTCCGAAGAGGGCGAAGAACTGGCCTACACGCAGAAGCTCTTCCTGAACGACCCCTCGTCGAAGATGGGCATTGTGCGGCTCCATTTCCCCGAAATGAACTCTTACATCTACTCCTCTATCCGGTTCATGATACCTGCCGTCATCTTCACCGTGGTGCTGCTCATCACCTTCGTGTTCACCATTGTCGTGATTTTCCGGCAGAAGCGCTACACTGAGATCAAGAACGACTTCATCAACAATATGACCCACGAGCTGAAGACGCCCATCTCGTCGATTTCGCTGGCTGCACAGATGCTCAACGACGATGCGGTGACCAAGAGCCCGTCGATGATGAAGCACTTGGGGGGCGTCATCAACGACGAGTCGAAGCGCCTGCGATTCCTTGTAGAGAAGGTGCTGCAGATGTCAATGTTCGACCGCAAGACTGCCTCCTTCAAGAAGAAGGAACTCGACCTGAACGAGCTGTTGGAGCAGGTAGCCTCGTCGTTCAACCTGCGCGTGGAGCATACGGGGGGCAAGATCACAATGGAGATAGAAGCCGTCGACTCGGCCATCTTCGTCGACGAGGTGCATTTCCAGAATGCCATTACCAACCTGATGGACAATGCCGTGAAATACCGCAAGCCCGACATGCCTGTCAACATTCACATACGCACTTGGAACGAAGGAGAAAAACTGTGCTTCTCTATTCAGGACAACGGACTCGGCATCAAGAAGGAGAACACGAAGAAAATATTCGACAAGTTCTACCGCGTACACACCGGTAATGTTCACGATGTAAAGGGCTTCGGACTCGGCCTTGCCTACGTGAAGAAAATCATCAATCTGCATGAGGGCGACATCAAGTGCGAAAGCGACTTGGGCAAGGGCACGAAGTTTATCGTCACCCTGCCATTGTTAGAAGGTGAGAGGTGAGAGGTGAGAGGTAAGAGGTAAGAGGTGAGAGGTGAATACAATAATGTATAACAATAATATAAACAAAAACAATAATATAAACCCCTGGTGACGAGTATGGGAAGGATGAGAAGAGAGACTATTCTCTCACCTCTCACCTCTCACCACTAAAAACAACAAAGGTTATGGAAGACAAACTGAAGATTTTGCTTTGCGAGGACGATGAGAACCTCGGCATGCTGTTGCGTGAGTATCTGGCCGCTAAAGGCTACGAGGCAGAACTCTGCCCCGATGGTGAGGCTGGTTTCAAGGCCTTCATGAAGACTAAGTTCGACATCTGTGTGCTCGATGTGATGATGCCCAAGAAAGACGGCTTCACGCTGGCACAGGAAATTCGCACCGCCAATGCGGAGATACCCATCATCTTCCTCACTGCCAAGACGCTGAAGGAAGATATTCTCGAGGGCTTCAAGCTGGGTGCCGACGACTACATCACCAAGCCCTTCTCAATGGAGGAACTGGTGTTCCGTATTGAGGCTATCCTGCGCCGTGTGCGTGGCAAGAAGAACAAGGAGAGCACCCTCTATCATATAGGCCGCTTCACCTTCGACACGCAGAAGCAGCTGCTGAGCATCGGTGAAAAGCAGACGAAGCTCACCACCAAGGAGAACGAGCTGCTGGCCCTGCTCTGCTCGCATGCCAACGAGATTCTGCAGCGCGACTTTGCCCTGAAGACTATCTGGATTGACGACAACTATTTCAATGCCCGCTCGATGGATGTCTATATCACCAAGCTGCGCAAGCATCTGAAAGACGATGCCCAGATTGAGATTATCAACATTCACGGCAAAGGCTACAAACTCATTACTCCAGAGGAGGATTAAGCCACGATGGGTTGCCAGATGATGCTGGCATCCCATTAAACTATATAAAAAAACACCGAAATTCTTGTGGTTTCGGTTTTTTTTTGTATCTTTGCATCAAATTTAATCTATGGTAACTATTATCTATTCAAACCAATATCTATTATGAACGACAACAAAGTTATGAACATGGCAGCGGATAACATCCGTATCCTCGCTGCATCAATGGTTGAAAAGGCAAAGTCGGGACATCCCGGCGGTGCTATGGGTGGTGCTGATTTTATTAACACGCTCTATTCCGAGTTCCTCGTCTATGATCCTGAGAATCCCGCATGGGAGGGCCGCGACCGTTTCTTCCTCGATCCTGGTCACATGGCTCCGATGCTCTATTCACAGCTGGCTCTCATTGGCAAGTTCACGCTCGAAGACCTGAAGAACCTGCGTCAGTGGGGTTCGGTTACTCCTGGTCACCCCGAGCGCGAGATTGAGCGTGGCATCGAGAACACCTCCGGCCCTCTCGGACAGGGACACACCTTCGCCGTGGGTGCCGCTATCGCTGCCAAGTTCCTGAAGGCTCGTCTGGGCAACGTGATGAATCAGACCATCTATGCTTATATCTCTGACGGCGGTGTGCAGGAGGAGATTTCGCAGGGTGCCGGTCGTATCGCCGGTAATCTGGGTCTCGACAACCTTATCATGTTCTACGACGCTAACGACATTCAGCTGTCTACCCGTACCGAGGTCGTTACTTGCGAGGACACTGCCAAGAAGTATGAGGCATGGGGCTGGTACGTACAGAAGATCGACGGCAATGATGTCGACCAGATTCGCGAGGCCATCAAGAAAGCACAGGCCGAGAAGGAGCGTCCTTCGCTGATTATCGGTCATTGCGTCATGGGCAAGGGTGCCCGCAAAGCTGACGGCTCTTCTTACGAGAGCAACTGCGCTACCCATGGTGCTCCCCTTGGTGGCGATGCCTATATCAACACCATGAAGAACCTTGGTGCCGATCCCGAGAATCCCTTCCAGATATTCCCCGAAGTGCAGGCACTCTATGCCAAGCGCCGCGAGGAGCTGAAGAAGATCGTAGCCGAGCGCTACGCCGAGAAGGCTGAGTGGGCCAAGGGTCATCCCGAGCAGGCTAAGCAGCTGGAGGAGTGGTTCAGTGGCAAGGCTCCGAAGATTGACTGGAGCAAGGTGGAGCAGAAGGCAGGCTCGGCTACCCGCAGCGCCTCGGCTGCCGTTCTGGGTCAGCTGGCCGAGCAGGTGCCCAACATGATTTGTGCTTCTGCCGATCTCTCTAATTCTGACAATACCAACGGCTTCCTGAAGAAGACCCACGATATTGTGAAGGGCGACTTCAGCGGTGCCTTCTTCGAGGCTGGCGTTGCCGAGCTGACGATGGCTTGCTGCTGTATTGGTATGGCCCTGCACGGTGGTGTCATCCCTGCTTGCGGCACCTTCTTCGTATTCTCTGACTACATGAAGCCCGCCGTTCGTATGGCTGCCCTCATGGAGCTGCCCGTGAAGTTCATCTGGACGCACGACGCCTTCCG
>CAJONO010000220.1 GCA_905235905.1 uncultured Prevotella sp.
TGCCGCGAACTGGAGACGATGACGGGGCGCGAGGACTGGTATGTCATTTTCCCAACGACGCCGGGGCTGAGGAGCCTGAACAGATATATCACGGAGGCCGGGCAGCACATCACGGCGCGGCACGAGCAGATAACGCCGTCGAAGATTGTGGCGGAACTAACGCTCGGCTTCTGGGTGTCGCTGCTGAACACGGAGTATGAGCGGACACTGTGGCAGGCCTTGCGTCGGGCATTCCCCTACATGCCGCGACGCGAACGGCAGCGCAGGAATGTATCGGCACCGCTCAACACGTTCCGCCGATTCCGCAACCGCATCTTTCACAACGAGTCCATCTGCTGGAACTTGTCGCGGGTTGAGGAAATCCATGCCGAGATGCTGAAGGTGATTGGCTGGATGAACCGCGACCTGCCCGAATGGGTGGAGGCTCAGGAGCGGTTTACGGCTGTCTGTGCAGAGATTCGCCGACGGATGGGATGGGAGTGAAACATTTCTCCACATTATTACCTCTTACAGGCCGTCCGTCGTGGCTTTTTTCTTGAAAATCTCAAAATAACTGCCGAAAAGTTTGGAGGTTTGGAATAATATGCCTATTTTTGCAGCACAAAATCCCCCTCGGGTGGAAAATACCGAGGCCCGCCCGCCCCTCAAAAGGCGGGTTTATTCATTGATGCATTCCGCAAGAACTGCGACATATCGATTGTGGTGTCTGCCGACAGCGACATGATTCCGGCCATGGAACTGGCCATGGAGGAGAGCCATCCCGTGTTTGCCTACTTCCCGCCGTTCCAGCGTTCGTCGGCCATCGCGTCGATGTTTACCAGCGTCATCCGCATGGAACGTTACGAGAACCGATTCCGCAACAGCCTGCTGCCCGACACGGTGAGGCTGAAGGACGGCTATGAATTGACGATTCCTGAGAAGTGGAAAGCGTATCAGAGCCTATAAAGAAGGACGGGAACCTCCAAGCGTTACGCCGTTGTCACGCTTGGAAGCGTGACCTACTACTTGGATGTTGCAAAGCGTATTTGTTTGCATAATTATGCATTTTGAGGCTTGATGGGAAGATGGCTGAAATTCATGGTGAATTAAGATGCAATTAAGCCCAAATTGTCGCGCAATTCAGCATGAATTGAAGCATAATTTATGCTGAATTGTAACGTATTGGAAATCAGTTGTTTATGAGGTTATCAGAAATGAATAATTATTCATAAGTAAGGTGAACGCTATGGCTTATAGACCTGTATTCCGCTGGTGTTGGCAGGGCGATCAAGAAGGAACTTGTCGATGAATGCCTGCACCTCGGGCCACTGGCACTCGGGCAGTTGGCAATGGCCGTGGCCACCCACGATGCTCCAGCCCATGCGGTCGGCAATGCCAAAACGCTCCCACACCTTCTTTGCTGCCTGGGCCGAGACCAGCATGGCTCCATCGGCCAGCCACTTGTAGTCGGGATTGCCAAGCAGGAGCAAGGCGCGAGGACAAACCATTGCGCAAAGCTCGTGCTGATCGTAGGGCAGACGGAACACATTCTCGCCGCCAAACTGCTCACGCTGACTCTCTAAGAACCAGTGGTAGTCGGTCTTGTCGAGATTCTCCACGCTGTCCAAGGGGTGAGTGACGCGCCACGCTGCCGCACCGCCGCCGCCGGGTTCTTGGGCAATGGTCAGGGCTATGCGCTCGTCGAAGGCACCGCAATAGAGTGCCATTTTGCCCGCATAGGAACAGCCGGTCACGCCGATGTGGCGCATATCAACCTGAGTGATTTCAGGGCCAAGCTGCTGCAAACCGTCGAGCAGACGGCTGAGGCCCCAGGCCCATTCGCTGTAGGCACCATTGTCCTTGAGGTGGGGGTAGAGGCGGTCGAAGGGGTGCTCGCCGCGCTCGTGGTGCTTGCCCCACTGGGTGTAGTCGTTGACCATGCTTGCACGGAAGGTCATGGTGGCTATGGGACGACCGGCCAGTAGCTGGCGGGGTAGGGCGATGCCGGCGGTGCCTATGAGCAGTGCAAAGGGCGGCTGACCCACCGTGGGATAGCGAATGACGGAGGAGAGGGTGAGCGTCTGGCCGTTCACGGTGACATTGACCACCAGCATGGTGTCGCCTTCCATGCGGGCCGTCACTTGGCCGGGAGCCATCGTGGGTTTCTCGCCGATGCCGTAGTGCTGTATGAGGGCGGCAATGTCGCTGCGCCTGCGGGCCCAGTCGCTAAAGGTGGTCACACCTTGCAGGGCATCGGGCAGCTCTTTCTGTATGGGCAGTTGGGCGGCACAAGGCATGGAGGGTGGGGGAAAGGCGGCACCCGAATGCTCTGCCTCGTAGACTAATGGCGGGGTGACTGGGTTCTGGGCATTGGCCAGGAGGGCTATGGCACAAGCGATGGTGGAAAGGACACGACGTTTCATGGATGTATGATGATATAAAGGATACTAATCGATGCTGACCAGTGTGGAGCCACTGACAGCGGGGGAACCGTCGAGCTGGACGGCATAGATGCCAGAGAGCGACGAGGGTAGCCGAACTTCGTGGCGGGACGAAGAGGGGGAAAGCACTTGCTCATGGCAGAGACGGCCCGAAAGGGAGTAGACACGCAGGCGCAGCGGCGAGGAGAGAGCTACGGGGAGCGAAATGAACAGGCGGTGGCCCGACAGCGACACACGGGCACGGGTATGCGTAGCCGACACCTCTTGCATGCCATCGATGCCGAGAATGTAGAGCAGTCCACGGTAGGCATCAATCTGCCCATGGCCATACTCGTTGTTGGGATAGGACAGCTGGGGTTCGGGATGGCGACTGGTCTGGGCAATGACGTGGAGAACATCTTCGGGTGTCAGGTCGGGCTTGGCCTGCAGCCAAAGGGCGATGGCGCCTGCCACGGCCGGACACGACGATGAGGTGCCAGTGTTGCTGTTCCAGGCGTAGGTGCGACCACCGAAGGAATACTGGGCCACGTTCCAGTCCATGTCGCCCGCATCGGGGTGGTGCTCCATGAAGAAGCTGCTCAGCGAGGAAACGATATTGTTGCCGGGAGCCATGACATCGGGCTTGGTGCGCCCGTCCATGGTGGGGCCTACCGACGAGAACGGCGCACGGTGGCCATACTGTCCCAGCCAGTAGTGCTTCCACACGCCTGCGGTGTTCTGAATGCTGTCGCGATAGGTGGTGGAACCGACGCAGACAACACGGGGACTGCTGGAGGGCGAATAGACATTGCGCACACACTCGCCGGCATTAAGCTGCGGGGCAAGGCCGTTGGTGGTCAGTGTACCAGACACCCGCCACAACTCAACATCGCTGTTGCTGCCCAAGATTTCGATGGACAGGGGTGGGGTGAAGCCAATGGCACGGGAATGATAGAGCATGAGGTCGTAGCACGTTTCACGTGGCTCATAGCAAGACGGATAGGCTTCGATGGCAATGCTGTCGACGCCCTTCATGCTGAAATGGAAGAGTGAGTCGTCGGCTGCCAGAATGTCTTTCGTGGTGACCAACACGGTGTCGTTGCGCTCCTGATTGTAACTGACGAAGCGGATGGTGAAGTCGTCGGCCGACTTCAACGTGTGCATCATCGATTTGTCGCCTTGCAGGAAGCAGCCACAGGAGGCAGTGCCCAGGGGCTTGCGGAACCAGGACTTCACATGGCCCTGGTTGCCTGCTGCCGACACGAGGATGCGGCCTGGCCCCAAGAGGCTGTCGAGCATTTCGTAGTAGAGCTGGTCGTAGCCCCAGAAATCCTGACTGCTGCCTTCGCTGAAGGAGGCCACACAGGGCTTTCCCACGCTTTTGGCATAGTCGAAGATGTACTTGAAGCCCAAGGCATCGGTGGCAAAGGTGAAGCGCTCATAGAGCGACGAGTCGATGAGCGCGGCATTGTCGCTCACGGCATTGGCCACAAGGCAGATGTCGCTTTCGGGAGCCATGCCCCGATAGGGCGAATCGTAGCCGGAACCGGCGGCAATGCCCAGCGTGTGGGTGCCGTGGGTCATGTCGTTGCCATCGCGAGAGTGTCCAAGGGTAAGGAGTTCCTGGCGAGTGGTGTAGTCGCGCCCTACAGGGAAGGGACTGCCGAGGGTGTCGGTGGAAAGCATGTCCCAGAGACGGCAGATGCGATAGCGGGTGGTGTCGCGACTGTAGAAGTTGGGATGGGTAAGGTCGAAGCCGATGTCCATGAGTCCCACGACGACCCCCTTGCCCGTAAATGCCTGCGGCAGCTGCTCACCCTCGTAGACGGGCAGCGCGTTGAGATGATGGGCCATCGAGTCGGTGAGCGCACGGCCCATGGGACGGGCCTCGATGCGGCTGACACGGTCGTCGGCAGCCATGAGCGGCAACTGGTGAAGGGGAATGACGGCAATATGGATGTTGCCCACGTGGGCAAGGTCGCGGCAGTGATAGGATGCCAACACTTGGTCTGCCTCGCTGGTAATGCGTACGAAGGCGCAGAGGGTTGAGGGTTGAGAGGTGAGAGGTGAGGGGTGAGAGGTAAGAGGTGAGAGGTGAGAGGTAAGAGGTGAGAGGTGAGAGGTATGAGGTGAGGGGTGAGAGGTAAGAGGTGAGAGGTGAGAGGTGAGAGGTGAGGGGTGAGGGTTGAGGGTTGCAATTTCTCTTCGGACCAATTGGCGCAGCCAAGGCGAAAGCTTGCCCTTGCCTGTGTGCTGGGCCTGAAGGGTGAGCATCTCACCAATCATTATCATTATAAGTAGCGACCTTTTCATTTCTGTTGGACATTTATACCTGTTGCTATTGGTAAGCGTTTCATTGGTAAGCATTAACAACGGCGATGGTAGGCATTACCAGTTTCATTGGGAAGCATGCTGCCTAATGGCATCCTGACACTGCTCCATGAGCCATTTGGGTGTGGACGTGGCACCGCAGATGCCTACGGTCTTGACACCTACCAACCATGAGGGGTCGATTTCCTCGGGTCCTTCAATGAGATGGCTTTTGGCATTGACGCGCAGACACTCGCCATAGAGCACCTTGCCGTTAGAGCTCTTACGGCCGCAAACGAACAGTATGAGGTCGTGGCGCGAAGCAAACTGGGCAATAGCCGGCATGCGGTTGGCCACTTGCCGACAAATGGTGTCGAACGACTGGAACCGGGCCTCAGGCGAGATGTGCTGCTGTATGTAGTCGATAATGCGATGGAACTCGTCGAGGCTCTTTGTGGTCTGGGAATAGAGGAAGATGTCACGGGTGAAGTCGAGCTTCGTCACGTCGTCGAACTTCTCGATGACGATGGCCCGTCCGGCCGTCTGTCCCACTAAGCCGAGCACTTCGGCATGGCCGTTCTTGCCAAAGATAACAATCTGTGCGCCAGCCATCTGCAACTCGTAATTATTCCGGATGCGCTTCTGTAGCTGCAATACCACCGGGCAAGTGGCATCTATAATCTCAATATTGTTGCGCCGGGCCAGCGAGTAGGTGGCAGGCGGCTCGCCATGGGCACGAAGAAGAACCTTGGCATTGTGAAGCTGGGCCATCTCTTCATGGTTGATGGTGATGAGGCCCATCTTTTTAAGTCGCTCACACTCCATGCCGTTATGCACGATGTCGCCCAGACAATAGAGCGTCGTGCCCTTTGCCAGCTCTTCTTCGGCTTTCTTGATGGCAGTAGTCACCCCGAAGCAAAAGCCACTGCCGCTGTCAATTTCTATCTGTAGCATGCAAGAGTTGAAAAAGTGAAAAGGTGAAAAAGGAGAAAAGATGAAAAGGTGAAAAACAGTAAGTTGTTTTTCAACTTTTCACCTTTTCAGCCTTTCGTTCTTTTCCTGTTAAAGTGCCAAAACGGCCTTGGCCTGCTCGTTCTCAGGGTCGATTTCAAGAATCTTCTGTGCCCATGCCTTGGCAGCCTCCTTGTTGTCCTGCACAGTGAAGTCGTAGGACAGCATGTAGCGATAGCAGGTGATAAGGCGGTTGTTGTCGGTCTTTGTGCGCTCGGCCTTTGCCTCGAGCAACTGCATGAGCTGCTCATAGACAGGCTTGGCCAGACCCTGCTTGGAGTCGGGGTCCATGATAGCATTGAGCGTACCGCGACGGTTCAGTACGTAGGCCACGACATCCTGATTGTTGGCAAAACGCTCCTGAAGCTCCTTGTAGATGTCGTCGGCCTGCTTGATGCTGGCAATCTGCTCTTCACCCGTCAGGTCGGCAGCATGCTTGTAGTACATCTCGGCCAAGGTGCTATAGTCGCTGGCGGTCTTGCTGCTGGTGCCTTCGAGATACTTGCGGTATTCGGCCACGGCATTGTCAAAGTCGCCCTTCTTCATATAGGCGTCTGATATCTCCTTGTACAGGTTGTTCACGGCATCCTTGTCGGCCTGGCTCACTTCCATGGCCTTGCGATAGAGTGCAATGGCTTCGTCGTAGTTGCCCTTGCCGATGTATGCCTTGGCGTAGTTGTTGTAGTCGAAGTCCTTCAGGTCGGCAGAGTCAGACTTGTTGAAGAGACGGTCGGCATAAGCCAGGGCTTCATCAAAGTTTTCCTTGGCGATGGTACCCATGAGGCCCACACGGTTGATTGACGAGCTGCGGGGGAACTTCTCCAAGCCCTTGGAAACGACGGAGAGACTCTTGTCATAGTCCTTGTTCAGGTAGTATTTTAGGGCAAACTTAGCCACATCGCCAGCTTCCATATCGGAGAGGTTCACTTTCTCATAATAGCTGATGGCCTCGTCAATCTTGCCGCCGTTGTCATAGAGACGGGCTATGAGCAGGTCGACGGGATAGTCGGGAACCTCTTGGCGCAGGGTCTCTAACTTGGCAATTGAGGTGGGAAGGCTCACCTTGCTATACATGATGGCGTACTTGCGGTAAGGGTCGGGATTCTTGGCATCGAAGCTGATGGCCTGACTGTAGAAGTTGGCTGCCTTGCCACCTTCATCGCCAAGGGCAGCGATGTCGCCCAAAAGCACGTAGCCCTCGCTGATGGAACGATTGTCCTTCAGCTTCGTGGCATACTCGGCGTATGTGCGGGCAGCGATTGTGTCGCGCTCGGCAAAGTAGGCGCGGGCAATACCCATCACAACAGCACCGTTCTTCTTGTTCTTTTTGTAAATAGACTGTACTTGCTTGGCAGCATCAGAAGCTTTGCTTTTGATAATCTGCGTGGCCTGGTCGATAGCAGCCTGCGTTTCATCCTGAGCGGCTGCGGGAGCACTGAAACTGAGCATCAGGGCTCCGATGAAAAAATATTTAATTGCTTTCATAACCTTGTTTTGTTTCATAATTTTTGTGTTAAACTTATATGGGGAAAATGATTGTTCTGCGGAAGATGCCAGAAGGGGCGTCAGTTATTATTGATATTGATGACAATAACATCCTTTATATAAGGAACCAAGCCTGCCCGGCGGATGATGGTCTGCCCCTGCGGCAGACGGCAGAAATTAGCGAAGCCAGTGGGAATGCCCGTTCGTGGCTCGTTGATGATGGCATAGACAGTGCGCACCAATGGGTAGTTGCCATTATAGATGTAATACTGGTAGGGTCGCCAGCTGTTGCTGACCGTGGCCGAGTCGAGTCGCGACACCTTCATGACACGGATGTCCCGGCGGAAAGTGCAGTTGGTGGTGTCGCGCTTGTCATTCAGCCAATTAGAGCCGATGATGCCGATGGCATTGGGAGTGCGCTCTACGTAGTCGACAACCTCACTGCTCTTCAATACGGCACCAATATTACTGCTGTTGATAGGCTCGCCACCAAGGATGGAGTCCTGGCACCATCGCACTGTGCTCGACTGCGGATTATCGAACACCACATCGATGTCGCCCAACTTCGAGTTAGGGTAGATGTCGCTCCACTTCGTGGCCTCGCCTCGCAGGATACGGGCAAAGTCCTTCACCGTGATGCAGGTGTCGGTGTTGGCATTGTTGACCATCAGTGCCAGGCCGTCGTAGCCGATGGGCATGATGCGTGGAGCAAAGGTGCGCGCCTTCAGGTACTGCAGCTCCTTCTCGGTGAGCTGGCGTGTGGTGAAGGCAAGCCATGTCTCGTTCTTCATGAGCATGTCTATCGCTTCGTGCTCGTTCATGTAGCGGGCCTTCAGCGTGTCCTCATGAATAATGTTGCGGTTGAAAACCTTTGTGTAGATTTCAAGTTCCTCATCAAGGATGGGATGGAAACTCTCGTCGGCTGCAAAGAACGAGGCTGCGGCCTCGTAATCATAGCCTAAATCCGTTTTAGGCTTGTTCCCGCACGAAGCGAGGAACAAGCCTAATAAGAGTGCTAATCCGATGTGTTTATCGAATGAAAGTCTGTTCATAGAAGCGGTTTGTTTACTGCAAACGGAATGTTACAGGCAGGGTGAACTTCACACGTACTGGCGAACCATTCTGCATACCGGGATTCCAGCGAGGCATTTTCTTCAGCACACGTATGGCCTCCTTGTCGAGCGAGGGGTCGACAGATTTCATAACCTGTACGTCGGTAATGGAGCCGTCGCGTTCGACCACGAACTGGCAGATTACACGTCCCTGAATGTTATTCTCCTCGGCAATCGACGGATAGCGGATGTTGTCGTTAATCCACTTCAGCAGGGCACCCTGGCCTCCGGGGAAGTCGGGCATCTGCTCCACGACGTCGAACACCTTGGTCTCTTCCTCCTTTGGCTTCTCGTCGATGGCCTGCTCGTTAGCCTTCAGCACCACGCCTTCGTCTTCGTCGTTACCTTTCACGTCGAAGGTACCGATAGCAGTGTTGGTCTTGGCAAGGTCGTCCTGTGACTTGATTTCATCCTCAGGCTTCACCTCGTCGTCCTTCTTAATCTCGGGTGCGGTGAACTTCACCGAACTCTTGACTTTCTCCACCACTTTCTTCTCTACCTCCACGTTGACCTGCTCCTTGCGCTCCACCTTTGTTTCTTTCTTCTGGGCAAGCTTTGAGAGCTCGACGTCGGTGTCGATAGACTGGTTCTGCTTGATGGCATTCTGAATCTGTACGTTCAGGAACACTGCGAGGAAGATGATTGCAATACCTATGAGCACCCAGACGAGTGCCTTCACATTACGAGTACCGGTTTCTTTGCGCAACTGGTAGGCACCGTATGCTTGGTTCTTACCTTCAAATACAAGGTCGACCCAACTATTGTCTATAAGATCTACTTTTGCCATATTGACGTCCTTTCCTTATTGTTCGTTAACATACTTGACACCCTTGGCCGTGAGTAGTTTCTCATCGTCCTCGTTGATCTTATCAATGACATACTTACCAATGCTGCACACCAGCATCTCGTCGAGAGCCTGCACCATGTTGTTGTAGGTTGAGAGGTCGGTTGGCTTGATGACGACAGTCAGCGTCTGGATTTCCTCGCCGTCGACGTTCTTACCGTTACGAATATCGGAGAGCGCCTTGTCGTAGTCTTCCTTCTTCATCTTGTCGCCCAGCTCAGCCTTTTGCTTATCCAGCTTCTTCTTAGCCATCATGACCTTGGCCACGGGGCTGAAGCCATCCTCGGTGATATGCTCGATGAGCAACTTGCGAACGCCGTCCTTGCCCCAAGTGGTTTCCTTGAGAATATCGGGCGTCTCGGGGTCTATCAGGCCTTCAACATAGTAGAGCTTGTCGTCTGCACCAAGGTAGAGTGTGACGGTGTACGAAGCCTTCGAAACCGACTTGTCTTCCTTTTGCATGTTCTCATCGTTACTCGGCATAATGAGCGACATAGCCTGTGGCTTGCTCAGTGTGGTACAGAGCATGAAGAACGTGATCAGAAGCATCATCATGTCCACCATCGGCGTGAAGTTCACGCGGGTGTCCATCTTTTTCTGTTTACTTGCTTTCTTTTTTGCCATAACTTAAAGCTCTGCTTGTTTTTTAGTGTCGAGATTAGTAATCAGTTGGTAGCGGTTCTGGTTCATGTCCTGCAGCTCCGATATCATCTTCTTGATCACAGCGTATGGCGTTGTGGCATCGGCCTTGATGGCCAGACGAATATCGGGGTTGGCATCGTTTGCAGCCTCTACCCACTCTTGGAACTCACTCATTCCGCCATTGATGCTGTCAAGGGGAATGCTCAACTTCTGGATCTCCTCACCCATCTTCTCTGTGTCGAGACTGTAATAGTCGGCAAAGAGTGCCAGGGGAGCACCGATCATGGCATCCTCACGGAAATGCTTCAACTGCAAGGCATTCAGCGTTACGCCGAACTTGTCGGTTACAGTCTCCATCATGGCCACCATCGTGTTCTTGTTCTCGGAGCCCACGTAGATGTTGCCCTCTGGCGATACCAGGATGCTGAGCACATCGTTTTCGGGCACCTTGGCTTCGGACACGGAACTCGGCGTGTTGACTTTCACTGGTTCTGGCGTCAGGAATGTTGAGGTCAACATGAAGAAGCACAGAAGCAGTGTCATCACGTCCGACATAGGCGTCATGTCGATCCAGATGTCTTTTTTCTCAATTTTAATTTTACCCATTGATTAACTCAGAATTAAA
>CAJONO010000221.1 GCA_905235905.1 uncultured Prevotella sp.
TGCCAGGCATGTTGATGCCGATGATACGGTTGCTTGAAGGCCAAGCTTCATCCCAAGCATGGTTCTTCACAACCTTGTACTCCACATTTCCAGTCAGAGCCACGCCCTCGTAGGTGATGCTGTAGGTACCGTCCTCGTTCTTGGTCAGGTCGTTAGCAGTAGCTGTAGGATCCCAAGCACTGCCAAACATCGTTTCGTCACTACCTGCCACAGTATAAGTAACTTCTGGCTGCTCCTCTCCCTGCTTCTCAATAGCCAACTCCACAGAATTGTCTGTTGTGTTAACTGTGAAGGTCAGTTTGTAAGTGCCTGCGCCTGCTCCATCATAGTCGAAGTTGTAGTTCTGGTTATCTCCTGAAGGCAATACATAGTCACTCCAGTTACCATTAGCCACGGCCTTGTACTCATAGTTCAGCTTATCAGAAGTAATTTCATAATCTTCAACAACAGCCGTCCAGATGGCGGGGGTCTCAGCATTCTGAGTCATGGCAATGCCTTGTGCAGGCTCCCATCCGTTCTCAGAGAAGTCGCCAACGATAGACATAGAGGCAATGTGGACGCCCGTCTTCTCAATCCAAATATAGTCGAACTGAGCATCGGCCCATGAAGTGGTGCCAAGATAGCTGATGGCAGTGCTCTCGGATAAATCATACTCAGCAGAGGCAACCTCATTAAGATTAACAGCGGTGAAAGCAGCTTTAAATGTTTCTGAGCCAACACCAAAGTTTATAGAGTAAGGATTTTCCTCCGCATCCTTAAAATTACTCTTTGATGTAAAGATACCTGCATGAATAATATACTTGCCCGCAGGAATGGTGGTAATAGCTATATCTTCAGACGATACGGCAGCCACTGCGCCAGAAGCACGAACAGGAATATTGTTTGCTGTGCTTACAGTCATTCCTTCCATTGCCTCAGCCTCTTGATAGAACACTACGTTATTATCCTTCTGAGTGTAGTCGACAGTAACCGAAACATTGTCCTCTGAAAGAGTAACAGTCTTTCTGTACTCCTTATTGGTTACATCGGCTTCATAGAACTTTGAATCTACAAACTGATAACGAGGATAACCAACGCTTACATTCTCACCTTCAAGACCAGTACCAGTGGCAATCGTAGCACCGAGATTGCTCACCAACGAATAGTTATAGGTAGCTGCCAAGCGAACATTCACATTGAGAACATTCTCACCAGAAGCAATGGTCAGACTCTCAGCTTCTCCGTTAGCACGGATATATTTGACATCGTCAACGAAGAAAGAGGCATCGGTATTGACAACACTGCCAACAGCAATTTCACCTGATGTTGTCTTAACAGGATCACCAGCACCATTAAGCAAATAGTTAATAGTAAATTCAGCTGTTGAAGCACTCGCATCTTTCTCCATTACTAAAAATGCTATAATGCATCCACCGCGACCCACATTAATATTTAAGGAAGTAGCATCAGCTGTTACGTCGTAAGCCAAAATATCTCCACTCGTTACGATATCATTTTTCGTACAGTTAGAAATCGAATTGATGGTAACACTTCTAGCTTGAGAATCCTTGAATTCAGCAAGAAGTAAATCACCATTAGCAACAGATATTGTAACATCTGCCCCACGATTACCAGAACCATAGTTGAACAATCCATAACCAGAACCGCGATAAGTCAATGCATTAGCCGCATAAGGTGGACACATGTCGTTCAGATTCTCAGTTGCAATGTTGTAATAAGCCTTCAACTTATAGCCTGCAACTTCATAATCTTCTGTCAATGCTGGCGTATAAGCCCACGCAGAATTTACCCCCCCCACTAATGCTGCCATTACGAGGAGCGTTTTGAAATAACTTGTAAGTTTTTTCATAATAAAAAGTAGTTTTAGTTAATAAATTAATGTATAGAAGTTGTTGATTTGTTTCGTATCTCGATACTTTTTCAATGTTTTCAAAAGGCAAAAGTAGGCAATTTGCATGAAACGACCAAAAAAAAGGAGGGAAAAAATCATTTTTCCCCCGTAAAAAAGCAATAATCACTGTCTTTTCCCTCTGTTTTCGGAAGAAGCAGGCGGTCGCCTATTAAGTTTTATTCTTCCATGAGTCGTCGGGCCATGTCGCGTCCGAGGGCCTCGCACTGTGCGATGGTGTCGGGCGTGAGTGCCTGCTTGATTTCGACTGGCGTACCCACAGGCTCATACTTCAGCTTCTCCTCGTTCCAGCGGGCAATCTCGCTGACAGCCTTCGAGGCCCAGCTGTAGCTGCCGAACCAGCCGAAGAGGCGGCCTTTGATGTCCTTCTGCGACAGCTCGTCGAGCAGCACGTTCATCTCGTGGTAGAGACCGGTGTTATAGGTCGGCGCACCCACGATGAGTCCGCGGTAGCGGAAGAGGTCGCGTATGATATAGGAGTGGTGGGTCATCGACACGTTATACATCACGATGTTCTTCAGTCCCTCCTGGGCGGCAGCGCGGGCAATGACCTCGGCGGCGCGCTCGGTGTTGCCATACATCGTGCCGTAGCAGATGACCAGTCCCGGCTCGGCCTCGTAGCGCGACAGGCGGTCGTAGATGCCAACGACCTTCTCTACGTACTCATGCCACACGGGGCCGTGGGTGGCGCAGATGTAGTCGACCCTGACACCGGCCAGCTTCTTCAGGGCCATCTGCACGGGTGTGCCGTATTTGCCCACGATGTTCGAGTAGTAGCGCGTCATCTCCGGCCAGAACGTGTCGCAGTCCATCTGCTCGTCGACGTAGGCACCGTTCAGGGCACCAAAGCAGCCGAAGGCGTCACCGCTGAAGAGCACGTTTGCTCCCCCTATTGCCTCCGAGGGGGCTGAATGGGGGGCCGCTATCGTCATCATGGTCTCGGGCCAGTGGACCATGGGCGTGAGAACGAACTGCAGCTGGTGGCTGCCCAGGTCGATGGAATCGCCGTTTTTTACCTCTTTCAGCCCCGTGGCGAGGTGGTAGAAGCCCTGCATCATGTCGAAGGTCTTCTTGTTGCCTATGATCTCTATGTCGGGATAGAACTGGCGCAGCAGGGCCAGCGAGCCGCTGTGGTCGGGCTCCATGTGGTTCACGACGACATAGTCGATGGGCCGGTCGCCAATGACCTCGCGTATGTTCTCAAGGAAAGGCATGAAGAAGTCGACCTCGACGGTGTCGATGAGGCAAACCTTCTCGTCGCGAATAAGATAGGAGTTGTAGCTTACGCCGGCGGGCAGGGGCCACAGGCCCTCGAAGAGCGTCTTGTTGCGGTCGTTGACGCCCACGTAGAAGATGTTACTGGTAATCTCTTTCATAATGACTATATTTGATTGTTTCTGAGTCGCTGTCCGAACTCCGGCGAGATGTAGTTGTCCATGCTCTGGCACACCTCGGCCGAGAACATGAGGGCGCACTGCATAATCTGGTCCCACTGCTGCTCGGTGAGGCCCTGCTCTATGTGCTCTCGCGTGATACCATATTTGATGATGCCATAGACCAGGCCGGCATTGAAGTTGTCGCCCGCGCCGATGGTGCTCATCACGCCCTCTGATGGCAGGACGGGATACTGCTTGGCCAGTCCGCCCTCGGCCCGCAGCTCTACGGGCTCGCTGCCACGGGTGTAGATGAACTTCTTCGTGTAGAACGATATTTCCGAGCGGTAGACGGCATCGGCCGTGGTCTTCTTGTACATGATCTCGAAGTCCTCGTCAGAGCCGCGCACAATGTCGGCCAGCTCCAGATTCTCAATGATGGCGGGGGTGACGCGCAGCAGGTCGTTCTTGTGCGACGCACGGTAGTTCAGGTCGTAGTAGAGAATGGCCCCGTGGTTGTGGGCATGCTCGAGGAAGGCCACCACCTGGGGCCTGATGACGGGGTTGATGGCGAAGAACGAGCCGAACACCACCACGTCGTCGCGATGAATCTCGGGGTAGGTGAAGTCGAGCTTGTCGTTGGGGTGGTCTTTATAAAAGAGGTACTCGGCATTGTTCTGGTCGTCGAGAAACGCTAAGGAGAGGGGCGACTTCGAGTCGGGAAACACGCAGACGCCCGACGCGTCGACACCATTCTCCTGAAGAAACGACCGCACCCAGCGGCCCACACGGTCGTTGCCCGTCTCGCTGATGAAGGCCGCAGGCACACCCGCACGGCCCAGCGAGATGATGCAGTTGAAGGCGGAACCACCCGGCACGGCCCTCACGGGCTGCTCGCCCTTGAAGATAATGTCGAGCACTGTCTCGCCCAGTCCTATTACTCGTCTCATAGCTGATTTTTGTTTTTTGTGCAAAGGTAATGCTTTTTCTTTGCACTGACAAGCTAATAATCAGAAAAGTTTTTGTAATTTTGCGCACGAAAACTTTTCTTTCTTATTTTTAAGAATATGGTAATGAATTACGACGTCATCGTCGTCGGGGGCGGACATGCGGGCTGCGAGGCTGCCTGTGCCGCTGCCAACATGGGGGCAAAGACCTGCCTCGTGACGATGGACATGAACAAAATTGCGCAGATGTCGTGCAACCCCGCCGTGGGTGGCATTGCCAAGGGGCAGATAGTGCGCGAGATCGACGCGCTGGGCGGACAGATGGGTCTGGTGACCGATGCCACGGCCATTCAGTTCCGCATGCTCAACGTGGGGAAAGGCCCCGCCGTGTGGAGCCCCCGCGCTCAGTGCGACCGCGGCAAGTTTATCTGGGAGTGGCGCCGCCACCTCGATGAAACCGCCAATTTAGACATCTGGCAGGATCAGGTCGAGGAGCTGCTCACAGAAGAAGCCCCCCTTTCAGCCCCCGAGGGGGCTACTATAGACGGCCTCAATACTAACGAAGCCCCCTCGGAGGCCGTAGGGGTGACTCATCCCACTGTCACCGGCGTCAGGACCATCTGGGGCTGCGAGCTGCGCGCCCGCTGTGTGGTCATCACCGCCGGCACGTTCCTCAACGGCCTGTTGCACATAGGCCGCAAGATGGTGGCGGGAGGCCGCATAGCCGAGCCGGCAGCACTCCACCTCACCGAGAGCATCACGCGCCACGGCATACGCTCAGGCCGCATGAAGACGGGCACACCCGTGCGCATCGACAAGCGAAGCGTCGACTTCTCACAGCTAAGAAGACAGGACGGCGAAAGACGACCCTATATGTTCTCGTACATGAAGCCCAACCTGAAACCCACCACCCAAGAACCCACCCCCAACCCCTCCCGAGGGGAGGGGAGTCTGGATAGTTCTGAAATTCCCTTGTCAAATAGCAAAGGTAACCAAGCCCCCCTCCCCTCGGGAGGGGCTGGGGGTGGGTTTCAGGCTGGGGGTGGGTTTCGTCTGGATAGTTCTGAAACTCCCTTGTCAAATAGTAAAGGTAACCAAGCTCCCCTCCCCTCGGGAGGGGCTGGGGGTGGGTTTCAGACTGGGGGTGGGTTTCAGGCTGAGTTTCTCCCCTGCTGGGAATGCTACACCAACAGCGCCGTTCACGACACGCTGCGCTCAGGCCTGAAGGACTCGCCGCTCTACAACGGACAAATACAGAGCATTGGCCCGCGCTACTGCCCCTCGATCGAGACGAAGCTCGTCACCTTCCCCGACCGCGAACAGCACCTGCTCTTCCTCGAGCCGGAGGGCAGTGACACCAACGAGATGTACCTGAACGGCTTCTCGTCGTCGCTGCCCATGGACGTGCAGATTGCCGCCCTGCGACAAATACCAGGACTTGAGCAGGCCCGCGTCTACCGCCCAGGCTACGCCATAGAATACGACTACTTCGACCCCACCCAACTGCACCACACGCTCGAATCGAAAATCGTCGACGGACTATTCCTCGCCGGACAGGTGAACGGCACAACGGGCTACGAGGAGGCCGCCGGTCAGGGCCTCGTGGCCGGAGTGAACGCCGCCCTAAAAGCCGGAAGCGCTGGTTGCGTGGGCAGCGGTTTGCCCGCTGCCAAGGAGTTCACCCTCGCCCGCGACGAAGCCTACATTGGCGTACTCATCGACGACCTCGTGACGAAAGGGGTCGACGAGCCCTACCGCATGTTTACCAGCCGCGCCGAGTATCGCATACTGCTGCGACAGGACGATGCCGATGCCCGCCTCACGGAGCGCAGCTACCAGATGGGACTGGCCACCCGCGAGCGCTACGACCACTGGCTCAGGAAGAAAAAAAATATCGAAGGAATCGACGATTTTTGCAAAACGTTCCCCATCAAGGCGGCAGCCATCAACAGTGCCTTAGAGCAGTTGGGCACTACCCCACTCCAGTTTGGCGTGAAGCTCGAGGAACTGTTGGCACGACCGCAGCTCAACTTCGCCAACCTGCAGGAGATTATTCCGGAGCTAAAAGAGCGCATTCATCGCATTGACGACCGTCGGGAGGAAACGGTCGAGGCTGCCGAGATACGAATAAAATATCGCGGTTACATCGAGCGCGAGCGACAGGTGGCAGAGAAGATGCACCGATTGGAGAATATCCGCATTCCGCAGTCGTTCCAGTACGACAACATTCAGAGCCTCTCTACCGAGGCACGTCAGAAGCTCACGGCCATCCGGCCCGTGTCATTGGCACAGGCCAGCCGCATTCCGGGTGTCAGCCCCAGCGACATCAACGTGCTGTTGGTGCTCATGGGACGCTGAACCCTCCCGTAACCCATACTGAATTTCCCCGAAACAGAGCATGAACTGCACCAAGGTTCAGCACGAATTACAGCACACTTCAGCACAAATTACGGCACAGTTCAGCACGAATTACAGCACACTTCAGTACGAATTACGGGACGACGGAGCATCCTTTCCAAGCAGACGGATATATAGTTTCACGTGAAACATTTTAACAATAACTTAAACATAACTCATTGAAAATGAACAACAAAACATTGATGGACAATCTGCGTTGCATACCAGATTTTCCAAAGAAGGGAATCAATTTCCGAGACGTGACCACACTCTACAAGAACGCCGAGTGCTTCCAAATCATGCTCAACGAGATGTATGAGCTATACAAGGACAAGGGCATCACGAAGATCGTGGGCATTGAGAGCCGGGGGTTCATCATGGGCAGCGCACTGGCCGGCAAACTGGGCTGCGGACTGGTGATGGCCCGTAAGCCGGGGAAGCTGCCCTCGACGGTTATCAAGGAGCAGTTCTCGAAGGAATATGGGGTCGACACCATCGAGATGCATATCGATTCCATCGAACCTAACGACGTGGTGCTCATTCACGACGACCTGTTAGCCACCGGCGGCACAGCGAAGGCAGCCTACAAGCTGGTGCAGCACTTCCATCCCAAGAAGGTCTACATGAACTTCATCATAGAGATTACCGACGAGGGACTGCTCGGCCGCGACCTGTTCGAGGGCATCGATCTGACAACACTGATGAGGATGTAACACCCACCCCCTACCCCTCCCGAGGGGAGGGGAGCTTGGATAGACAGGTGTCTGTAGTTTATAGTTTATAGTGTATAGTGTATAGTTAATCAGCTGAAGTCGAAACAAGTGTTTCACGTGAAACAAATAGGATTAACAATCCTTTATTTATAAGGGTTTCGAAGCATGACAAGAGAAGAAAACGAAAAAAGACTGGAACATCTGAAGAGCATCGTTTCACGGTTGCCGGAGAAGCCTGGAAGCTACCAGTTCTACGACGAGCAGCACGTCATCATCTACGTGGGCAAGGCGAAGAACCTGAAGGCCCGCGTGAGCACCTATTTCCACACGGAGGTAGACCGCTTCAAGACGAAAGTGCTGGTATCGAAGATCTGGGACATCAGCTACACGGTGGTGCGCACTGAGGAGGACGCTCTGCTGTTGGAGAACTCGCTCATCAAGAAATACAACCCACGCTACAACGTACTGCTGAAGGACGGCAAGACCTACCCCAGCATCTGTGTGACCAACGAGCCTTTTCCGCGCATCTTCAAGACACGCACCATCAACCCGAAATGGGGCACCTACTACGGTCCCTACTCGCATGTGGCCACGATGAACAGTGTGCTCGCACTCATCAAGCAACTCTATCACCCCCGTGCCTGTTTCCAGCCCATCCTGCCAGAGAAAGTAAGGGAGGGCAAATACAAGGTATGCCTGAAATACCACATCGGACTGTGCAAGGGGCCGTGCGTAGGCAAGGAGTCGATAGAGGAATATCAGGCCGACATTGCCCAGGCGCGGCAGATTCTGAAGGGAAACACACGTCAGCTGCTGCGCGAAATGCGCGAGGAAATGGGTAGGCTGGCCGAGGAACTGCGCTTTGAAGAGGCCGAGGAACTGAAGCAGAAATACCTGCAGTTAGACTCGTTCGTGTCGAAGAGCGAGGTGGTGAGCCACACCATCAACGATGTCGACGTGGTGACGATTACCAACGACGAGCGCGTGGCCTACATCAACTACATGCACGTGGCGAGCGGCAGCATCAACCAGTCGTTCACGTTCGAATTCAAGAAACGGCTCAACGAGACCGAACTGGAGCTGCTACAATTAGGAATCGTGGAGATGCGCGAGCGCTTCAAGAGCACGTCGAAGGAGATTATCGTGCCGTTCGACCCCGAAATGGAACTCGAAGGAGTGCGGTTCACCCTACCCAAACTGGGCGACAAGAAGACACTGCTGAGCCTGTCGGAACTGAACGCAAAACAGTATAAGAGCGACCGGCTGAAGCAGGCGGAGAAGCTGAACCCGGAACAGAAGCAGGTGCGCCTGATGAAGGAGCTGCAGGAGAAGCTGAAACTGCCGAAAATGCCATACCAGATAGAGTGTTTCGACAACTCGAACATATCGGGCAGCGACGCCGTGGCCGCCTGCGTGGTGTTCAAGTCGATGAAACCGAGCAAGAAAGACTATAAGCGCTACAACATCAAGACAGTGGTGGGGCCCGACGACTACGCATCGATGAAAGAGGTGGTGAAGAGGCGCTACCAACGACTCATGGACGAACAACAGCCCCTACCCGACCTCATCGTGGCCGACGGCGGAAAGGGGCAGATGGAGGTGATACGCGAGGTGATAGAGGACGAGCTGGGACTCGACATTCCCATCGCGGGACTGGCCAAGAACGACCGTCACCGCACAAACGAACTGCTCTACGGCTTCCCAGCGAAAAGCGTACAGCTGAAGACCGACTCAGAGCTGTTCTACGTGCTCACCCGCCTGCAGGACGAGGTGCATCGGTTTGCCATCACGTTCCATCGGGAGAAGCATTCAAAGCACCAGTTGCACTCGGAATTAGACGAGATAAAAGGCATAGGGCCGAAGACGAAAGACGCCCTGCTGGGCAAGCTGAAAAGCGTGAAGCGCATCAGGGAGGCAACGCTCGACGAGCTGGCCGAAGTGATAGGCAGGGCAAAAGCCGAAATTATAGCCAATTATTTCGCCAAAGGCTTGGAGAAATGAATAAAAAACCGTAACTTTGCAGGCATGAGAATCGTAATACAGAGAGTGACGGAGGCGGAGGTGAGCATCGTTGAAACGATGCCCACAAGGACAGGCGGCACGGAAACCACGGAAAAAGGCGGCACACAAACCAACCAAAAGGGCGGCGCGGAAACCACGGAAAAAGGCGGCGCGGAAACCACGGAAAAAGGCGACGCGGAAACCACGGAAAAAGGAAACTTAGAAGAGCTGACAACGACAAAGAAAAGGAGTATAGGCGAAGGCTTTCTGATTCTGGTAGGCATCTGCGAGGAGGACGGGCCGGAAGACGTGGAATGGTTGGTGAGAAAGGTGGTAGGCCTGCGGGTCTTCGACGACGAGAACGGGGTGATGAACCGCAGTATCATAGACACCGGCGGAGAATGTCTGGTCGTGAGCCAGTTCACGCTGTTTGCAAGCTACAAGAAGGGCAACCGTCCCTCCTGGCTTCGTGCAGCAAGGCACGAGGTGTCGGTGCCGCTCTACGAGCTTTTCTGCAAGCGATTAGAGGAGCAATTGGGGAAACCTATTGCCACCGGCGAATTTGGGGCGATGATGAGCGTCAGCCTGACCAACGACGGCCCCGTGACCATCTGTATGGACACGAAAAACAAGGAATAGACAAGGGAGGACATGAAGAAATACTTGAGAGAGATAGAGGTATCGGGCATCATCCTGATGGTGATCGGAGTGGTGATGTACAGACTGTTGGGCCTGAAAGCGGGCTACGTGGCCTGCGGCATCGGCATCGCCCTGTGGATAGCAGAAGTGGTCTACAAGGCATTCAACTGGCAGGAATACCGACGCGACAACCTTCAGAACATCATCATGATGATGATTATCATCCTGTTGCTCTTAGGCACAATGATTTTAGCAAGATGACAATTGACGAAGCGCAAAAGGCTGTAGACCAATGGATTAAGGAATACGGAGTGAGGTATTTCTCGGAGCTGACCAATATGGCCGTGCTGACCGAGGAGGTGGGCGAACTGGCGAAGATCATGGCCCGCCGCTATGGCGAACAGTCGTGGAAGGCCGGCGACGAACGGGCAAAAGACAATGGAAAAGAGGCACTGGGCGACGAGATGGCCGACGTGCTGTGGGTGCTGCTCTGCCTGGCCAACCAGACGGGTGTAAACCTGACGGAAGAACTTCGTAAGAACCTGGAAAAGAAGACATTACGTGACAAAGAACGACATATTAATAACCAAAAATTAAAGTAATAACTATGGCAGAACATCATGACCACGAGCACCATCATGCTCAACCCCTGAGCCGCATTGAAGAGGCTCTGAAGAAGTATAACCTCGACATCAATGATGAGGAAGTGAAAGAGGCTGTTAAGAAAATAATAGCCGAGAAAGTACCCGAAAACGACACGCAGGAAGTGAAGCGGTTCCTCATGGGAAGTGTGGAACTGACGACACTGAAGACGACCGATTCAGAAACCTCGGTCATGGCATTCACAGAAAAAGTGAACAAGTTCGAAGAGGCCTACCCCACCCTACCCCATGTGGCTACCATCTGCGTCTATCCCAGATTTGCCAGAGTGGTGGCAGAAACACTGGAGGTAGAAGGCGTCGAAATAGCCTGCGTCAGCGGTTCATTCCCCTCCTCTCAGAGCCTGATTGAGGTAAAGACCATCGAGACCCAGCTGGCCATCAAGGACGGTGCCACTGAGATTGACATCGTGCTGCCCGTAGGGTCGATGCTCGAAGGCGACTACGAGACCGTGGTCGACGAGATTCAGCAGCAGAAGGAAGCCTGCGGCGAGCACGACATGAAGGTGATCTTAGAGACGGGCATGCTGAAGACGGCGAAGAACATCAAGACAGCGTCGATCCTGTCGATGTATGCCGGTGCCGACTACATCAAGACCTCTACCGGCAAGGAGATGCCTGCCGCCACGCCAGAGGCCGCCTACGTGATGTGCCAGGCCATCAAGGAGTACTACGACGAGACGGGCATCATGATCGGATTCAAGCCCGCCGGCGGCCTGAACTCGGTGATGGACGCACTGATCTACTACACCATCGTGAAGGAGGTACTGGGCGAGAAATGGCTCACCAACAAGTACCTGCGCTTAGGCACCAGCCGACTGGCCAACCTGCTGCTGAGCGAGGTCATCGGCGAGGAAGTGAAGTTCTTCTGAATTTCATCACTTAAAACCCAACCCAAACATACAAAATGAGGAAAACATTTTTGTTCCTACTGTTAGTCATAATTGGTCTGACATCATGTGATAGTTGGCTCTCAATAACTTTTGTTATCGTAAACGATACAAACGAAGAAGCAACTATTCACGAATGTTGGAGTACTTACACGGCTACGATGGAAGATGTCTTGCCAACAGAAACTCACGATAGTGCGTACTATGCTAAAAAAGAAATCATAGAAGAAGATACAGTCTACACCATAGAACCGCATAAATCTGTGAGCTTAACGTACGATTTAGGTGTTGGTGGATGGAATGATAAGATATCGGAAAACTTTCATTTTGAAGGTGGATATATAATTCCCATGTGGGAGAGTATTCAAGATATCGTCATTGGAAATGATACACTGCCAAAGACCGACTTCCAAGACAGGAAAAAGTGGTCATTTAGTGACGATGGTACTTGGACACTTCATCTGAAACATTCCGCCGAATAATGTGCATTTCCTCACAGCCTGATCCGAAAAAACCACCCCTGGCACCGCGAATGGCCAGGGGTGGTTTCTATATTTATAACAAGCTCATTACCAAGGATTTCCGGTATAGCTCGTTCTATACCAGGGATAGGCATCGCCTATAAGGTTGGTACCATCATAAGCGAACTCAACATGGAAGCCGTCCTCAGAGTCGAGATAAACCCTATTGTCAATCATCTTGTAAGTATAGGTCTTCCAAGGATACCAATAGCTCAGATAGAGCGTATAGCCCGAGACATATAGTCTCTTGAAATAGTTACTCGGCATGCTCACCGTAGCCTTTGCCACGACAGCTTCCATCGTTGTCTTGTCGACCACATGATAGGCCGTGACAAAATCGTAACGACCGTCCCAATTTTTCTGGGAGGTGAGCCCTTCCTTGTCGCCGGCCTGAGCCATCACTTCCATATCGCGTTGTACAGCTTTCTCGAAAAGGCCGCAGTCATACCATCCTATGGGCAGATAGGCCGCCTGGCTGCTGCCAGAACCATTTCCAGAACCGTTTTGGCCTCCACGTCGCGAAGTGACGTCGTCGCCATCATCGCCACAAGCCGAGAAACACACCAAGGCGCAGCACATCACGGCTGCCATTTTCCAAAAATCGAAATACTTCTTCATAACTGTAAAAAATTGATTAGTTTTTCCTTTCTATAACAAAGTCGATGTAGGCCGTAAGCGACTGTCTGATGTCGCTGTTTTTCACGGTTTCATCGATATATTGCTGGCAGAGGCGGTGGAAGTCCTGCATGCGTTGCTCGGCATAGTCTATGCCGCCCGACTGCTTGGCAAACTCGACCAAAACGGCGATTTCATCGGCATTCACCCCACCCTGTTTCACCTTTCGGGCCAGGTTTGTCATCGACTCCATGCGGTGGTTGTTCAGGGCATAGATAATGGGCAGGGTGAGCTTGCCCTCGGCCATGTCGTTGCCGGTGGGCTTGCCTATCTCGCGGGAGTCGTAGTAGTCGAAGATGTCGTCGCGAATCTGGAACATGATGCCCAGGTTCTGTCCGAACTCACCGGCCTTGAGCACCTGAGCCTCTGAGGCGTCGGCCGAGAGGGCACCTATGGCGGCACATGCCTCGAAGAGAGCCGCCGTCTTGTTCTTGATAATCTGGTAGTAGACCTCCTCAGAGATGTCCTGGTTCTGAATGTTCGAGAGCTGCAGAATCTCGCCGGCGGCGAGCGTACGTCCCAGCTCGGCCAGATACTCCACGATGCGCTTGTTGCCCGTCTTTGCCACATGGAGCAAGGCCGTAGAGAGGATATAATCGCCCACGAGCACCGCCACCTTGTTGTCGTAGGTGGCATTGACCGATGCCTGTCCGCGTCGCTCGGCACTCTCGTCGACCACGTCGTCGTGTACGAGCGATGCCGTGTGGAGCAGTTCGAGGCCTACGGCCGCATGCTGCGTGACCGCCGACACGCTACCGAAATTTCGCGCCATGAGCAAGATGAGCATCGGGCGCATACGCTTGCCGCCACGCTGCCGAATGTGCTGCAGGACACTGCCCAGCAGACCGTCGTCGTGGGTGAGCGACTGGTTGAAAAGTTCGATGAAATCGAGCAAATCTTGCTCAATGGGTCGTTTGATAAGCTCCAGATAATTCATGAATTCTTGAAATTTGTTACAAAATTAGTGAAAAGTTTGCGATAAAGAAAAAATTTTTAGTAATTTTACACGAAAATTCTCGTACATTATGGATAAACTATTCTTATTAGATGCCTACGCGCTCATCTATCGCTCGTATTACGCCTTTATCAAGAGTCCGCGAATCAACTCGAAGGGCCTGAACACTTCGGCCATCATCGGCTTTGTGAACACGCTTCAGGAGGTCATCGAAAAGGAGCAGCCACAGTATCTCGGCGTGGCCTTCGACCCCCACGGCCCCACGTTCCGCAGCGAGGCCTACCCTGCCTATAAGGCGCAGCGCGAGGCCACGCCCGAGGACATACGCAAGGCGGTGCCCATCATCAAGGAACTGCTCAATGCCTACCGCATACCCGTGATTCAGGTCGATGGATTCGAGGCCGACGACGTGATAGGGACACTGGCTTACAAGATGAGTGGTGAGAGGTTAGAGGTAAGTGGTGAGAGGATAGACCAAGAAACTGACAACAAGACTGACCTCTCACCTCTCACCTCTCACCTCTCACCTCTCACCACTCACCTCTCACCTCTCACCATCTACATGCTCACCCCTGACAAGGACTATGGCCAGTTGGTGTCGGAGAACATAAAAATATTCCGTCCGCGTCACGGCGGCGGATATGAGACGATGGGACCCAAGGAGGTATGCGATAAATATGGAATAGAGAACACGAGCCAGGTGATCGACCTGCTGGCCCTGATGGGCGACTCGGCCGACAACTTCCCCGGCTGTCCCGGCGTGGGAGAGAAGACCGCCGTGAAGCTCATCAACGAGTTCGGCTCGGTCGACGAACTGCTCAAGAGAACCGACGAACTGAAAGGGGCACTGAAGAAAAAGGTAGAGGAACACGTCGACGACATCCGCCTCTCCTACTTCCTCGCCACCATCAAGACCGATGTGCCCGTGACCATCGACCTCGACGACCTGAAACGTCAAGAGCCCGACGAGGAAAAACTGGGCCAGCTGTTCGACGAACTGGAGTTTAGAAGTCTAAAAGAGCGAGTTCTTAAAAAAGTTGAAAAGAAACAAAAAACCGCAAATTTAGAACTCTCTCTATTTGGAGATTTTCCTGCCGAGGGGCAAGCCGAGCCAAAAATTTCGAATCTCAGCGACGTTCAGCAGGTGCCTCACCAATACTATCTTGTTGATAATGAGGAAGAAATGACGAAAATTCTATGTAAAATCAAGACAAATAGAATTCTCAGTTTAGACACGGAAACCACTTCGACCTCGCCCATCGATGCCGAATTGGTGGGATTGAGCTTCTCCGTCGAGCCTCATGAGGCGTTTTATGTGCCCATTCCTGCAAATCGTGAAGAAGCGTTGCGAATTGTTAATATATTTAAACCCCTATATGAAGACCCCGAAATTTTGAAGGTCGGACAGAACATTAAGTATGATTTAGAAGTTTTAAGAAACTATAACATCCATCTTGCCGGCCCCATGTTCGACACGATGATTGCCCATTATCTCATACAACCCGAGCTGAGACATAACATGGACTATCTGGCCGAGGTCTACCTGAAGTACAAGACCATACACATCGACGAGCTCATAGGACCGCGAGGCAAGAACCAGCGCAGCATGCGCGACCTCTCCCCAACCCGCGTCTACGAATATGCCTGCGAGGATGCCGACATCACCCTGCAACTGAAAAACGCCCTGGAACCCGAACTGAAGAAGTATGGCTACGAGCAACTGTTCTACGAGATAGAGATGCCCCTGATGCCCGTTTTGGCCGAGATGGAAATGACGGGCGTGAGGCTCGACACCGAATCGCTCAAGCAGACGAGCCGCGAACTGACGGAACGAATGAACGAGACAGAACGGGAGATATACGAACTGGCAGGACACGGATTCAACATATCCTCGCCCAAACAGGTGGGCGACGTGCTTTTCAGCGAACTGAAAATCGTGGAAAAGGCCAAGAAGACGAAGACGGGACAGTACGTCACCTCAGAGGAAGTGCTACAGCAGTTGCATGCGAAGCACCCCATCGTTGGCAAGATACTGGAATACAGGGGATTAAAGAAACTGCTGAGCACCTACGTCGACAATCTGCCGACGCTGATCAACGCCCGCACAGGGCGCATCCACACGTCGTTCAACCAGACCGTCACGGCCACGGGACGCCTCTCTTCCAGCGACCCGAACCTGCAGAACATCCCCGTGCGCGGCGAGGACGGCAAGGAGATTCGCAAAGCCTTCGTGCCAGAGCCGGGATGCCTCTTCTTCTCGGCCGACTACAGCCAGATAGAGCTGCGCGTCATGGCCCATCTGAGTGGCGACGAAGCCATGATCGAAGCCTTCCGCAGCGGCTACGACATTCATGCGGCCACAGCTGCGCGTGTATATAAAAAGGAGATAGAAGCCGTGGAGCGCGACGAGCGCACAAAGGCGAAACGCGCCAACTTCGGCATCATCTACGGCATCACCGTGTTCGGTCTGGCCGAACGGTTAGACATCAGCCGCGACGAGGCCAAGCAGCTCATCGACGGCTATTTCGACACCTTCCCCAAGGTGCGCGACTACATGGAGCAGGCAAAAGAGACGGCCCGCCGACAGGGCTACGTCACTACCCTACTGGGCCGCCGCCGCTATCTGCCCGACATCAACTCGCAGAACGCCACCGTGCGCGGATTTGCCGAGCGCAACGCCATCAACGCCCCCATACAGGGCACGGCTGCCGACATTATCAAGGTGGCCATGATCCGCATCTTCGAGCGGTTCCAGCGCGAGGGCATACGGTCGAAGATGATTCTTCAGGTACACGACGAACTGAACTTCTCCGTGCTGCCCGAAGAGAAAGAAAAGGTAGAAGCCATCGTGCTCGAAGAGATGCAGAACGCTTTCCCGATGCAGGTGCCCCTCGTGGCCGACTCGGGCTTCGGACAGAACTGGCTCGAAGCGCATTAAAAATTCATAATTTATAATTCATAATTCATAATTATTAATTAACTTTGCACACGAATTTAAACGTTTAAGATAAGAAATGGCATTAAAATGTGGTATCGTGGGACTTCCGAACGTCGGAAAATCCACGCTGTTCAACTGTCTGTCGAGCGCCAAGGCGCAGGCAGCCAACTTCCCCTTTTGTACAATCGAACCCAACGTGGGCGTGATTACCGTGCCCGACGAGCGGCTGACACGTCTGGCTGAGCTGGTGCATCCGGGCCGCATCGTTCCCGCCACCTGCGAGATTGTCGACATTGCCGGACTGGTGAAGGGTGCCTCGAAGGGCGAGGGCTTAGGTAACAAGTTCTTAGGCAACATACGCGAGACGGATGCTATCATCCACGTGCTGCGCTGCTTCGAGGACGACAACATCACCCATGTCGACGGCACCATCGACCCCATCCGCGACAAGGAAATCATTGACACCGAGCTGCAGCTGAAGGACTTAGAGACCATCGAGAGCCGACTGGCTAAGACTGAGAAGGCTGCCGCCGCCGGCAACAAGGACGCCAAGACTGAGGTGACGGTGCTGAAGGCATACAAGGAGGTGCTGGAGCAAGGCAAGAACGCCCGCATCGTAGAGTTTGACACGAAGGACGAGCAGGACTGTGCCCGAGGTCTGTTCCTGCTGACGTCGAAACCCGTGCTCTACGTGTGCAACGTGAGCGAGCAGGATGCCAAGAGCGGCAACGACTTTACGAAAAAAGTAGAGCAGTTGGCCAAGGAAGAAGGCGCAGAGGCTATGGTCATCGCGGCAAAAACCGAGGAGGACATTGCCGAACTGGAGTCGTATGAGGACAAGCAGCTGTTCCTTGAGGAGCTGGGACTGGAGGAGAGCGGCGTGAACCGCCTGATCAAGAAGGCCTACTCACTGCTGAACCTCGAGACCTTCATCACTGCCGGCGAGATGGAGGTGAAGGCGTGGACCTACAAGAAGGGGTGGAAGGCCCCACAGTGTGCCGGCGTCATCCACACCGACTTCGAGAAGGGTTTTATTCGCGCCGAGGTCATCAAGTATGAGGACTACCTGAAATATGGCTCGGAAGCCGCCGTCCGCGAGGCCGGCAAGATGGGCGTCGAGGGCAAGGACTATGTGGTACAGGACGGGGACATCATGCACTTCCGGTTTAATGTCTAAACCCACCCCCTCCCAAGGGGACTACTCTTTATACACATCTTAGGGAATGGAAGCACAGCAGAAGCCCGAAGGGCTGAAAAGACCCCAGGCAGGGGTAAAACCCCTGCTAAAATGGGTGATAACGTTAGCCCCGAAGGGGCGACAGAAGACGATAGGTACTCACCATCATCTTCTATCACCCCTTCGGGGTTTGGCTACACCACGCATATTTACAGGGGTCTCACCCCTGCCTGTGGTCTTAATGCCCCTTCGGGGCTACCCATCGGAGATGTGTATAAAGAGTAGCCCAAGGAGAGGGAAGCTTGGTTAGACATAGAAAACAAAACTTTTAAAATGGTAGTTTAATATGTTGAATATCATTACAGCAATTATAGCACTTGTCTCTAATATAGTCTCTAACCAAACTCCCCTCTTCTCGGGAGGGGTTGGGGGTGGGTTTCAGAATGAACTGCTTTATATTCTTTGGAACCCCTCCCTCGAGGCGTTCCACATCGGGCCGCTGGCGTTCCGCTGGTACTCGCTGTGCTGGCTTGTGGGCCTGCTTGTGGCCTATTTGGTGGTGAAATGGCTGTATAAGGACCAGAAGATAGCCGACGAGAAGTTCGACCCGCTGTTCCTCTACTGCTTCATTGGCATCCTCGTGGGTGCCCGTCTAGGCCACTGCATCTTCTACCAGCCCGACTACTTCCTCACGTCGGGGAAGGGCTTCATCGAGATGCTGCTGCCCATCCATATCGATGCCTACGGGTCGTGGCATCTGACGGGCTACCAGGGCCTCGCCTCGCACGGCGGAACGCTGGGCCTCATCCTCGCACTGCTGCTCTACGTCAGGCGGCTGAAAGTGCCCCTGTGGCAGGTGATGGATAATATCGCCATCGCTACTGGCACCACGGCCTGCTTCATCCGATTAGGCAACCTGATGAACTCGGAGATTATCGGTCGGGAGACCGACGTGCCCTGGGCGTTCGTGTTCGAGCGCGTCGACATGCTGCCGCGCCATCCCGGCCAGCTCTATGAGGCCATCGCCTACGCCCTGCTGTTCGTGCTAATGATGACCATTTATAAAAAGACCGCCTTAAAAGGCGGCCCACAAGGACAAGGGGAAAAGACCACCGCGAAAGGCGGCCCACAAGGACAAGGGGAAAAGACCACCGCGAAAGGCGGAACACAAGGACAAGGGGAAAAGACCACCGCGAAAGGCGGAACACA
>CAJONO010000222.1 GCA_905235905.1 uncultured Prevotella sp.
AATATTAGCATTTGTAATGCTACAATAGGTGTTATAGGATTATAAATCCTTATATTCGCTGCGGTCGGATTGCAAATCCGACCGAACGTCCGACGGCGGCTGTCAACGAGGCAAAGCCCTTACAGCGGCGGCCTGATGACGGCGGCTGCGCTGCAAGGGGCATTCACTATCCTTCGTGTTTTGGGGGATGCTGTCTTTGTTGTCCTTGTTGTCTTTACACAAAAAGAGCGCAGAAAAGCCGTACAATCTCTGTCTCTTCTTAGAGGTTCTGGAATACCCGAATCAAAAGACATAGTGATACAACTATTCCACGCTATCGCGTGGAGAAGTTTCTCACATCATCTTGTTGACTCGTTGAAATTTTCCAGATTTCTAAGAACAAGACGAAGCGTTAGCTTCTACCTATTTTTTACCCATGATGTCGCCGAAGCCGGCTCGGCCTCACGGCCTCCCTGCCCCTCTCCACAGGGGCAGCCTGCACACGAAGCGCAGGAACTTCGCGGCAAAAGTACATAAATAATATGAAACCGCCAAATTTATTTCACCTTTTTCTTGCAGACAACGGAAATTATTGATGAAGAAGGAACATAAATCTCCAGAAAATCTTACATAAATGGGGAGAATGATAAAAGGAACATAAATCTACAAAAAAAATCCTACATAAATGCTGGCGCATGATTTATGTAGGATTTATGCAGATTTATGTTCCTTTCTTTTTAATTACGGTTATTACTCGTCCTCTTCGGTGTCCCAAACGCTGTTGTTTCTCCTTGCGAGAACCTCATTAATATCGTTCACCACCTCGGCATCCTCTTCGTTGTAGACTTCTAACGAGGCAGCAATCATTTCTTCCGGTACCGCAGCCATGTCGGTCATTGCGGGTATAATATACTTTTTCTTCATAGTCGTGATATTCTTATTGATTTTTACGATGTACGATCATCGGAAATGCTATTTGACGACAACCTTCTTCCCGTTGACAATGTAGAGTCCGCCCTTCCGAATCTTGTCGAGCTTGTGTCCCTGCATGTTGTAGACAGTTCCTTCGGGCGCATTCGTCATAGAGGCGTTGTCGATGCTGGTTGTCTCAAAGTCGAATCCGACAAACTCTCGTGCTGTGGCAGGTATGTCGAGAGCCACCTTGTTCACGGGCAGAGAGTTTCCGGCCCATCTGTAGAATCCCACGCCATTGCTCTTATTGGCCAATACAAACAGGGTTCCGTAAGTACCGTTTTCCTTGACCACAATAAGGTCGTTCACCTCTGGCTTATCAGCACTGCCAACCTCCTGGAGCTTGTAGACGCCCTGCTGTGCTTCGACGACGACGGGCGTGTTGGCGGGAATCTCACTGACGTCTAAGAGCTTGGCCATGCCGGTCGTTTCGTTGTACTTCACGGTGTAAGCCTTCACGTCGCTACCCTTGAAGCTGATGGCTTTCTCGCTGACAAAGGTTGCAAAGCCGGCCTCGCCGACGGTCACCGTGGTCTGTGCGAGTTCTACGGCCTCTGTGAGTGTTGTCTTCATTGTGTTCATCTCTGCCAAGGTAGCTTCCATCTTCTCGTCCTCGATGGTTCCGTTCTCATATCCGGCCTTGCCTTGTGCGAGCAGCGTGGCGGCTGCATCGAGGGTTTCTTGCTTCACTGGTGTCTGTGCTACTGCACTGGCCTTATTGGCCCATGCCAGTGTTTCCTCTAAGGCCGTGACGGCGGCGGCGAGTCTTTCATAGAGTGCTACCGATGCATTGAGCGTGGTAATCATGTTGTTGAGCACGGCTATCTGTCCCTGCACGTCGTCGTCGGCAATGCTTCCTTCCTCGTAGGCCGTGCTTGCCTCTGAGTAGACGAGGTTGGCTTTGTCGACAGTAGCCTGGGCGAGCTTCTTGCCTTCCACGCCGTCGATGGCGGTCTTCATGTCGGCAATGGCGGCAGCGAATTCCTTGTAGAGGTTCACAGACTTGGTGAGGTTGGTGATGATGTTGTCAATGTTATTGATGCGAGTGTCGATATTGTCATCGGCAATCGTTCCTTCTTCATAGCCCTTCTTGGCGCTCTTCAGCTGTGCGTTGGCGATGGCGAGCATGTTCTTCGACACGTGCTCGGTCTCTCCGCTCACCTCGTCGATGGCGGCCTGCAGGCGCTCGATGGCTGCGGCGAACTTCGTGTACAGCTCAGCCGAGGCGTTGACCTTCTTCACCATGTCGTCTGCCTGTGCCACGATTCCCTCCACGTCTTCGTCGGCAATGGTTCCGTTCTCATATCCGCTGTTGGTGCTGGCGAGCAGCTGCGCATACTCGTCGGCCACGTCCTTGCTGGTCTTCTTACCCTCTACTGCCTTCAGCGATGCGATGGCGGTGGCCAGTTCCTTATACTGTGCCACAGAGCTGTTCAGCTTGGAGGTCATGGTGGTCAGGGCATTCAACTGACCAGCAATCTGCTCGTCGGTGTAGTTACCCTCCTCGTAGTCGGTATTAGTCGTTGCGAGCAGTTCGTTGGCTGCCGTGCGTACCGTGGCCGACATTTTCTCGTTCTTGACGGCCTCGACGGCGGCTTTGTAGTCGTCGATGGCAGCTGACAGCTGCTTGTACAGCTCGAACGACTTGGTGAGATTGGTAATGATGTTGTCGATGTTCTCAACGCGCTTCTCAATTTCATCGTCGGCGATGCTTCCCTCGCCGTAGACCTTCTGGGCGTTCTTCAGCTGGGCGTTTGCAATGGCGAGCGTGTTCTTCGACACGTGCTTCGTCTCTCCGCTCACTTCGTCGATGGCGGCCTGCAGGCGCCCGATGGCTGCGGCGAAGTTGGCATAGAGAGTGACTGAGGCTGAAAGCTGCGTGTTCTTGGCACTGACTTCCGAAATCATTTCTTCCACTTTGCTGTCTTCAACATTTCCTTCGTTATATGCCGCAGTGGCAGTGGCAACGAGTGCTGTTGCCTCGTCGATGAGAGTCTGCATAGCCTTCTTTCCAGCATTTGCCTTGAGGGCCTCGATAGCTTCGTTGAGGCTGGCATAGAGCGAAACAGAGGTGTTCAGCTGGTCGATTTGCGAACTGACGTCGCTCTTCAGCTGATTAATCTCAGTACCCTCATACTTGGTGTTGCCCTTGATGGCTGCAAGCAGTGCCTGGGCATTCTGCAACGTAGTCTTGGAGAGTTTCTTGTCGGTTGTGGCGGCAATGGCCTCTGTGAGGCTCTGCACCAAATCGTTGACTCCTGCTTCGTCGAACAAGTCCTTGGAAATACGGGCATCGTCCTTGACAGCGTAAAGGTCGGTCAGGGCCTTGAACATGGCTTCACCATCATTGTTCTCGATAGCAGTGGCGGCATCGGTCAGGGCCTTTTTCAGGGCGGCATACTCTGTCTTGCCCATTACCAGACCCTCATATACCTTTACTTCTTCCACGGCCCCGTCAAGCACTGGTTTCACAACATCGGCCTTGAAACCGCGATAGGTCAGCTTGAAGTTATCCCAGATTACCCAGGCATCCTTATCCGTCTTACCTTTCACACCGATGCGCAGCACGTCTTTGTCTGTAGCAATCAGGCCGTATGCGTTTTTCTTGTACATGCCATGAGCGAAGCACTGGGCAGCACCACCCATCGAGTTGGGGTAGTCGTAGCCATTGATGGTCTCTTTAGTCCAATCCTCCACTGTCACAAAGTCCCAACCGTTACGCTTCTCAGAATAGACATCGGGGAACTGTGACGTAGCCTTGTTCAGATACAGATAGATGGGCATATTGGGCAGGCCAGTCAGGTCACCGCGTGTATAGCCTGGAGCCTCACAGCGCATATAGCCCTGAACCTCAACCTCATATACGCCGACAGGCAGACCAACGGCTTCCTGATAGACATCGAAGTCATGACAGTGCCATGCCTCAAAGCAATGGTTGGTGCGCCCGATAGCTTCTACCATTTTCCCGTCATACTCATTTCCCAGAGGGCCAGGTGTCACATTGCCACCATCGTTTCTGTCAACGACCCATCCTTCTGCTACACCATAGTCTCCGCCGTATCCCTTGGGGTCTGTCGTTCTCTTCAAGCCATACTCAAAGTCTGGATTGGCAAGTGCGGTAGTCACATCGACGTTCTCCTTGTCTGGAGCATTGTTGATGAGTGCCTGAATATAGATGGGCTGTGCACTGGCAATAGCAGCCTCCAGTTCAGCCATGGTGGAAGCTTCGTTTAGATAGATTGTTTCGAGGCTGCTGGCATCACCGTTTTGAGCCTTAATTTTGTCTATCCATGTCTTCAGTTCCTGGGCCTTATTGTAGATTTCAATGTCGTCCTTGACAGCATCCAAGGCATCCTTGGTAATCAGAACCCAGTCGATGTAGTGGCCATCGTCGGGTAGTAGCAATGGCGACAATGCCGTGTTGGAGGCGTTCAAGGTTACGTCAAGCCCCACATAGAATCCGTCGTAAATGCCATTTGGCCCAGCAGTAACGTTTGTGTTCTTGCTGGAAGCAAACAAACGGAAGGTACCATCGCTGTTCTCCTCTACCTCCCAGAAGTAGTCTGGCTGGTTGTTCCTGTCAACGAACATTTGGTCCTCGTTGTCGAAGAATGCTAACTTCCATCCGCCTTTTACGATGGAATAGTCATTTAGCAGATAGACGCCGTTTGTGCCGGCTGAGGTGAATTTCACCAACAGCCCCGTCTCGCCTACGCTGGCCTGTGTGCCCCAGCTGTTTCCCTCAGTGAAAAAGAGTCCTGCCCCGACATTGTAGAGATAGGCCTCAACATCGGTCGTGAACCCCGTTCGCTGTGCTTCGGGCTTCTGCCTGACACCATCTACGATGGTAGCCGTCGCATTCGTACATACAAGCACAAATGCGCTCAGAATGAGTAACTTAGTGATTCTCATAGATTGTCCTTTCGTGGCTTGTAGATTCCCAGATTCAGCCTGTTAATAGTTGTTGAAGGATAGGGTATGCGACACAAAAAAACGTGGGAACTATACTTGCCGCCCGTTCTTCGAATCGAGGCCTTCGCATTGCCCAGTATAGTTGAACGAGCAACGCGATGACCCACGCTGATATGTAATCCCAACATCCCTTCTGTACAAGGCACGGAAAGAACAGGGTAATATACACATCGTGTGGCATCTACCGTTGCAATGTTCATGACTATACTTTTGGGAAGTTGCGAAGTTCCGATTCGTCAAGAACAAAGTGTTTAGTAAACGCCTTTTTCAAATGTCGTGACCCCCATGGAGTGTCGGTCTGACCAAAGCATCCCGCGCTTCGTTAGAACTCTGAGGGTCGGGTGCAAAGATACGAAAAACTCTCCAAACCGCCAAGCGATTCGGAGAGTTTTTTCGAAGAAGCACGAAAAAGGTGCTATTTTATTCTGCGTTTCAAGGTTTCAGGGTTCATTCTTGTGTCCCAGATATCTCTAATGTATACAGTGTCAGAAGAGGGGGCATGGTAATAGATAATCTTGAACCTTCGCATGATGTGGCAACTGCGATATTTGTGTCTCTTGCCAGAGATAGGTCACGCTGGGAAGCGTGACCTATCTCTGGCAAGGCAGTGAAATAACCTCCTCAAATGAGACAGTCATTGATTTATAACTACTTGCGTGAGCCTGGTGTCTTAATGTCGCAAAATGCTTATTTTGGCGATTTTGATATTGTAAAGCAAAATAGTTATACATAGAATCTTTAGTATATTATTCTATGCGAAGCTCTAAATCCATACATCAAACACTCTTGATAGTCTGGGTTACTATACAAACGCATGCTCTCTCCTTGTCAAGCTCCCACTTCCGAGGGATTCATGCCGTATTCGGCCTTGAAGCAACGGGTGAAATAGCTGGGCGAGTTGAAGCCGCACAGCATGGACACCTCGGTGGCGTTATGGCCGTCGTGCAGCAGTTGCATGGCCTTGGCCAGGCGGTGCTTGCGCACGTACTCGTTGGCGGTGGTGCCTGCAAGCGACTTGATGCGGCGGTGGAGCGTGGAGTAGCTCATGCACATCTCCTGGGCAATGAAGTTCACGTCGAGGTCTGTCAGCATCAGGTTCTCCAGAATCAGGCGGTCGAGCTTGTCGAGGAACGCTCTCTCCTTTTGGGAAGGTTCGCCTTCCTTGTCGCTGCCGGCGGTGCCTTCCTTCTCCTTGTCTGGTTCGCTTCGCTGCGATTGGGCTTTCTCGGCCTCAATGGGGCCTGAAGAGGAAGCGGCTTGTTCCACTGCATATAGGGCTGCCAGACGCTGGTCGAGCTGCCGGCGCAAGGATAGTCGCTGCTGATACTGGTGCCACTCGTAGCAGACGAGAAGCACGATGACGAGCAGATAGAAGGCACGGGCCCACCAGGTCCAGTACCAAGGCTGGGCTATATACACGTCGCAGAGACTCTCGCCGCTCCAGTCTGTACCGGCCAGGCGACTGCGCACATGAAGTCTGTAGTGGCGGGGGCTCAAGTTGGTGTAAAGGGCCTGGCTCTCCTTGGTCGAAGGCCTCCAGTCGTTGTCGACGCCCTCCAACCAGTAACTGTAGACTACTGAGGACAAGTCTTGGTAGGCAAACGACGAGAAATGGAAACACAGGCTGTTCTCGTCGTGCGACAGCCTGATGTCGCCTGACAGACGACCATAGCGAGGCTTGTTGTTCACCTCGATGCAGGTGATGTGGGGTTTCGGTAGGCGTCCGCTCACATCGTTCCTTATGCTTGTTGTCGCCGAACCCGCCGTTCGCAGTTCCACCAGTCCTGTCAGGCTGCCGAGAAAGATGCGCCCGTTCGTGGTGCAGAGGATGGCATTCTCGTTGTAGGTGTCGGCTCGCAGTCCGTTCTGCGAATAGATGTTGTGCACGGAGCCGTCACTGCTACTGACGATGGAGATGCCTTGGTCGGTGCCGACAATGACGTTGCCCTCTTTGTCGCACACCACCGACTCCACGCTGTTGTTGGCCAGTCCGTTGTCGGCCTGGATATATTGAACATTGACCATTGACGATTGACCATTATTTTCTGCTGCTGGGATTTGCGCAGCCGAACGGTCAATGGTCAATGGTGAATGGTCAATCTTCAGCAATCCGTACCCGTTGGTGCCTGCCCAAACCGTGCCGTCGGGCGCACAGCAGACGCAGACCGCCTTGCCTTTGTTAAATAAGGTGTCGGTATATTGCTTGTCGTTTACCTGATGGTCCTGATAGGCTTCGCCAGAGGGAACTGAATAGACCAACAGCCCGTTTTCTGTCGCCATCCATAGCCGGCCATAGATGTCTTCGGCTATCTCGTGGATGCCAGTTCCCTGAAAATGGGGTATGAAGAAGAAAGAGCCGTCGGGCATCTCATAGCCTTCAATCAGTCCGCCATCGAGCGTGGCAATCCACACCATACCTTTCGTTGAGAACTTAATGTCATAGATCTGACGGGCAGGCAAGGATTGAACATTGAAGATTGAAGATTGAACATGGGCTGCCGCCTTCTTATGCGCAGCAGAATGGTCAATGATCCACACGCCATCGCCACGTGTGCCTATCCATATTCTGCCCTTGCTGTCTTTGTTCACGGCGTATGCGCGGACTCCCCTGTCGAACAGGATGCTGCTCTGTCGCGTATCAGGGTTGTAGCTGAACACATGGCCCTCCATGTCGCCCACGGCTATCTGATGGTCGTCGAGCTGTGCAAACGAACGGACATTGGGTACCAGCATATAAGGACGGATAGCCTCTTCGCCAAGCTCCAGTCGGTAGACTCCAGCAAAGGTGGTCAGCAGCCAGATGCCGCCAGAGCGGTCTTGCAGAATGCCGTTGATGTAGTCGGACTCTAAGATGGGATTCTCGTCTTTGGCGCTGAGATGCTGCAACCGAACGGTTTGAGGGTCGTAGATGAAGATGCCGTTGTCGATGGTGGCGAAGAGCTCTCGCCCGTCGTCAAGTTGTGCGTAGTGCAGGTCGTGTCGGCGGTTTGTCTTGTTTCCACGGTCTATGCCCAGCCTGCGGGCACGTTCCGTATAGCTCTGCTCGTGCTTCTCCTCATCGGTGTCTGTGGGAAACTCCATGCCGTCGGCACTGACGAACTGCATCGTGCCGAGGTCGAAGCATAGCAGCCGATAGCCCTTGCCGCTCATCAGCAGCACGTTCTTCACGCTGTCCTCAGCAATGTGCGTGATGCCTTCTATCAGCCTTTCGCCCTCATCTTCCACATAGAAGTTGACAAAGCGGTGGCCGTCGTAGCGCGTTAGCCCGTGGTTGGTGCCTAACCAGATATAGCCCTGACGGTCTTGCAGTCCGCAGTTCACCACGTTGCTGGCCAGTCCGTCGCGGGTAGTGTAGTTCTTGGTGCGTACATTTGCATGCTGTCCCATGACCAGGGTCACAGCCAGGAACCATAATTCGAGCACGAAGACGATTCGCCTTGTCGTCATATATTCTTTCATTTAGGATGATTGTGATTAGTCATTCGTTAGCTTCATGAGTGCAAAGTTACGAAAAAACGAAGGAAAAGCCAAATATATTTGAGCTTTTCTGAGTGCCAAGTAAGTTCGGCGTAGCCAAAGTTACG
>CAJONO010000223.1 GCA_905235905.1 uncultured Prevotella sp.
CGTAACTTTGGCTACGCCGAACTTACTTGGCACTCAGAAAAGCTCAAATATATTTGGCTTTTCCTTCGTTTTTTCGTAACTTTGCACATCATAATCACAAACAAGCCAACAAGACTCTATGATGTTTGCCATAAAGAGAAAGATAGTTTTCACGATGCTTGCGCTGCTGGGCACTTGTGTGCAGGGCATAGCACAGATGACGGCCGACTACCAGGTGGTGCCACTACCCATGAACATACATACAGACACCACACACGCATTCGCCTTGCAGCAGGGGATGGGCATTGCCTATGACAAGAGCCTGCCAGAGATGAAGCAGAATGCCGAGTTCCTCAGGCAGTGGGTCAAAGAGCTGACAGGCATCGACTTGCTGCTGACGCCAGGCAACAAAAAGGCAGCCATTCAATTGCGCCTTGACGCCTCCACGGCAGGCCAGCAGGAGGAGGCCTACAACATCAGCGTCGGCAAGCGGGGCATTGTCGTCCGCGCTACCCAGGCCGTCGGCATCTTCCGCGCCATCCAGACCTTACGCAAGAGTCTGCCCGTTCAACCCTCACCTCTCACCTCTTACCCCTCAACTCTCAAACCCACCCCCAGCCCCTCCCGAGGGGAGGGGCTGGGGGTGGGTTCTCAACTCTCAACCCTCTTCCCGTTTACCGAGATTGCCGACTCTCCCCGTTTCAGCTATCGGGGCGTCCATCTCGACTGCGCCCGCCACTTCTTCTCGGTCGATGTCATCAAGCGCTACCTTGACCTGCTGGCCCTGCACGGCTGCAACCAGTTCCACTGGCATCTTACCGACGACCAGGGATGGCGCTTCGAAGTGAAAGCCCTACCCCAGTTGGCAACGAAGGGCTGCTTGCGCCAGCAGACCGTCATTGGCCGAAACACGGGCATCTACGACGGTCAGCCCTACGGCGGCTACTACACCCAGGACGACTGCCGGGAGATTGTGCGCTACGCCGCCGAACGCTATATCAACGTCATTCCCGAGATCGACCTCCCCGGCCACATGCAGGCAGCCCTCCATGTCTATCCCCATCTGGGCTGCACAGGCGGCCCCTATCCCGTATGGCAGGTGTGGGGCGTCAGCGACGATGTGCTCTGCGCCGGCAATCCCGAGGTACACACCTTCCTCAAGACCGTCTACGGCGAGCTATGCGATGTCTTCCCCTCAAAGCTCATCCACATCGGTGGCGACGAGTGTCCCAAGAGCCGCTGGAAGCAATGCGAGAAGTGCCAGGCCAAGGCCCGCGAGCTGGGACTGAAGAACGACGGACGGCACAGCATAGAGAACCAGCTACAGACCTACATCAACCGGCAGATGGAGCAGTTCCTTACAGAGCGCGGACGCACACTCATAGGATGGGACGAGACACTCGAGGGCGGACTCACCGAGGCGGCCACCGTCATGTCGTGGCGAGGCGTCGGCGGAGGAATAGAGGCGGCCCGACAGCACCATCACGTCATCATGACACCCACGGACTACTGCTACATAGACTACTACCAACTGAAGAACACGTGGAACCAGCCACTGGCCATCGGCGGATATGTACCCGTGAGCAAGGTCTACTCCTTCGAGCCGCTCGTCCCTGAGAAGCTGACGGAAGAGGAACGCCACTATATCCTCGGTGCGCAGGTGAACCTCTGGACCGAGTATGTGGCAGCACCCGAACACCTTTTCTACATGCTCCTGCCACGTCTCGATGCCATCAGCGAAGTGCAGTGGTGCCGACAGCAGAAAGATTTCGAGTACTTCAAGAAGCGCCTGCCCCGCATGATGCGCCTTTACGACCGCTTAGGCATCAGCTACTGCCACTCTATAGAGTAACAGCTTTCTTACGAACATAAATCTACAAAAAAAACACCTAAAATCCAAACTGTGCCTTCCCGTCAATGTTTCACGCATCAAAACGCATCAGCAAAAAGCAGACATAACAAACTGATTGTCAGTTAGTTGTAATTCACGCTAAATTAGGCTGTAATTCATGCTGAATTGTCGTCAAATTCATGTTGAATTAGGCGATGGTTCAGCACGAATTGCCAAACAGCATTATCTCGGCCGTGAAACATTGGGCTGTGCAAGGGCATTCAAGGGGGTGAAAGTTGAATTCCCGACCTGAAAACAATACCTGCGGCCATCACTCGGAGGCCGCAGGCATCTGTCGTTTCATAGTCTTTATTCCTTCAGGGCCTCACCGGCCCCAAACGGTTACAGGGGGAAACTATTCGAAGTCCTCTTCGTCCTCGTCGCCCCAGATAGAGGCGTCTCGGCGTGACAACACTGTTTCCGACTTTCCTGCTCCTTCATAGAAGGTCATAGTCAGTGACTCAGCAATCATGTGAACCAGTTCCACACGTACGAGGGTTGTCTCAGGGCTATTATAATTCTTCTTCATATTCTTTTTCTGTTTTTTTGTTTAACACGAATCCTCACGAATTAATCATGAATCCTTATTTCACAAAGAGTTTCTTGCCATTTTGGATGTACAGGCCCTTGGCAGGCTTCGTCACGCGCACACCATTCATGTTGTAGACAGCGTTGTCCTTGACACTTGTACCCACAGTGCTGATGCCAGTAATCTCGTCTTCGAACACCATGGTCAGACGGGCACCACCACCTGCAGCCGTCGACTGCAAGTAAGCTTTATTCGTGGCAACAGTCTCGCCATTAGCATAGTAGAAACCAACGTTGTTGCCGTCAGCGTCAGTGCTCAGCACGTAGTTCTTATAGCTACCTGCCTCTGTTTCTACAGCAGCGCCAGTGCCACGGATGAATGCATTGTCTTCATCAGCCCAGGCGGTAACACCTGTTGTTACGGGAACAGAGAAGGTGCCAGCGCCCTTCAGCAACACGCCCTCACCGGCAGGAACGGTCGTCACAGGCTTGAATGTAGCCGTCGTTCCGCTCACGATTGCTCTGTAGGCAGTAAGACCATCAATGTCAGTGTAGTCAAGATCATTATCGCTCACGTAGGTAGCATAGCCGGCTGCACTAACGGTGATTGACTCGTCGGCAACCTTGGTATATTTCACGTCGCGCCAGCTCAGCCAGTGAACGTTAGCGCCCAGCTTCACGTCGATGGTCAAGGTCAGTGTACCATCAGTCACCATGCCACGTGCGGTGTAGCGGCCAAGGCGCATTACTGATGATCCGCTGCCAACATTGTTGGAAGTGTTATTCATGATGCTCACTGCTGTGCCACCGTTCACAGACATCGTAATCATACTGCCATCACTATTAAAGTCAGCATCCGAACGACGCTGTACACGAGCCCAAAGCTCAACATCATAGCAGCCATTGTCCAAACCTGTCAACGTAGCAGTGAAGGTATTAGCTGCAAGATTCTTGTCATTATCAGTATAGTACTCAAAGAATGGAACAGAGAAGTTAGAACCGTCGTTGTCGCCCTCGGTAGACCAAGTGTTGATATAAGGTGCATCCCACCAGTTCTCAGATGTCTTGCCCCATGCACTGGCCATGTAAACACCAGCAGCACCCGTAGCATTGGCATGCCATCCTGATACGGCTGTACCCAAAGCGGTTATCGCTGCAGTGGCTTGAGCATCGGTATACGTAACGTCTACCCAAGCACTGTTTGCTGTAGAAATAGCACTTGCATATGTGGTAGTTGCATCGGCGGTCACAAAGTTGTTGGCATTCTTCACGGCTTCGGCCTTGTCGATAGCAGCCTTCAGAGCGGTGTAGTTTGCTACCGAAGCTTCAGCATCGGCAATGGCTGCCAGCAGAGCGGTATAGTTGGCCACAGTCTTATTCTCATTGAAAGTAGTCTCGGCGGCAGTTTGTGCAGCGGCCTTGTCAGTTCCCATCTTACCAGTAGCAAGTGTATAGGTAAGGTCATCAATAGCTCCTAAGTAGGTCAGCTTGAAGTCATCCACACACCACCAGCTTGTTGCTGTAGATGTGCAACCTGCACCAATCGTAATGCTTCCCTTGTCGGCAATCTCGACAATCACAGAATAGTTGGCAGATGTGGTAACGGCAGCTTCTGTTGTGTTTGCATAAATTCTTGCACCTGTCTCGCTGAAATAGGAGTATGCGCTCACTTCATAGACACCTGCAGGCAGATAAGCTATAGTTTGGTTGATGTCCACATTGCCATTGAAATGCCAGCGCTGTGCATAGATGTCACCCTGCACATTGTCGAAGGCTTTGTTGGTCTGTGTCTCAGCATTGGTGTTGGTCCAACCGTTAAGACCGTTAACCTCAAAGCTTGGATTCACTAACAGACTTGTCAAGTCAACATTCGTGCCTCCGTTTATAGTAGAAACGGCTGTATCATAAGTGGTCTTAGCAGCCACAGCGGCAGTAGCAACCGAGCAAGCATCATTCAGATTGTCTGTTGCTGTATTGAGAGCCTCAACAGTAATGCTGGTGCTTGTCAGGTCAACAGTGTTAGTTGTAATAGCACTTTGCAGTGTAGTCCAGTCTGCTGCAATCATATTATCTTCCTCAAATGCTTCGGCAGTAGCCTTGGCAGTGTTATAGTCAGCATACGGCGTCTGGAAAGTCAATGCAGTGGTCGTAGCTGTCTGAATAGCGGAGATGGCGGTAGCGTATGCCTTTGACGTGTTGTATGTCTTATTGTTTTCTGTAACGACACCAGTCAGTACTGTTGCAGCACCAGCAGGAATACCCGTTACAGCTTCTGCTGCGGCAACTGCTTCTGCCAACTGAGTCTCATAAGCTGACAGGTCAACGCCATAGAACTTCACAGTGAAGTTGTCAGCGCAGAGCCAGTTGCCAGTTGAGCTTTCGGTCTTCAATCCGAAGATCACATCGCCCTCACCAGTGTTCAGGAACTCTCTTGAGAAGTGCTGTGGCTTATTATTGAGGGTATTCAAAGCAGTGGTGTAGTTCACACCGTCGGCGTAGATGTACAGGTAGGAGCCTGCCACTTCAATATTCTCATCGCTCTGCTGTACAGAGATGGCATCAGCTTCGAGGGTGTACTTGCCTTCGGGCAGGTTCTGAACGGTCTGGCGCAAATAGCCGTCGCCCAGTGTGCCAGGCTGTGGCTTCCATGCTTCAATGAACTTGCTAATGGTTACATCCCCATTGGTATAGCTTGCACCTTGATAGCCTATGTTATTAGCTTGCTGACCAGATACATAATTGGTTTCCCAACCCAGAATATTGCCTGCCTCGAAGTCTGCATTGTCAAGGAAGATATTGGTAATGTCAAAGTATTGATCCTCATTGACCGTCACTGCGCCAAGGAAGGTGGCAGCAGCATTACGCCAGACAAGAATGGCGGCATTGATTTCTGCCTCGGTTGTTGCTGCCTCAACGGCTGCATCTTGTGCGTCTTCATCTACACTGATAGTGGCACTGCCGGTATATACTGTTGTCTGGTCGGGAAGTGCTTTCACGAGTGCTTTCACTGCGTCATATTTTGTTTTCAACGTCGTATAGCCTGTACGGGCAAAATCAATGGCAGCTTCCAAACGTGCGATAGCTGAGTTGTAGTCAGCCACGCTGGTGTAGGACTTGCCGTCCTCGGCAGCCAAAGCGTTCTTTGCACCTGTTGTAAGACTTGCATCAAGGTTGGTCTTCCATGCAGCGGCATCGCTGCGCACCTCTTCGAACAGTGCTGCGGTGAGGTTCAGTTCCGAATCGTAATAGGTAAGGGTGAAGTTGTCGGCACCTGCCCATTGGCTGTTGGAACAGTTCGACCAGAAGCCGATGGTCACGTTAGAAGTCTGCGTAACAGTGGTTGCAACACGTGTCCATCCCCAGCCACCGCCAAGCAAGTTGCCTTCGGAGCCTTCTTTATGAATGTCTGTTCTAAATGTAGCATCGTCCTCAGTTACATAAGCGTAAATGTTTCCGCTTGCGTAGGCACTGGAACGCGTGGCTGCCTTCAACAGATAATATCCTGAAGGCAAATTAACGACCTGCTTCTGATCAAGGGTGGCATTCCAAGTATCCAAGTAAGCATTGTCGGGGGCTCCTGTATATTGTTGGCCTGAACCTGTACGCCCATTCGTCCAACCTGAAGTACTCGTTACGGCTGCATTTGTTATGAGTGAGGTCAGATTTGTGCCGTTTGAAGGTTCTAACAATTCCAGTTTAAAGTCGTCTAACAGCATACACCAATGAGAGCCACTAGCAGATCCGCCTTTCATCGATGCAGTAATAGTTAGAGTTGTTGCTGAGTTTTTTTTTACAAACGTTATAGACCAGTCTTGCCAACTAGCATTTCCTTTAGTATTCTCCGTTTTGACGACTGCCGATTGTCCGTCCTCTTGGGCTGTAAGTTTGTAATCTGTAGCAGAACTAGCCTTATTAGCCATCTTCACGGATAGCTTATACACACCTGCAGGGAGTGCATTTGCAGCTATAGTCTGTGATACAGCATACGTGGTTGAACCGTGCCAGTTTTCACGAAGGTAGAAATACTTATCACCAGCACTTGGGCTAAACGTCGACACGCCTATACCTTGAATCGTTGTAGAAGAATTTGCCGTTCCCCACTGTTGAGTATCATAGTTTGAAGTCCCTGTATCAAACGTTACGGTCCATCCTGTCGGAGTATTTTTGTTGACAGCGACAGTTAAATCACTGATTGCATCATCCGTCTCAAACGAAGGATTGGTAATGACAGATGTGTAATCTGTCCATTGTGCCCACGTTTGGCCTGCGCCCAATAATAGTGCGCATGCCGCAAAAAATAGTTTTAGTTTTCTCATACGTTTTTGGTTTATTAGTTTTGTAAAAGAATTGATTCGCTGTTGGCGGCCCCGACACCTTATTATATACATGGAGGCCTATGGCCGTATCCTGAAAGTCTTTTTACCTTGTGAGGACGTAATCCTATCATTCATTAAAATATACTAACTATGCCCTTACCGATGTAAGAGCTTTCAATAATAAAAAAGGCCTCACGGCTTCGGGATGCAAAATTAATAAATAGTTGTTGAGGATAGGAAAAAGGGCTTTCTGTTTACAAATTTTTACGTTTTTTTTTTTTGATTAACGCAAAATTCGCGGAGAAGGCAACGAGAAGCTTATGTGACAGAATGATTTTTTAGACAGAAGGACAGAAGGACAAAATAATAACTTGGTACGATTTTTTATGGAAACGAATTGGAATAATAAACTCACGAATTGGAATAATAATTCTCATTCGTAGCCAAAATTATTCTCATTATTCTCATTTGTTTCAGTAAACTATAACAAGTTATTTTAAAACGATTACTTAATACCACCAGCTTTAATCGCATAGAATTCGTTAGATTCGCGAGATTCGTGTTCGAGAAAGAGCGACATCATGAAAACTGTATTTTTTAACGAACACGAATAACACGAATCAAACGAATTAAACTTTTGAACATAAATCTCCGTAAATTAAACACAAATAGCTGCGCAAGTAAGTAACAATTCAGCTAATCGCCGCAAACCTCTTTTTGGAAACAAATCGCCACTAATTGGCACTAATTTTATCCACAAATTTTCCACAAATAGTAATACAGGCTCGTGGGAAGGCCACATTTGTGGCCGCAATTTATACCAATTTGTGCTAATTTGTGTCTAAAAACATGATTCATGTAGATTCGCTGAATTGTTACTGGTCATTCATGTCCCATAAAAATCCGTTAAATCCGTTGTAGAGTCATTTCATTTGAAATAGCGTCGACGATGTCGCGGGCCACCTCGCTCTTCGGTTTCTTCGCGTAGTCCTTGTGCCCCTGTCGGGAGATGATGGTTATTTGGTTCTCGTCGCTCTGGAAGCAGGTGCCCTCGTTGCGGAGGCTGTTCAGTACGATGAAGTCCAGATTCTTCTTTTCCAGCTTCTTCTGGGCGTTCTGCTCCTCGTCGTTGGTCTCAAGGGCAAAGCCTACGAGTAGCTGGCCGGGCTGCTTCATGCGTCCCAACTCGGCGGCAATATCGGGGTTGGGCACGAGGGGGATTGAGAGGTGAGAGGTGAGAGGTGAGGATTGAGAGGTGAGAGGTGAGGATTGAGAGGTGAGAGGTGAGGGGTGAG
>CAJONO010000224.1 GCA_905235905.1 uncultured Prevotella sp.
GTACGGCCCACGTTGTTGAAGGGATCCTGCTCGGTGAGCGACCAACCAGAGGTCTGTGAGTGGGTACGCAGAGCCAGTGACTTCGGGTTCTTGGCACCAAAGCTCTTCACAATCTTTGCCCACAACAGACGGCCTGCGCGCATCTTTGCTATTTCCATGAAGTGGTTCATGCCGATGGCCCAGAAGAAGCTCAAACGCGGTGCGAAGGCATCGACATCAATACCAGCATTCACACCGGTACGTAGGTAGTCCATACCATCGGCCAAGGTGTAAGCCAACTCGATGTCGGCCGTAGCACCAGCCTCCTGCATGTGGTAACCAGAGATAGAAATCGAGTTGAACTTCGGCATCTTCTGTGAGGTGTACTCGAAGATGTCGGCAATGATCTTCATTGAGAATGCAGGTGGGTAGATATAAGTATTACGCACCATGAACTCCTTCAGGATATCGTTCTGGATGGTTCCGGCCATCTCTTCGAGTTGAGCGCCCTGCTCCAAGCCTGCCACGATGTAGAAGGCCAAAATAGGCAGCACGGCACCGTTCATCGTCATCGAGACAGACATTTTGTTCAAGGGGATGCCCGAGAATAATACCTTCATGTTCTCCTCGTTGCAGATGCTCACACCAGCCTTACCTACGTCACCAACCACACGGGCGTTGTCGGGGTCGTAGCCACGGTGTGTAGGCAGGTCGAAAGCCACGGAAAGACCTTTCTGACCAGAAGCGAGGTTACGGCGATAGAAGGCGTTCGACTCCTCAGCCGTAGAGAATCCTGCATACTGACGGATGGTCCACGGGCGGAACGGATACATCATGGAGTACGGACCACGCAGATAGGGAGGAATACCGGCCGCGAAGTCGAGATGCTCCATCCCTTCGAGGTCTTCTTTGGTATATACGGGCTGAATGTCGATCTGCTCAGGCGTACGCCAGTTAGCGCTGATGCCATTCTCTTTCTGCCACTGCTGGCCATTCTTTTGCTCAATGCCAGCATAGATGTCTATATTGTTAAAATCTTTACGTGCCATAATTATATTCCGAGTTTAGCATTGTACGCACGGAGCGTTTCGAGCTGGTTAGACTTAACATGTATGAAATTCTCAATGCCGGCAGCCTTCAGGTCTTCCATGCAAGCAGGAGCACCAGCCACGACATACATGGCACGGCCAGCCAGATACTGGAAAGCGGGGATGGCATACTCAGCGTACTCATCATCGCTTGAGCAGATGACCACAATGTCGGCCTTGGCCTTGAGGGCAGCGTCGACACCTTCCTCAACGGTCTTGAATCCGAGGTTGTCCATCACCTTATAGCCTGCGGCGGCAAGGAAGTTGCACGAGAACTGGGCACGGGCCTGGCGCATGGCCAGATTGCCAATGGTCAGCATGAAGGCGACGGGCTGCTTTGCTGCCTTCTCTGTTGAGAGGCGCAGGGTCTCGAATTCAGAAGCCAAGCGCTCCTTGTTGAGGGTGGGCAGGTCGCCTGCCTCGTGTGTTGCTGTGGCACAGCAACATGCACAACTGACAGGCTGCTTGCCGTCGCTGGTCTCGGTGAAGTTGGGGAACTGGTTCGTGCCGAGGATGAACTCCCTACGTGTGGCAGCAGCAGCATGACGCTTGTCGTTCGATGCATTCACGACATTCACGATGTTACCCTTCAAGGCCTCAGCGAGGAAGCCGCCAGCCTCTTCTACGGCAAGGAACAGTTTCCAGCCTTCCTTGGCGATGGCATCGGTCAGATGCTCGATAGTGTAAGAGCCGCCAGCCACGTCGACCAGCTTGTCGAAGTGGGCCTCCTCTTTCAGCAACAGCTGCTGGTTGCGGGCAATGCGCTCGGCAAACTCCGTCGGCGTCTCGTAGGGCTTATCGAACGGTGTCACAATGATAGAATCGACATTGGCAAGGGCTGCCGACATGGCTTCTGTCTGCGAGCGCAGCAGGTTGACGTATGAGTCGAACAGTGTCTGATTGTACTCCGACGTTATGGCGCATACATGCATCTGGCAGGCACAGTCGCACTTCGGTTCATACTGCTTCACAATCTGAGCCCACAGCAGACGGGCAGCGCGGAACTTGGCTATCTCCATGAAGTAGTTGTCCGATACGCCCATGTTGAACTTGATGCGCTTGGCTGCCTCGGTTGGCTCTACGCCAGCCTCGGTCAGAACGTTCAGATACTCAGCACCCCAAGCCAAGGCATAGCCCAGCTCCTGATAGATATAGGCGCCGGCATTGTTGAGCGACACAGTGTTCACGTTGATGCAACGATAGCCTGGCAGTTCCTGCAGTGCCTCAACGAGAGGCTTGGCAAAAGCCAATACGGGCGATACGTCCTTACCTTTCTTCAGAATCTTCTCAATGGGATCGAAGTTGATGCTTCCCTTCAGCTCGGCCAGCGGATAGCTTTTCTCCTTGAAATAGGCGACCAGTATCTCGGCCAGCTCCACGCAGTGCCGCTGACAGGTCTTGAAGTTCAGTTCGACAGCCTGTGGCTGGATGCCGTCAAGCAGTGTGGCCACAAACTCCTTGCTGAGGCTCTTGCCAGGAATCTTGAAGCCAATCGAGTCGACGCCCTTGTTCAGCACGTCAAGAGCCTTGGCATTGGCTGCCTTGGCATCCTCGGCATCAATGTCCTGACGCACAAACCAAAGGTTGTTGTCCTTCTTGTTACCACGCACAAAGGGGAACTCGCCAGGCAGCGAGTCGACCGCCTTCAAATCCTTCAAGTCTTCACGACGATAGAAGGGTTGCACATTAAAACCTTCATTGGTTCTCCATACCAAGCGTTTCTGGAAGTCGGCCCCTTTCAGGTCTACTTCAATTTTGTCTAACCACTCTTGGGTGGTAGGCGCAACGAACTCGGTAAAGAGTTTCGTTTTGTTGTTTGACATAGTTGTTATTATTATATAAGTGTTTTAAGTTCGGAAGTGCAAAGATACAAACTTATTCCGAATGAACGAAGAAAATTATGAATATTTATTACTTAACAATAATAATTGTTGGTCATAACGGCTTCCACGACATAAAAAAATGAGTTAATCTTCTCAAATTGCTTCATTAAATCAGCTTTTTTATTTACCTTTGCCCCCAAATTCACGAACTACGTAAAAAAGACTTAAAACTTATGAAGATTTCAAGACTAATCGTTTTGACGGCCTTCTGGCTGATAGCAAGTAGTACGTCGGCCACCATTACGAACGGCATCCGTCAAAAACCAGTCCCTACTAAGACCCAAGGCTTCGTGGCCAGTGCAAACCTTGATGAATACTATTATCTCTACAACACGAAAGCCAAGGCTTTCTTCACCGAGGGCAACTCCTGGGGCACCCAAGCCAGCCTGGGCGACTACGGGCTTCCGGTAGCCTTCACTGCCGACAGTGAAAATGCCGGGGCCTACCTGTTCAACGACTTCGCATACACCCAAGGGTCGTGGAAACTGGTGTTCTTCGACAGTAAGCAAGAAATGTTCGTCGACTGGAACAACCAGCCCAATTACCGATGGGGCGTTCAGGACAATGGCGAGACATTCCGACTTTATGCCTCAGACAAGGGCAATCCCGGTTGGAACAACGGCTGGTGGGGGCACGAAGACTGCTATGAGGCCGACCGTTATGTGGGCATCGTAGCCGACAGCGAGACAACAGCACTTTCTCCCTTCCTGAGCGTGGCATCAGACCATTATATCGACTGGGTTTTGGTCACAAGCGAAGACTATTACGATTTTTTAGGCGTTGTAGGTATTTACAACGAGGCCGAAGAGCTGAGAGCACTCATCGAGACTGCCCAGTCAAAGGGCATTGAGACCTCGGCACAGCAGGCTGTATATCTGAATGAAAACGCAACGGCCGATGAAATTTACGAAGCTTTGGAAACGCTCGAAAAGGCCATCAGCGACTGGGAGAACTCACAAGCCTCACAGGCATCGGTGAAAAACCCCTATGACCTTACCTCAAGAATCGTCAACCCCGACTTTGCCAACGACGACGTCTGGACAGGATGGAGCGGCACGGATTTCGGAGCCTACAACCCAAACGAGAATGCCGAGCACTACAACAAAACCTATGACACTTTCCAGACCATTACAGGACTGCCCGCCGGCATCTACTCCGTGGGTGTGAAGGCGTTCTACCGCGCAGGCGACGCACAGCCCGCCTACGACAACTACAAGGCCGACAACGAGCAGTCGCGCTATGCCCGTCTCTACGCCACCTGTGGCGCCACCACCTGCCAGGAGCCCATCGTGTCGCCATGCACAGCCAATATGACCGAACGGGTATGGGTTGGCGACGAGTCGACAATCTATGACAACGAGACTGGCGAGACGTACTATATTCCCAATAATATGGTGGCAGCCGAATACTACATGCACACGCTCGGCTACTACGACAACCACGTGCTGGTACCTGTTGACGAGACTGGCGAGCTGACCATCGGCGTAAGGAAAACCGACCAAATCAGCGGCGACTGGTCGCTGTTCGACGACTTCACGCTCACCTACTATGGCAATGGCACCGACGCACAAGAACTCTATCGCAGCGAGAACACACTGGTGGCTACGCTGGAGCTCAATTCGCCCACAACCACGCTTCTCGTAGGCGAGACCCTTCAGTTCACCGCTACCATTACGCCTGAAAATGCCAAGCAGAAAACGCTGCTCTGGGAGTCGGACAACCAGCAGGTGGCCACGGTCGATGCCCAAGGACTGGTCACGGCAGAAGGAGCAGGCACAGCCACCATCAGCGCAACGACTACCGACGGTACAAACATCACACGCTCCGTCGTCATCACGGTGAAGACGGTAGAGGTCGATGCCAACGGCTTGATTATCAACGAAATCATGGCTTCGAACGTCGACGAGTTCATAAGTCCGGCTTTCAACTTCGACGGCTGGATAGAGCTTTACAACAACACAGAGGCAGCCTTCCCATTGGCTGGCCTCTACATGAGCGACGATGCCACGAACCTGAAGAAATGGCGCATGCCCACCACCATTGGAGTGCTGCCGGCCAAGGGTTTCAAGGTCATTTGGTTCGACTCGAACGACATTGCCCCGCAGAACGCTCCGTTCAAGCTCGACGTCGATGGCGGCACCATCTACATCAGCGACACTTCGGGCCAGCTGATTGCCTCCCAGACCTATCCGGCAGGAAAAGAGCGCGTGAGCTACGCCCGCACCACCGACGGCGGCAGCACGTGGGGACTGACGGATACCGCTACACCCGAAGCCTCGAACAACCCAAGCAAGTTTGCCGACGTGCAGCTGGCAGCCCCCGTGGTCGACCAGCCCTCGCAGCTGTTCTCCGGTGCGCTGAGCGTCAACGTGACCATTCCCGCCGGATGCACCCTTCGCTACACCACCGACGGTTCGCTGCCCACAGCCGACAACGGCGAGACCAGCCGCACCGGGCAATTCTCCGTCGGCAGCACCAGCATCTATCGATTCCGTCTCTTTGCCGAAGGGCAGTTGGCATCGGCCGTCACCTCCCGTTCCTATATATATAAAGACCGCGACTACTACCTGCCAGTGGTATCGGTGGTGGGCGACGACCGTTTCTTCAACAGCACCGAGATTGGCGTGTTCCAGAAAGGTCCCAACGGGCGTCCCGGCAATGGACAGGATAGCAAATGCAACTGGAACATGAACTGGGAGCGCCCCGTCAACTTCTCTTACCTCGATGCCGACGGCGAGATGGTGCTCAATCAGGACGTGAACTTGGAGATGTGCGGCGGATGGAGCCGTGCCTGGCTGCCCCATGCCTTCAAGCTAAAAGGCAACAAGGAGCTGGGCGGCAACAAGCATCTGCCCTATCCTTTCTTCACGCAGAAGCCCTACATTCGCAACCGCACCTTGCAGGTGCGCAATGGCGGTAACGACAACAACGCCCGCTTCAAAGACCCCGCCCTGCAGTATCTGGTCATGTCGGCTGGCGTCAATCTGGACTGCCAGAGCTATCAGCCTGTCCATGAGTTCATCAATGGCGAGTATATCGGCGTTCTGAACGTGCGCGAGCCAAACAACAAGCACTACGTCTATGCCAACTATGGCTGGGACGATGACGAGATAGACCAGTTCGAGATGTCGCCCGACTCGGCCTACGTTCAGAAGTGCGGCACAGCCGATGCCTACAACGAGCTGGTCGACGTGCTCTCGGAAGACGCCGCCAACAGCGAGACCTATGAGGAAATCAGGAAACTGCTCGACGTTGACTCCTATGCCAACTACATGGCTGCCCAGCTCTATCTGGGCAACTGGGACTGGCCACAGAACAACGTGAAGGGATTCCGTCACAGAGATGGCGGCAAGTTCCGCTTCGTGCTCTTCGACCTCGACGGCTCGTTCAACACCAGCAGTCCCTTCGACACCTTCTTCGGCAAGGAGTACTACACCTTCGACCAGCTGAAGCCCGCGTCGCTGGGCCGTCTCTACAACGAGCACATCCGCTTCGTGACGCTATTCAGGAACCTTCTGAGGAACGCCGACTTCCGCCGTCGCTTCATCGATGCCTACTGCATCATGGGCGGCAGCGTGTTCGAGGCAAGCCGTGCCGCCAGCATCATCAGCGAGCTTGAGGGCAACGTGCGCCCCGCCATGAGCTTAGAAGGCCGTCAGGGCAGCCTGAGCAGCACGGCAAACAGTGTGCGCAACAGCTTGGCCGGGCGCCTGTCGACGGCCATCAACGCCCTTTGGAACTGCTCCGACCTCGAACTGAAATCTTCACGTGTGCAGAACGTCACACTCGGCAGCGATACCGAAGGCGCACAGCTACTCATCAATGGCATGCAGGTGCCCACAGGAGCCTTCAAGGGCAGTCTCTTTGCTCCCGCCACGCTGAAGGCCGTGGCCCCAGCAGGCTATGCCTTCCAAGGCTGGACCACAACGTCTGGAGAGACAACCCTGCTGGCCAACGGCTCCAAGTGGAGCTACTACGACCAAGGCTCGCTCGACGGTCAGAACTGGACGTCGCCCACCTATGCAGCCAACGGCTGGAGCCAGGGCACAGCGCCCTTAGGATACGGGAAGGACGGTGTGAGCACCACGCTCGACTATGGCAGTGACAGCCGCAACAAACGGCCCACAGCCTACTTCCGCGCTACGGTCACACTGGCACAGGCACCGAAGTCGAACGACAGCTTCACGCTCAACTTTACCGTCGACGACGGCATCATTGTCTACGTCAACGGCACCGAGGCTGGCCGCTACAACATGCCCTCGGGCACGGTGAGCTACAACCAGTATGCCACCAGCTATGCTCCGAACAACCCCGACACGGGCGAGATGACGCTCAGCGCCAGCCTGTTCCGCAAGGGCAGCAACACCATAGCCGTAGAGCTGCACAACAACAACGCCACATCGACCGACCTGCTCTGGGATGCCGAAATCACCACGACAGCCAGCACCACCGAGCCCACCTTCTATGCCACCGAGCCGGAAATAGCACTGCCCAGCGGCACGGTCAAACTGACTGCCAGCTACAGGCCACTCACCGAGAGCGAGCTTGCCGAGCAGGGCATCAGCCCCGTGCGCATCAACGAAATCAGCGGTTCTAACAACAGCCTTGTAAACGACTACTTCAAGAAGAACGACTGGATAGAGCTCTACAACACCACCGACAGCGAGATCGACGTGGAGGGCATGTACCTGACCGACAACCTTGAGAAGCCCGAGAAGTACCAGATTACGAAGGGCTCGACCACAGCCTCGACGAAGATTGCCGCCCATGGCTACCTGATTATCTGGTGCGACAAATTAGCGACTACCTCTCAGGCCCTGCATGCCTCGTTCAAGATTTCGGGCGAGGGCGGCGCATTGCAGCTGATGGCTGCCGACAAGAGCTGGAAGGACGTGCTGTATTACGATGCCCACGATGCCAACCACACCGTAGGCCGCTATCCTGACGGCAGTGCCGATGTCTATGTCATGGACATGCCTACCATTGCCGGCAGCAACATGCTGACCAGCTACCTGACCACCGTCGAGCAGCAGCCTGAGATAACCCGCGTCAAGACGCTCGTTGCTTCGGCCAACGGCTTCCGCCTGCGCTATGGTGCCGGACAGCTGATTGTGAAGAACGAGACCGACGGCCCCGCCACCATATATATATATACTACCGACGGCCGTCTCATTGAGCGCCAGAACGTCGAGGTGAAGGCTGGCACAGCCCGCCTCAGTGTGGGCCATCTGCCACAGGGCTTCTACGTGGCTCGTGCCACCAACAGCGACGACACCCGCGTGGCCTGCAAATTCATGAAATAGCTACATAGCTGCATATTTATGCAGAAGCAGTAAGCATCCACAACCAACTGAATAACAGTTAGTTACGATTCAGCCTGAATTAGCTCGTAATTCAGGCTGAATTGCTTTCTAATTCATGCTCGATTGTCGCCTAATTCAGGCCATATTGCGAGGCAATTCAACCTTGTCTGTTGCCAAGTTGCAGAATTGCATAAAAAGTGAAAGGAACCGATTAAGTGTTAAAAGACAACAAAATATCTTGAATATTAGTTGAGCATACACTTTTTTTTGCTAACTTTGCAACGTTCTTTTGACATACATCAACTCTCGTCGTGCCGACCGGAGTGGTGCAAAAGAGAAGAAAGGAGTGATTAACAGTAACCGAAGACCAAAAAAAGTAGTAATGATGATTCTCAGAAAAATTAGAAATATAGCAGCTATTGCCCTGTCAGCGTTGGCCACTGTCCCCGTGGCAGGTCAAGACCTTCTGGCCAACCAGGCTCCCATCGACCGCAAGCTGAAGTCGGTCGACTCAGTGATGCTTCAGCGTCTCATTGTCAACGAAGAGGCATGGGAGGCATCGTCGGTCAGCCTTTACGAGGACTGGGACAACCTGTATGCCCATCGCGAGACGGCCCTGCCCGACTCGTTCCGTATCGACCTGCGTGAGTTCTGCATGCCCACGCCGAGCCGCGTCATCACCTCGAACTTCGGACCGCGGTGGCGCAAGCAGCACAAAGGGCTCGACATCAAGGTATATATTGGCGACACCATCCGTTCCGCCTTCAGCGGCAAGGTGCGCATCGTCAAGAACGAAGGAGCGCGCAAGGGCTATGGCAAGTACGTCGTCATTCGTCATAACAATGGCTTGGAGACCATCTACGGTCATCTGTCGAAGCAGCTGGTCAGGGAGAACCAGGAAGTGAAGGCAGGCGAGCCTATTGGCCTGGGTGGAAGCACTGGCAAGAGCACGGGTTCACATCTGCACTTCGAGACCCGCCTCTGTGGTGTGGCCCTCAACCCCGCTATTATGTTCGACTTCGTCAATCAGGACGTCGTGGCCGATTCCTATATGTTCCGCCGCAACCAGTATGAGCGCGACGGTCGCATTGCCACGCAGCTTCGCGGTGCCAACGGCCTGAAGGGCTACGATCCCGCCATGGTCAACAGTCCCAACCAGAACAAGACCTACGCCCAGGCCACGAGCAGCAATTCGTCGGTTCGCTACCACAAGGTAAAGAAGGGCGAGACACTCTTTGCCATCGCCAAGAAACACAAGATGACGGTCAGCGAGCTTTGCCAGCTAAACCGCATCAGCAAGAACGTTCGTTTGCGTCCAGGACAGATTCTGAAGTACAACTAATGACGCCAGAAGAATACGTACAACTGAAAGCATTTGCACGAATCGACGGTTTCCGGCTATCCCTGCTATGGATAGGAAGCTTTGTGTGCTACATCGTTGGAATGAGTAATCCAAGCTGGTTGATGGCAGCCTTTGTGCTGGCCATCATCTCGCTTTTTTTTGTAGTGCGCCGCCTGCGCTGGTTTCGCGACTGGGTTCGCGACGGCAATATATCCTTCATGCGAAGCTGGGGATTCGTCGTCCTGGTGTTTTTCTACGCAGGCCTGCTCTTCGCCCTGGCGCAGTATGCCTATTTTGCCTTTCTTGACCACGGCTACTTCATGCAAATGACCCATACCATGATGTCGCAACCCGAATCGGAACAGCTCATCAAGGAATATGGAATGACAGAGACACTGAATGAGAGTCTGCACGAGATGCAGGCCATGCGCCCCATCGACATGGCCCTCAACATGCTGACAACCAATATCATGCTGGGCATGCTCGTAGGCATTCCTATCGCGGCCCTCATGAAACGTAACACAAGACCTATTAGTTAAGGAAAAAAAATGGACATATCGGTAGTGGTTCCCCTCTATAATGAGGAGGAGTCGATTTCTGAACTCTACAGCTGGATAGAGCGAGTCATGCAAGAGCATGGCTTCACGTTCGAGGTAATCTTCATCAGCGACGGCTCGACCGACCGTTCGTGGCCCATCATCTGCCAACTGGCCGAAGCGTCGAACCACGTCCACGGCATCAAGTTCCGCCGCAACTACGGCAAGAGCCCCGCCCTCTACTGCGGCTTTGCCGAGGCTCAGGGCGATGTGGTCATCACCATGGACGCAGACTTGCAGGACTCGCCCGACGAGATTCCCGAGCTCTACCGAATGATCAGGGAAGACGGCTACGACCTCGTGAGCGGCTACAAGCAGAAACGCTACGACCCGCTGTCGAAGACACTGCCCACCAAGCTCTTCAATGCCACGGCCCGCAAAGTGAGCGGCATCAAGAACCTGCACGACTTCAACTGCGGGCTGAAAGCCTACCGGCAGGAAGTGGTGAAGAACATCGAGGTCTATGGCGAGATGCACCGCTACATTCCCTATCTGGCCAAGAACGCCGGCTTCGGCAAGATTGGCGAGAAGGTGGTGCAGCACCAGGCACGAAAATACGGAGAGTCGAAGTTCATGGGATGGAACCGTTTCGTGAACGGCTACTTAGACCTCATTACCCTCTGGTTCCTCTCCACCTTCGGCAAGAAACCCATGCACGTGTTCGGCTTCCTCGGCTCGCTCATGTTCCTCATAGGCTTCATAGCCGCCTTCATCATCGGAGCCGACAAGCTGTGGTGCCTGGCCAATGGCATTCCACAGCGGCTGGTCACCAGCTCGCCCTACTTCTACATCGCCCTCACCATGATGATTATCGGAACGCAGCTGTTCCTCACAGGCTTCCTGGGCGACCTTGTCAGCCGCTCATCGACCAATCGCAACGACTATCTGGTAGAAAAGAAAATATGAGAAAAGCCCTGCTATCGCTGTCGCTGCTCGGACTAATCCTGTCGGCCTGCTCCACAATCGACTGTCCCATTCAGACAGCCGTCTACACCGTCTACTCCGTAAAAGACGGCCGCGAGGCTGCCGACACGCTCAAGGACACCATCGCCATCTGGTCAGTGCGCAACGACGGCACCGATACACTCTTCCTCTACAACCGCGGCACGAACCTCACCACGTTCAGCCTGCCCATCGGCTACGACAGTCCCGAAGACACCCTCTTCTTCTACCTGTGGAAGGACAACTACGAGCGCATCGACACCGTCTGGATAGGCAAGAACAACTACCCCCACTTCGAGTCGGTCGACTGCGCCGCCTCCTTCTTCCACGAAATAACCTCGGTAAAGAGCACCCACAACGCCATCGATACCATCATCATCAACAACCCTGCCGTGAACTATGACCCGTCGAACGAGCATTTCCACATACATTTCAAGAACCACGATTAGCCTGGCGCTGCTCTTGCTCCCGACAGCGTCGGCGGCACAAGGGTTCCTGAAGCTGGAGCGCGACACCGTTCCCCTCTTCAAGGGCTTTGCCGTGTCGTTCGACCTCGTGGGCCTCCTGCAGATGCAACTGAGCGACTACGGACAATACGAAGGCGCACTGCGGCTCAACCTGCACGACCAGTACTTCCCCACCTTCGAGCTGGGCATAGGACGTGCCAACCACCCCCAAGACGCATCGACAGGCATCGCCTATAAGACCTCGGCCCCCTACTTCCGCCTCGGTGCCGACTTCAACATCATGAAGCGCAAGCACACCGGCAACCGCATCTTCGTAGGCTTCCGCTACGGCTACACCCACTATAAGGCCGACATCAGCCGGCCGCCCTTCCCCGACCCCGTATGGAAGTGGAACACCACCTACGGCGTGAGCGGCATGCCGTGCCATCAGCACTGGGTCGAAGTGCTTTTCGGACTCGATGCCAAGGTTGCCGGCCCCCTGCACCTGGGATGGAGCGGCCGTTACCGCTCGCGCATAGCCCACGACGACGGCATCGTGGGCAACACCTGGTATGTGCCCGGCTATGGCAAGCAGGGCGGCTCGAATCTCGGAGCCACATTCAACGTCACCATCGACATATAAAATAAAAAAAATAAAAAAATAGAAAATAAAGCCGAACAGAACTAACCATGCAGAAACGACAACGAAAAAAACTATGGTGGCAGATACCGCTCCTGCTGCTACTCGTCATAGGCACACTCTTCATTGTGTGGCAACAACAGTCCGCGCCCTACCAGAAAAACACGGGCTTCGTCTTCGGAACCATCTACAACGTGAACTACCAGAGCGAGGAAAGCCTGCAGCAGCAGATAGAAGCCGAGCTGCAGAAAGTCGACAAAGCCCTGTCCATGTTCAACACCCAGTCGGTCATCTCACGCATCAACAGCGGCGAGCAGTTTGTAGCCTACACCGAGCAAGGGCGCATGTTCCTCGACGTCTTTCACCTGGCACAGCAAATCTCTGCCGACACCGACGGTGCCTTCGACATCACCGTCGCGCCGCTGGTCAACGCCTGGGGCTTCGGCTTCAAGAACGGAGCCATGCCCACCCCGCAGGCCATCGACAGCCTGCTGCAGTTCGTAGGCTACCGGCACATCAGCAGCACAAAGGCCGACAACGGTGAGAACATCGGCAAAAGCGACCCGCGGCTCATGCTCGACTGCTCGGCCATTGCCAAAGGCTATGGCGCCGACGTCGTGGCCCGTCTGCTGCAGAGGCACGGCATCAAGAACTTCATGATCGAAATTGGCGGCGAGGTAGTCACCAAAGGCGTCAGCCCCAACCGCGTACCCTGGCGCATCGGTGTCACCAAGCCCACCGACGACACGCTCTCGGTCACAGGCGAACTGCTGACCATACTCAACGTTACCGACCGCGCCATGGCCACCAGCGGCAACTATCGCAACTACTACTACAAGAACGGGCGCAAGTATGCCCACACCATCGACCCCAAGACCGGCCACCCCGTGCAGCACAGCCTGCTCTCGGCCACCGTCCTCGCCACCGACTGCGCCACTGCCGACGCCTACGCCACCGCCTTCATGGTCATGGGCACAGAGCAGGCAAAAGCCGTGCTGCAACGACACGACGACCTGCTCGCCTACCTCATCTACACCGACTCCCAGGGCCAGCTGGCCGTCTGGTACTCCCCATCACTGCAAGAGGAACTATGAACTATGAATTATGAACTACTTCTACGCCCACCTTCTGCAGTTCCAGCTATTCCAAGGCATGAGCCGTGGCGAACTGCTCCAGCTGGCAGGCAACACCCGCTTTAGCTTCCAGAAGGAGCAGGCCGGCAAGGCCATTCTCCACGACGGCGACGACTGCCGGCAGCTGCTGTTCCTCATCAAGGGGCAGATAGTCATCGACACGCCAAGCGACGACCACACCTACCACGTCACAGAATGGCTGTCGGCCCCCTGGCTCGTTCAGCCCGAAGCACTCTTCGGCCTGTCGCCGCGCTACACGCTCACTGCCCGCGCACACACCGACGCACAGTTCATCTCCCTCTCCAAGGACGAAGTGCTGCGACTGCTCGACCATTTCCTCATCGTGCGCCTCAACCTCCTCAACCTCCTTGCCACCCAGGCACAGCGCCGCAGCCGGCAGGCATGGCGCCGCGCCCCCGCCACGCTCGAGGAGCGCATCACCCGCTTCCTCACCCTCCACGCCGTCCACCCCGCAGGCCCCAAGGAAGTGCATATCCTCATGAAGCAGCTGGCCACCGAGGTCAGCGACACCCGTCTCAACGTCAGCCGCACACTCGCCGGCATGCAGCGCCGAGGCCTCCTGCAGCTGCACAGGGGCCGCATCAGCATACCCATGCTCGAACACCTGTTCGTGTAAGAAGCCCCCCTGTCCTTCTGTCCCCCTGTCCCTTCTGTCCCCCTTCTGTCCCCTGTCCTTCTGTCGAAAAAAAAATCCGAATCGCTTGGCGGTTCGGATTTTTTGTCGTATCTTTGCCAGCGACTCTCAGAGTTCGATGAAGTGCAACCAGCTGTCTGGCAGCCACTCCATGAGGGTCA
>CAJONO010000225.1 GCA_905235905.1 uncultured Prevotella sp.
CTCCCGCGGGATTCAAACCCACAACCTTCTGATCCGTAGTCAGATGCTCTATTCAGTTGAGCTAGGGAGCCTCCTTTTTGTTTTGCGAGTGCAAAGGTAACATGTTTTTCCGAACCTACCAAATTTTTTCAAGACTTTTTTCAAAAAAAGAGCCATTTGGCCACATTTTTCGTTTTTTAGCCAATTCTTTTGGTAGTTTACGAAGAAAGAAGTACCTTTGCACCATGCTTACCAACAAGTAAAAGCAACATGATTACTAACCCCCAAAAACGATGTATATGAAAACAAAAGGAAGTATGCACAGCCTTACAGGGCTTACCATTGCCGCCTGCTGCACCCTCTTGGCCAGCTCGTGCCAGCCACAATCCTCGGCCACACAGCCGCAGCTCTCCACTCCGGGCAATCCCTTCATGCCCCTCTGGGAGCACATACCCGACGGCGAGCCCTACGTGTTTGACGACCCTGACCAGCCGGGGAAACAGCGCGTCTACGTCTATGGTTCGCACGACAACATCATCAGCGGCTACTGCGGCCGCGACCAGGTGGTGTGGTCGGCCTCGGTCGACAGTCTGAACTGCTGGCGCTACGACGGCATCATACTCGTCGTCGACAAGAACGCCAAGGGCGAGCCATTCGACTCGGCAGGCACCGCCGACGTGCTCTTCGCGCCCGACGTGACTATGGTGACCGACAAGGACGGCAAGAAGACCTACTACCTCTTCCCCAACGACCAGACGGGCTACCGCAACGGCCTGATTGCCAAGAGCGACCGGCCCGACGGTCCCTTCGAGGTGTGCAACTGGAACAAAGAGAATCCGAACCAGGTAGACGGTGTGCTGCAGTTCGACCCCGCCGTGTTTGTCGACGACGACGGCCGCGTGTATGGCTACTGGGGCTTCGAGCGCTCATACGCCGCCGAGTTCGACCCCACGACGATGGCCACGGTGAAGCCCGGCACGAAGATTGTAGAGGACATGATTTCGGGGCGCTACCAGGAAGGGAAGTTCCGCTTCTTCGAGGCTTCCAGCATACGCAAGATCAAGGACAAGTATGTGTTCATCTACAGCCGCTTCACCGAAGAGGGCGAGTTCGGCCTGCCCATGTCGAACTACACGCTGGCCTACGCCTATAGCGACCACCCCCTGGGCCCCTGGACCTACGGCGGCACCATCATTGACGGCCGTGCCCGTGAGAGGGACGAGCAGGACAACGTCATAGCCTCGGCCACACCCGACGGCAACACCCACGGCTCTATCTGCGAAATCCGCGGCCAGTGGTACGTGTTCTACCACCGGCAGACGGGCACCGACGAGTATGCCCGCCAGGCCATGGTGGCACCCATCACGGTAAACGTGGAAGAGGGGCCTGGCGGCAAGGTAGAAATCTCAGAGGGCGAGTACAACAGCTGCGGCTTCGCACTCGACGGTCTCAACCCGCAGGAGCGCCACTCTGCCGGCATTGCCTGCTGGTATACAGGGCCGAAGCCTGCCACCCACGAGTGGCCCAACAACACGTTCTATGGCTCGTATGTGGCTGCCGGCTACGGCAACGACGATGTCAGGACAACCGCCGACACGTTCCTGCCTGCCGAGAAGTTTGAGAACCCCTACGACCTGCGCTACAATACGAACGCCGTGGTCAATAATACCGACGGCTCGATCGTGGGCTACAAATACTTCAAGTTCGACTACGAGCTTATCTGTGCCAGCAAGAACTACGGACTGCACCTGAACCTCATTCCCGAGGGCATTGACGGCACCATCGAGGTGATGGCCGGCAGCCCGTGGACATCGAAGGGCGGAGTTCTGGTTGGCACCATCGAGCTGAAAGCCGACATGGCGAAGAAGCCCACGGAACTCGTTGCACCCTTCCCTGAGGGCTTCGGACTCGACGGCTGTCAAAGCATCTTCTTCAAGTTCAAGTCTGACACGAAGGAAAAGTCGCTCTGTACGCTCCTCGACTTCGTATTCGAATAAATGAACATGTGGGAGTGCAGGAGTGTAGGAGTGCATTCTACACTCCTACACTCCTTAGTTTCTCGTTTGCATAATCATGCATTTTAGGGCTTTACGGAAACACGTCTGAAATTCATGCTGAATTACGACGCAATTAAGCTTGAATTGCCGCGTAATTCAGCATGAATTAAAGCATAATTAATACTAAATTGTAACACACTGGAAACCAAGAAGTTAGCCAACCTCCAAATATGAATAATTATTCACAGGGAACTGCATCAGAGCAGCTGTTCGCGTTCTATGACCAGTGGCATGCGGTGACGCTTGAAGGCAGAGTTGCGATGACGTGTCAGCACCCGTTCTACGGTCTCTGCGCCGTATGCACCGTTCAGCCGTTCCATCTCCTTCGGGTCGTCGCCATGCTGCAGGTATGTAGCCAGGATGTCGTCGACCTCCTCATAAGTGTGTCCGGGTGCTATCTGTGCCATATCGCCTCCGGCGGCCACGCCGTTGCCATCGGTGGGCGTAATACCATAGGCTGAGCGCAGGGCCTGGTGGCTGTCGTCCTGCGGGTTGGCAAAGACCTCGGTGAAGAGATAGCGGCACAGCTCGTAGACCTCATGCTTCCACAGGCCGCCAATAGGGTTATAGTCGGCCACGTCGCCGTGGATGGTCCAGAAGCCCAGGTTGTGCTCCGTCAGGTTGTCGGTGTCCATGACCAGTCCGCCGGTCACCGAAGCTATATTATATAGGTATATCATGCGCAGGCGCGCCTTGATGTTTCCCTGAGAGACGTGGGTCGAGGGGTAGCGCTGCTCACAGGTGGCGCGCATAAGCAGATATTCCTTCTGCAGGTTCTCCACCCAGTACTCGCTACAGAAGCCCTTCATGGCCAGCAGGGCCGATTGGTTCTCCTCGGCAGTATTCGTGGAACAGGGCAGGCTCACGCCAATGAAACGGAAGTCCTTGTCGGGATTGCGCCTCACCACCTCATGGCAGATGGCCGCCGTCACCGTAGAGTCGAGACCGCCCGAAATGCCCAGAACCATTGTCTTCAGATGGCAGCGCGTGAGATACTGGGCAGTCTCGCCAACCATTGTTTCAAATACATGCTTGTAATCCATAACCTTTATTTTTTATATACTATTGTTGCTTTGCACACCCACATTGCTCCTTCACCGTGCAAAGATACAACTTTTTTTTGAATTCGTTTGGCACGAAGCAGAAAAATGTTTAAATTTGCAGCGTCGAAGTAGTAGGTCACGCCTTCCCTGCGTGACATCTGCTGCAAAAGCAACAATCATGGACAAGGAAACAGCAAGACAACGCCTGAAGGATAGCCCGCGCCTGAAGCGGCTGCTCGACTACCTGATTATGAACCAGACAGAGACACGACCCCGCTGGTGGGTAAGACTGTTGGCCCCGCTCTACCAGCACCGGGGCCGCGGCTCGAAAATCTACTCGTCAGTGCGCATGGACACCCCGCCCTACCGCCGCTTTTCCTTGGGTAAGGGCAGCGTGGTGGAGTCGTTCTCGTGCATCAACAATGCCGTGGGCGACGTACTTATTGGCGACTACACACGCATCGGCCTGCACAACACCATCATAGGCCCAGTGACCATAGGCAGCCACGTAAACCTGGCCCAGGGCATCACCATTACCGCCCTGAACCACAACTTTGACGACTCCTCGCTACGCATCGACCAGCAGGGAGTAGGCACACAGCCAGTGGTTATTGGCGACGACGTGTGGATAGGTGCCAACGCCGTGGTGCTGCCCGGCGTCAGCATAGGCAGTCACACGGTTATAGCCGCCGGTGCCGTGGTCACTCGCGACGTGCCTCCCCATTCGCTGGCAGCGGGTGTGCCAGCCACCATCAAGAAGAAAATTTAGGAAACGGCCTGTTCACAGACAAGGGAGAATCATTCAGACAATGAATCAGTCGGAGAAGTCGGAATCGGCAAAGAGGCTGAGCGACAAGTCTTGACACTGGTTCTCGTCTTCAGGCTCGGCATCGGCCTCGGCACCCTGAAAGTCGAGCACTAACTGCTGTTGCATGTAGGCCAGCCCCTGCTTGTTCAGCCGGTAATAGCCTCGGCGTCCTGTGCTCTCAACAAGCGAATGGGCCGATTTTGAGTTGCGCAACAGATATTGCTGCACGTGCTTCTTCACCTCCTGCAAGTCGGGTTTCGAGAAAAGGGTCACATTCATGTTATAGATGTGCTTGACCAGCATGGCAATACTGATGCCACGCTCTCCCACTGCCGAAAGAAGCGATAATATCTGTTGGTCGTACATGTACTTGCCGTAATGAAGAAAAAACAATAACCAACAACCATTGCTAACGGTTATTGGTTATTGCCTATGGATTGCCATCCTGCCGGTTAAGCCAGAACAACCTTGTTGTCGTCAGTGCTCAGCAACTTGCCCTCCTTGAAGAGCCAGCCCAGACCGAGCAGTGTTTCCTCTGACGTAATCTTTGCAGCTTTTGCAATCTCTGCCACCGAGAGAGCCTTCCCGGCTGCTGCCAGTGCCTGATAAACATCTCCTGCCTTGAAACCAATGGTCTCTGCATTTACTACCAACACTGCCTTCTCAGCAGTCTTCTTGGTTGCGGTTGTCTTCTTTGCTGCAGGAGCCTTTGTCTCGGTTGCAGCCTTCTTCGTTGTAGCTTTCTTTTCTGCCATAATTAAATTAAAAATAATACGTTTAATGAAGTTGTCTTCTTAAAACGGGTGCAAAGGTAGTTCTTTTTCTTCACATAACTTCTTGATTCATAGCATTTTTTACATACCCCGTAATTATTCTTGACGTAAATCAATGTAGAAGGGGTATGGACAGAGCAGACAGTTGCAAATAAAAACTGCTTTTATTTTTTGGTTTTTCGCGTACTAAATCGTACCTTTGCACCCAACTAACCCAAAGAGCTATGCTTCAAATACGCTGCAAGAACAATAACGTGACCAAGAGCTTTGCCGAAGGCAGCTCCTTGCTCGACGTCTACCAAGAGTTTGCCGGCGACATCAACCTGCCCTACCCCGTTGTCTCGGCCAAGGTGAACAATGCCTCGCAGGGACTGAAGTTCCGCGTGTATCAAAACCGCGACGTGGAGTTTCTCGACGCCCGCGAAGGCAGCGGTCATCGCGCCTACGTGCGCTCACTCTGCTTCGTGCTCTACAAGGCCACGCAGGACGTGTTCCCCGGTTCGAAGCTCTTCGTGGAGCACACCATCTCGCGTGGCTACTACTGCAACTTCAAGAAGAAGGGGGCAACGAGCACCAACGCCCGCAACGAGATGCTGACCAACGAGGACATTGACCAGCTGCGACAGCGCATGCAGGAAATCATCGACCTTGACATGCCCTTCCGCCGTACCGAGGCCACCACCGAGGAGGCCCTACGCGTGTTTGCCGACCGCGGCTTTGCCGACAAGGTGAAGCTCATTGAGACGAGCGGACAGGTCTATACCGACTATTATACACTGGGCGATACCGTCGACTACTACTACGGTCCGCTGGTGCCTTCGGCAGGCTACCTGAAGGTGTGGGGGCTTGAGCCCTACCACGACGGTATGCTGCTACGTGTGCCCGACTGGAACGACCCCTCGCGCTTAGCCGAATACGTTGACCAGCCCAAGACCTACGAGATGTTTGCCGAGAAGACCCGTTGGGACATTATCATGCGCCTCTCGAACGCCGGCGACGTGAACAAGGCCGTGCTCAAAGGCCACGCCTCGGAGCTGATACAGGTCAGCGAGGCCTTACAGGAAAAGAAGATTGTGCAGATAGCCGAAGAGATAGAAAGTCGCTTCCACCGCGAGCAAGACCCCGTGCGCCTCGTGCTCATCACAGGGCCGTCATCGTCGGGAAAGACCACCTTCTGCAAGCGACTGAGCATACAGCTGCTTGCCTGCGGACTGAGACCCGTCTCAATCTCTACCGACGACTATTTCGTGAACCGTGTAGACACCCCCAAGCTGCCCAATGGCGACTATGACTTCGACAACATTGAGACCGTGGAGTATTCACTGTTAGAAGACCATCTGATGCGCCTCATGAAGGGCGAGCGCGTCGAGGTTCCCGAGTACAACTTTACCACTGGGTGCCGCGAGTGGAACGGCAAGCGAATCAAACTCTCGAACGACACCGTGCTCATTATCGAGGGCATACACGCCCTGAACCCCCTGCTCACCAAGAATCTGCCCGACTCGCTGAAGTACAAGATATACATCTCGGCCCTGACCAGCATTTCGCTCGATGACCACAACTGGATTCCCGTGCGCGACAACCGACTGTTGCGTCGCATCATACGCGACTACAACAAAGGAGCCTTTACTGCCCGGCAGACCATAGCCCAGTGGAAGAACGTGTGCGAGGCCGAAGACCAATGGATATTTCCCTATCAGGAAACGGCCGACGCTATGTTCAACTCGGCCCTCAACATTGAGTTTGCCGTGCTGCGCACACACGCTGAAATCATACTTGCCACCGTGCCCAAGAACTGTCCGGAGTATGCAGAGGCCCACCGCTTGCTGAAGTTCATACACTACTTCATACCCGTAAGCGACAAAGAGATTCCCCCCACCAGCATCATGCGCGAATTTGTGGGAGGCAGCAGCTTCAAATACTGATTGTTCCGTGCATCATGCGAAGAAACAATTCAATTAAAAAAGTTGAATAATTTTGTGATTTGAAAGAAATAGCGTACCTTTGCATCCCATTTACTATATAGCGCGAATGAAATGATTTCTGTAGAAGGACTGAAGGTGGAATTTGGCGTAAGGCCGCTGTTTACTGACGCAAGCTTTGTAATCAACGACCGCGACCGCATAGCCCTGGTAGGCAAGAACGGAGCAGGCAAGTCGACCATGCTCAAGATACTCTGCGGCATGGAGCACCCCACGGCGGGCACCGTGTCGGTACCGACGGACACCACTATCGGCTATCTGCCGCAGGTGATGATTCTGCAAGACTCGACCACCGTGCGCGAAGAGGCCCAGAAGGCTTTTGCCGACATCCATAAGATGGCCGACCGCATCAGCCGCATGGAGCGCCAGCTCAATGAGCGCAACGACTACGAGAGTGCGGAATATATGGCGCTGGTCGAGAAGTTCACTACCGAACACGAGCGCTACCAGATGCTGGGCGCCGAGGGCTACGAGGCCGAGACAGAACGCACGTTGGCCGGTCTTGGCTTTGAACGCACCGATCTGGAGCGCCCCACGAGCGAGTTCTCGGGAGGTTGGCGCATGCGCATAGAGCTGGCAAAGATTCTGCTGCGCCGACCCGACGTGCTTCTGCTCGACGAGCCTACGAACCACCTTGACATCGAGTCGATACGCTGGCTGGAACAACTACTGGCACAATGGAGCGGAGCTGTGGTGCTGGTGAGCCACGACCGCGCTTTTATAAATAATGTGTCGAATCGTACAATCGAAATTTCGTGCGGACGGGTGATAGACTACCGGGTAAAGTACAACGAATATGTTGTGCTCAGGAAAGAGCGTCGCGAACAACAACTCAGGGCGTTTGAAAACCAACAGAAGGAAATAGCGGACATGCGCCAGTTTATAGAACGTTTCCGCTATCAAGCCACCAAAGCCGTGCAGGTGCAACAGAAGGTGAAACAGTTGGAGAAGATTGTACCTATCGAAATAGACGAGGTCGACAACTCTGCCATGCACCTGAAGTTCCCACCTTGTCTGCGCAGTGGTGATTATCCGGTAATATGCGACGAAGTGAGAAAGGCCTATTCGCATGTAGTATTCGACCATGTGAACCTGACCATCAAGCGAGGTGAAAAGGTGGCTTTCGTTGGAAAAAACGGTGAGGGCAAATCGACCCTCGTGAAGTGTATCATGGGCGAGATACCCTTCGAAGGCCACCTCAAGATAGGACACAACGTGCAAATAGGCTATTTCGCACAAAATCAGGCACAGCTGCTTGATGAGAGCCTGACCGTTTTCCAAACCATTGACAACGTGGCAAAAGGCGAAATACGGCTGAGAATCAACGACATACTCGGAGCATTCATGTTTGGCGGAGAGGCTTCCGAGAAACAGGTGAAGGTACTGAGCGGCGGCGAGCGCAGCCGTCTGGCCATGATACGCCTACTGTTAGAGCCTGTCAATCTGCTTATTCTTGACGAACCCACAAATCATCTGGACATGCCTTCCAAGGACGTGCTGAAAGAGGCTATCAAGGCTTTTGACGGAACGGCAATCATCGTGAGTCACGACCGTGAGTTCCTCGACGGACTTGTAAGCAAGGTCTTCGAGTTCGGCGGCGGACGGGTGAGAGAACACATTGGGGGCATATACGACTGGCTGAACAGTATTGAACACGACCCCTTACGCGGGACTGAGAGAAGCATAGACCTTCCTACACCACAAAGAACAACAAAGGTCGCCAACGAGACTTCATCCTACGCCGAGCACAAGGAGCGGCAGAAACTCATACGCAAGGCCGAACGAAGCGTGGAAGAGGCGGAAAACAAGATAGCGAAGATGGAGAAGCGCATGAAAGAACTCGACCAGCTGCTCTGCGACCCGAAGAACGCATCGGACATGACACTCGTCACCGAATATACCGACACGAAACGGCAGTTAGACAACGAGGTGGAACGCTGGGAGCAGCTGTCGGAAGAGTTGGAGAAGCTGAAAAATTAGAAACAATAACAACAATACTTATCACGATGAAAACAAAACTTATGATTGCAGTTGCCTCGATGGCCACGATGATGGCCTGCACTAACGGCAAACAGACGTCGGGCATAAATCCGGCGAACCTGAACACTACAGTAAAAGCTGGCGAAGACTTCTACCAGTTTGCCTGCGGCGGATGGATGGAGAACAACCCACTGCCCGCCGCCTACTCACGCTACGGCTCATTCGACGTGCTGGGCGAGGAGAACAACAAACGCGTGAACGGTATTCTCGACGACTTGCTCAAGCAGAGTTATGAGCAAGGCACCGTAGAACAGAAATTGAGCGACCTCTACAAACTGGCCATGGATTCTGCCCGCCGCGAACAGGATGGTGTGAAACCCGCCATGGGCATCATTAACCGCATGGAAGAGGCCAAGACCAAGGAAGACCTTTTCGCCATACAGTTAGAACTGGCCCCGCTGGGTGACTCGGAATTCTTCAGAGCCGGCCTGGGCGCCGACGAGAAGAACGCCACAGAGAACATACTGAACGTGATGCAAGGCGGCATTATCCTCGGACAAAAAGACTACTATCTGGAGAACGACTCTGCCACAGCTAATATCCGCGAGGAATACAAGAAACACATTGTGCGCATGTTCCAGCTCTTCGGCTTCAGCGAGGAGCAGGCCCAGACAAAGATGAAGAACGTGATGCGCTTAGAAACCGAACTGGCCAAAGTGTCGCGCTCACGCACAGAGCTACGCGACCCACAGAAAAACTACAACAAGACCACCCTTGCAGAGTTTACCAAGAGCTATCCCCATCTACAGCTCGAGCAGCAGATGAATGCACAAGGATTGGAGTCGCGCCATTTCCAGACCTTGATTGTAGGACAGCCGGAGTTCTTTGCCGGTGCCGACAAGCTGGTGGCCACCATGAGTGTCGACGAGTATCGCGACTACATGGAATGGGGACAGATAATCGATGCAGCCGGACATCTGAACGAAGCCACGGAGCAGGCCAACTTCGAATTCTTCGGAAAAGTGCTCTCAGGCCGCAAGGAAGACCACCCACTGTGGCGTCGCGCTACGCTTCAGGTGGAGAGTCAGATGGGCGAGGCTCTTGGCAAGATCTACGCCGACAAGTATTTCCCTGCCGCCGCCAAGGAGCGCATGGTGCAGTTGGTGAAGAACCTGCAGACGGCTCTGGCCGAACGCATCGAGGCACAGGAATGGATGAGCGATTCGACCAAGCTGAACGCACTCGACAAGCTAAAATCCTTCTACGTGAAGGTGGGCTATCCCGACAAGTGGACAGACTTCTCGACACTGAACATCGACCCCGCAAAGTCGTATTACGAAAATATGATCGAGTGTAACCGCTTCTGGAACAAGCATGAGATCGACGAAAAGGCAGGCAAGCCCGTAGACCGCGACGAATGGCACATGTATCCGCAGACGGTGAACGCCTACTACAACCCCACGACCAACGAGATTTGCTTCCCTGCCGGCATTCTGCAACCGCCTTTCTTCGACATGCAGGCCGACGATGCCTTTAACTACGGTGCAATCGGCGTAGTCATTGGCCATGAGATGACCCACGGCTTCGACGACCAAGGCCGGCAGTTCGACAAGGAGGGCAACATGCACGACTGGTGGACGGAGCAAGACGCCCAGAACTTCATAGAGCGCACCAGCCGCTATGCCGACTTTTTCTCGGCCATCAAGGTACTGCCCGACCTGAACGCCAACGGACAGCTTACGCTGGGCGAGAACCTGGCTGACCACGGCGGACTACAGGTAGCCTTCACCGCCTTCCAAAACGCAACGAAAGAGACACCGCTACCCATTATCGACGGCTTCACGCCCGAGCAGCGGTTCTTCCTTGCCTACGCCGGTGTATGGGCAGGAAACATCACCGAGGCCGAAATACGCAACCGCACCAAGAGCGACCCCCACTCACTAAGCCAATGGCGCGTGAACGGTGCCCTTCCCCATATCGATGCCTGGTATGAAGCTTTCGGCATCACTCCTGACGACAAGATGTTTATTCCAAAGGAGCAGCGCCTACAGCTGTGGTAAAACTCGCATTCAGACATCAAAACAGAAAAAAAACAGCCGTCGCAATGAAATTTTGCGACGGTTTTTCTTTTGTTTGATTTTTTTTCTTTATCTTTGCGCATTATTTTAGCTAAAATATATTCAATGACCAACGAAACAACACAAAAGCCAGGACAATGGCAACGTGACCTTGGCCCGATGGAACGCCCCATGCAGGAAATGCAACAGGCACAAATGCAGCAAACGTCCATGGCTGGCGCAGTAATCTGCCCGCAATGTGGAGCCGCCAACGCCCAAGACTCCACCTTCTGCGAATCCTGTGGTGCCTATCTGCGTCTGGGAACATGTCCTCATTGCGGTAGTGAGCTTGACCCTGATGCCGACTTTTGCGAAGTGTGCCATCACTATGTGAGGCAAGACATCTGCTCGTTCTGCGGTTCGCAGCTGTCGCCTCAAGACGCTTTCTGCCCTGACTGTGGTTCGCCTCGCGGCGGCATAGTATGCCCCACCTGCCGTACGCTCAACGACTTTGCCTTCTGCAAGCAATGCGGCTCGCCACTTACCGACGAGGCACGGCAAATGGTGGCAGAAATGAAGACTCTTCCCGAATATCAGGAATTGGTGGCCATAGCCCATGAGTATAATGAGCTGCAGATGCAAATACCCTTCAGCTCGGAACAAGACCAGAAACGCGAAGAGGCCTGCATGCAGCTACGGGAGCGTGTGCTGAAACTGCTGGCCCAAGACGAGGGCGAACCAGACCCCATCATCCCCCAGCCCACTCAGCATCGTGTCTCAAAAGAAGAACTCAACGCCCAAAAAAACACAAAGCTTGCGCGGCTGGCAGAACTGCTCAACAACATGGCCATACCGCCACTCCCCTCGCCTGCCAAGGTGCGCAACTATGCCATGGCCCAAAAGCCTGCCGGTGTGAAACTGGCATGGGTGTGCAACTGGAAGCATGCCATGCACAGTAGCCCTTGCGGCTGTGCCAAGCCACAGCTGGGCGGCAAGTGGGTTGTACTCGGAAAAGACTCGAATCAGGAAATAAAAGACGACAAATAAAAAAACTGCCATCAGCTACGATATGGACACTAACAGCAATCGAAATAGCAACACATTGACTCCAGACGAAGGCCAGACCATCAGGGTAGACGCAGGACCGCAAATTGCAGCTGGCGACCGTACGGTTGTAATTGGGCACCAGATGATGCCCGACGCTGCCATAACAGACCATCACAACGACGAAGACACAACCTTACGCACCTTGCGCCCTGAAGTACAGCCTGTTATCAATGCCCAACCCGCCGGTGAGTCTTTTCTACTACACGACGAGTATTATCTGAAAAAGACATGTCTGAGCGACAATTCGGGCGAGGCACAAGTGTTCTTGGTAGAGCACAATGGCAAAGAGTATGTCCTGAAAGTATACTATCCGAACTTCGATGTTAACAAGAAGCTGCTACAGGTTATCATGAACTTCCAGTTCGAGATGATAGTACGCCTCATCGACTTTGGAAAGACTTACGTCGACGGAAAACGCCGAAGCTACGAACTGATGGAGTATCTGCAAGGCGGCACACTTCAGGAATACCACCTGAACGGCAACCTCAACAAGTTCCGGCGCATTGCCCTGCAGGCAGCTGCAGCCTTGGCCTATTGTCACAAGAACAACATTCTGCACAAGGACATCAAGCCTGGCAATTTCTTCTTTCGCGACAAGGAGCAAAAGGAACTGGTGCTGGGCGACTTCGGCATCTCGTCGATGCTTGAGAAGGAGGGAAAGACCTATCGCACAACCCAGGCCCGCACCCCCATCTATGCCGCGCCAGAGATGTATGCCGACGTCATCGACGGCGAAGTAGAAATTACCTCGGCAGCCGACTATTACTCACTGGGCATCACCCTGTTTGCCGTATGGCTTGGCGAAAATCCCATGAGTTCGAACGAGCGAGTCATGATGAAGCAAAAGAGCGAAGGCCGACTGCCCCGTCTGAATGAACTGCCTGAGCAAGTGCGCCACATAGTGCAGGGACTGACGGCTGCCAATCCGCCAAGCAGATGGAAATACGAAGAAGTGGAGCGATGGTTCCTGGGCGAAGACGTGCCCATCGACATCTCTTCGCCATTCCTTCGCTACAAGACCTTTATCGTTGACCCAGACCGCAATTTGGTGGCCGAGAACGTCCATGAGCTCGTACCCCTGCTGATGGCCAACGAGAAGCTGGCCCGAAGCTACCTGTATAACGGACGCATCACCACATGGCTTGAGCAAAGCGGCAACACGAAACTGGCCACGGCAGTCAAAGACATTGTAACCGAGCGCTACCCTGCCGACCAGAGAGCAGGTCTCATGGCTGCCGTCTTTGCCATGGAGCCCACCTACCCCTATCGCGACGTAAGGGGAACAATATGCGATGACCTGCACAGCATATCGCTCTCCCTGCTAAGCAACCAAGAGCGTTACTTCTTGGAATTGCAGAATCCCAATAACGAACTTTACATCTGGTTAGAGTCTCACACCAAATGCGACGTAAACCGCCTGCGTTCCTATTTCAGGGCCGATGCCGATGAACGCGTGGCACTACTGAAACTCGTCTTTGAGATAGACTCTGACATTCCCTTCCTCACCCGGTGTCCCTCTTCGACCATGCAGGAAATAGTTCATGCTTTTGGCTATAACAATCCCTCAGAAGACGAGTGGCACTCACTAACCGACGGTCGCCTGCTGTCGTGGATGTACTGCCGAGGCGATGTGATGGCCTGCGAGTCGCTACGCATCCTGACGCAAAACCAGCCTTACTCACAGGCATTGGCATACAAGGTGCTCTACAATATGGACCGCGACACAGCCTACGACCTGCGCGAGGCCCGCACTCCCGAAGACATTGGAAACCTTCTGGCGGAAAAGCTGAAACAGACGGAGCACCTGTCGGCCGAAGACTTCGCCACCGAGATTGACGATTTCTCCAATCCGAACGGAAGGTTCTACTACTATGCCCAGCTACATGGCTGGAATGAATATATAGCCGAGGCCACCCGATGCTTCGACCTGAACCTGCCAGAGAATCGGGAGCGGCTCAGTGCCTATGATTTGCGAACGGCAGCCTATCGGTTTTGCCGTATACTGGGTGTCGTTCCCGCCTATCTTCTGCCCAACGGAACATTGCTTACCGATGGTCGCAACATTGACAGGAAGCAAACTTCTGCAGTTAAGTCGGAGTTCCGTAGCGGTGTCATCGCCCAATGGCTTTCGGTGTTCTTCCACGAAAACCCGTCTGAGGAATTTAAGGAAGAGTACAGCTACGAACGTGCTCTGGAGGAGTGGGTATTGGAACTGGGCAGCTTCGACAACCAACAGTCATACTACAAGCGCTTTGTGAAAGCCCGTGAAGAGACAGCCGAACGGGTGAAGGAAGTACGCCGGCAATGGCTGCTGGCGCGGTGGCGCGATCGTGTGTGGCGATTCTCCTTCTATGCACTATGCGCTGTCTGGATATTGCTGGTCATGTTCTATGGCATAACGGGCCACAGCTATATACTCTATCGGCACTGGATTCTTTCAATCGTACTGCCTATAGGCGGCATGCTGGGGCTTATTATCGGCATACGTGCCTTCTTCCGAGGTTTCGGTGCTCTCATGTCAATACTCAGCGGACTTGTGGGTGTTGCCCTCTCGTTGATTCCCCTATATGGTCTCCGTTGGGTCGACTTGCATCACCCCACGTGGTTCAATGCAACGGTAGCCCTGCTGACACTACTTTTCATCGTCTTCGCCTACGTGGCTGACTTCAGGAACGACAACCAGACCGATTCCAAGTTCATACAAGGCATCCTGAATGAGAATGACGTGAAGTCGTCGTTGCTCGAACCGCTCTACTATACCTTCAAGACAAAATCGCTACGCTATAAGAGTTCCAAATTCGGTCTGCTCGACGACATCAGCGACCAGATGCGAGGCACCTCAGGCGAATCGGCCATACACTATGGCCTGTGCTGCGCACTAATGGCAATTCTTATCTCGATGTTCTGCCTTTTCAGTCCAGCCATTCTCGACGTAAAGATGCCAGGGCATGAAGAAGCAAGCGAAGTTATGGAACAGATACAAAAGAACATGGAATGATTTGCGAAAACTGTCATAAAGAGAATCGTAACATAGCAAAATTCTGCAAATGGTGCGGCAAACCTCTCGCATCGCAGAATGTGCTCGACAAGCTGGTGGGACTCACTGACCTTAAAACGCAGTTGAAAACCATTGTCGACACATATACTTATCTGCGCTCGCGCAAAGACATAGCCTCCGTACGCTTGTCGGTCAACGCCATTATCATTGGCGAGACGGGAACAGGAAAGACTGCCTTGGCCGAAATCATACGCGACTACTTCTCACAGCACCGCATCATCGACAAGCCCAAGCTGACCATGGTCGATGCCGTCGACTATTCACGTTTCGTCGACAAGTGGGACGACAACATCAAGAGTGCCCGCGGCGGAATATTATTCTTCGACAACGTACAGAAGCTGCTGCCCGACAAGTATTCGAACCAAGTGAATCCGCTCGACAAGCTGTTTGTAGAGATGGACAAATGGGACGACAACCCCATCGTAATCATGGCAGGACTGCCCAAGGGTCTCGATGACTTCCTTGAGAGCAACCCCGCCGTGAAGAACCGGTTCAAATACACCTTCCGACTGCCCACGCCTAACTTCAACGAACTGGCAGACATCACCAAGCAGGAGCTGCGCACGAAATACGGCATCAGCGTTTTCTCGCCTGAAGCCGACAAGCAGCTGCTTCGCTTCTTCAAATACCAGATAAAGATCAAGGACGAGACCTTTGGCAATGCCCATCTGGCCATGAAGACGGCAGAAGACATCTTCACATCATACATCAGCCGGGGAGCCCAGGCCACCCAAGTTGAGTTGGCCGACATCCGTGGCTATGTGCCTGAGGAACGCTCGCTCGACGACATCCTACACGACCTCGACAAGTTCATTGGCATGAACGAGGTGAAAAATGCCGTACGAGAAATTGCCTACTCCGTACAAAACAGCATGCAAAGAGCCGAGCGAGGACTGGGCGAACAGGAAAAGATGTCGATGCACATCGTGCTCACAGGCAATCCTGGCACGGGCAAGACAACCATGGCCCGCAAACTGGGCGAGATCCTGGCGGCCATAGGCTATTTGGACAGCGGGCATGTGGTCGAGGTAGACCGCTCGCAAATGGTTTCTCCCTATCAAGGCGAAACTCCGAAGGTGGTCAACCGTCTGTGCGACAAGGCCATGGGCGGCATTCTCTTCGTCGACGAGGCATACACCCTGGCACCGCTCAGCCAGTCGGGCGAACGCGACAACCAAGGAGCGCAGGCACTCGAAACGCTCATGAAGCGCATGGAAGACGACCGAGGAAAGTTTGTGGTCATTGCAGCTGGCTATCGCACGGAGATGGAGAATCTCTTCCGCGTAAATCCCGGCATGCACAGCCGTTTCAACTATTTCCTCAACATTGAAGACTACACGCCCGACGAGCTCTATGAAATCATGCTCGTCTTTGCGCACGACAAGAAATATGTGTTCTCGCAGGATGCTGAAGCCATTACGCGGAAGATGATAGGCGAACTCTACGACACCCGCGACAAGAGCTTTGCCAACGGGCGCACAGTACGCTCGCTCTTCGACCAGATTTGCAAGAATCAGGCCCAGCGGCTGCAGCAGCAGGACATGTCGCAAATGAGCAACGAGCAGCTCATGACCATCGAAGAAAGCGACGTGCCCTACGAGGCTCCAAAGGAAGTCGACTTGAGCAACTGTCTTGAGAAGCTCAACGGCCTGGTTGGACTGGCATCGGTCAAGAAGGAGATTGCCAGCCTGTCGGCGTTCCTGAACTTGCAAGTGAGACGCGGAGAGACCAATACCTTCCAAGGCAAGCACTACGTATTTACGGGTAATCCCGGTACGGGTAAGACCACCGTGGCCCGCATCATGGCCGATGTGTTCAAGACGTTGGGCATCGTCTCGCGAGGCCAGTTGGTCGAGGCCGACCGTTCGAAACTTGTTGCAGGCTTCAGCGGTCAGACAGCCATCAAGACCAACCAGCTCATTGATTCGGCATTGGGCGGCGTACTTTTCATCGACGAGGCCTACACCCTGAAATCCAACGACCAGGACTCTTTCGGTTCCGAGGCTATCGACACGCTACTGAAAAGACTGGAGGACGACCGAGGCAAGTTCGTCTGCATCGTGGCAGGCTATACCGAGCAGATGCACGACTTTATCGACTCGAACCCCGGTCTGAAGAGCCGATTCACGCAGACCATCCATTTCGACGACTACAGCCCCGACGAGCTGACACAGATATTCATCAACATGGCCGAATCGAAGAAATTCATCATCGAGGACGACATGAAGGCCGCCATCCACCGTCAGTTCGAACAGCTCTACCTGCGCCGCGACAAGAACTTCGGCAATGCCCGCGAGGCACGACGCATCTTCGACGAGACCGTAGAGCGTCAGAGCCAGAGGCTGGTAGAGCAGATGAGCATGCCAGGCGTACAGGTCAGCGACAACATTGCCGAAGGCTTCTCGCTCGACGACATGTACCGTCTCACCACGGCCGACCTGCCCATGATGCAGAGCGAGGCAGCCCGCCCGCTCGACGAGGTTCTCAACGAGCTCGACGACTTTATCGGTATGCTCTCGGTGAAGAATGCCATCCGACGCCTGGCCGTACAGAGCATGTTCATGAAGCAACGTGCCGCCATGGGTGCCGGAAAAGTGCAGCAAATGGCCATGAACTTCATACTCACCGGTAACCCCGGCACTGGAAAGACATCGATAGCCCGCAAGATGGGCGAGGTGCTACAGTCTATGGACATTCTGCCCACCTCGCGAGTCATCGAGGCCAGTCGTGCCACGCTGGTGGGCAAATACATGGGTGAGACGCCAAAGATTGTCAACTCCATGTGCGACAAGGCCATGGGCGGCATTCTTTTCATCGACGAGGCCTACACGCTCAGCGACCAGAACGACCAGTATGGCAAGGAAGCCATCGACACGCTCATGAAGCGCATGGAAGACGACCGTGGCAAGTTTGTGGTCATCGCCGCAGGCTACCGCGACAAGATGGAAGAGTTCCTGCAGATGAATGCCGGCCTTGCCAGCCGTTTCACCCACAAGCTGCACATTGACGACTACAGTGAAGACGAGCTGCTGTCCATCTTCAAGAAAATGGCCCAGAAAGACCAGTACACTCTATCGCCTACAGCCGAGTACAAGGCTCTCGACATCATCAACAAGATGGTCATGCGCAAAGACGAGGGCTTCGGCAATGCCCGTGAGATGCGTAATCTGCTCGACGCCACCATTCAGCAGCTCAGCATCCGTGTGTCGCAGATGCCACCCGACCAGGTAACCAAAGAAACCTATCAGCTCATCCAGCCTGAAGACATAAAAGATGTGTGATGCGGTGAGCTGCATGAATCGTAAATCCGAAAATTGAAGCATTATGATTATTTGCCCGAACTGTAAAGAAGAGATTGAAGACGACTCCCACTTTTGTGACCAATGTGGGCAGGCTTTGCTTTATTGCAATCGCTGTGGTCGTGTGGGCATAGGACGCCGTTGTACAAACTGTGGCGGTCTGATGGTCACACCAGAAGAGTACCAGCGTGGCTTAGCAGGAAAGACGTCGTTCTCCATGTCCTTGTCGTCACGCTTCACCTCGCAAAGCTCGTTCGTGACAAGTTCCAGAATGCAGCCCAACAGCTCACCCCAAATGGCAGGGCCGGGAGGCTTGCCCATGCTGCAACTCTACAACAACTCCTTAGGCATTCGTATACAAGGCATCAACGGAGCGGTGATAGGCCGCAAGCAGGGACCCTACTCCCAGTATTTCCAGAACAACATGTACGTGTCAGGTGTGCATGCCCAGCTCAAATACAAGGCAGGCACAGGCTGGAGCATCACCGACAAGCATTCATCGAATGGCACTAAGCTCAACGACCACGTTTTGCAGCCCGAAGTCGAGATGTCGATTAAAAATGGCGATATCGTTACTATTGCCAATATCAGCCTGCAAGTAACAATCAATTAGCGGTAATCCCAAAAACAAGCACACTTATGTTCGAATTACATATCACGGCAGCCAGTCACGTGGGCTGTGTCAGGACTAACAATGAAGACATGCTCTATGTCAACGGGCAGTTTATTCGCGACGGAGAGCATGCCACAACCATCAACACGGACGAGGCTGGGCGCAGTCTCATTGCCTTGGCCGACGGTATGGGAGGCCACAACAGTGGCGAGGTGGCCAGTAGCGACGTGCTGCACAACCTTCAGTTCTTCTTTGACGACATGCCTGAAGGCTTAGAACCCGGTAGCCTCTACGAGACAATCTGCGACTGGTTAGACAGCATCAACAACATCATCGATGCCAAAGGCAAATCAGACGCCCAGTATTTTGGCATGGGCACCACGCTCGTTGCCTTGGTCTACTATCAGGGCGACTTCTTTTGGATGAACTGTGGCGACAGCCGTTTCTACCGGATGCGCAACGGCCAATTACAGCAAGTGTCTACCGACCACTCGCTCAGCAACCTGTTAGGGCGCAGTGAGCACACCAACGTGATTACCAATTGCATTGGCGGTGGCTGCACGACAAGCTATATCGACATGGTGAAATATACTGCCGACGTAGCAGTTGGCGACGTGTTCCTGCTCTGCAGCGACGGTCTTTCCGACATGGTGCCCGATGCCACCATCGAGCGCCTGCTCGCCGAAGGTGCCGATGCCCATGCCCTATGCCTTGCAGCCGAGGAGGCCGGCGGCTTCGACAACGTGTCGGCTATCGTCATTCACGTCAAGTAAGAAACGCTTAAACCGAAACACAATGCCACTACGACTCCCCGACCGGCTGCCTGCCATCGACATACTGAAGAAAGAAAACATCTTCGTGATGGACGATACACGGGCCCACTCACAAGACATACGCCCGCTGCACATCGTCATCCTGAACCTCATGCCACTGAAGATAACCACCGAGACCGACCTGATACGCCTTCTCTCCAACACCCCGCTTCAGATAGACATCAGCTTCATGAAGCTGAAGAGCCATACACCCAAGAACACGCCCATCGAACACATGATGATGTTCTACCGCGACTTCCACTCCATGCGCAACGAGAAGTTCGACGGGATGATTATCACCGGCGCCCCGGTAGAACAGTTAGAGTATGAGGAAGTGAGCTACTGGGACGAAATCAAGGAGATATTCCAATGGGCCAAGACCCACGTCACCTCAACCCTCTATATATGCTGGGCAGCCCAGGCAGGCCTCTATTATCATTATGGTGTGCCCAAATATCCGCTTGCCAAGAAGATGTTCGGCATCTTCTCCCAGCATCCGCTCAACGCCCAACTGCCCATATTCCGAGGGTTCGACGACGAGTTCATGATGCCCCACAGCCGCCATACCGAGATTCATAAAGACGACATCGAGGCCTGCCCGGCGCTGACGCTGATTGCCGAGTCGCAGGACAGTGGCGTGAGCATCGTCATGGCCCGTGGAGGCCGCGAGTTCTTCGTCACGGGCCATTTGGAATATTCGCCCCTCACGCTCGACAATGAGTATCGCCGCGACAAGGACATCCGCAACGACGTGGAAGTGCCACGCAACTATTACCGCCACAACGACCCGCAACAACCGCCCGTGGTCACGTGGCGGGCCCATGCCAACCTGTTCTACAGCAACTGGATAAACTACTACGTCTATCAGGAAACACCCTACGACATCAACAAGATCGAATGAGAGAGCTTGAGCTGTTGGCCCCCGCCAAGAATCTGGAGTACGGCATTGCCGCCATCGACCACGGAGCCGATGCCGTCTACATCGGTGCTCCCCGTTTTGGTGCCCGTGCTGCCGCAGGCAACAGCATCGGCGACATTGCCGAACTGTGCAGCTATGCCCATCGGTTCTCTGCCAAAGTCTATGCCACGGTCAACACCATTGTCTACGACGACGAGCTGCAAGATGCCTGCCAGCTGCTCAGCAATCTGGCCAGTGCCGGCGTCGATGCCATTTTGGTTCAGGACATGGGCGTGGCACAGCTGTCGAGACGCCTTCCCCCAGAATTACAGCTACCGCTCCACGCATCAACACAGACCGACAACCGAACAGCCGAGAAGGTGGAATGGCTTCGCTCACAGGGCTTTAGCCGTGTGGTGCTTGCCCGCGAGTTGTCGGTCGACGAGATTGCCAGCATTCACCGCCGGGTGCCTCAAACAGAGCTTGAAGTGTTTGTCCATGGCGCTCTGTGCGTCGGCTATAGCGGTCTGTGCTATGCCTCCCACCACTGCTTCGGCCGCAGTGCCAACCGTGGCGAGTGTGCCCAGTTCTGCCGCATGAAATTCTCGCTGAAGGATGCCGATGGGCGCGTCATCGAGCAACAGCGGCACCTGCTCTCGCTCAAGGACTTGTGCCAGTACGACCACTTGGAGGAGCTGGCCGAGGCCGGTGCCACCTCATTCAAGATTGAAGGGCGCCTGAAAGACCTCGCCTACGTGAAGAACGTTACCGCTGCCTACAGCCAGCAGCTCAACCTATTAGTGAGAAAGCATCCTGACAAATACTGCCGTGCCTCACGCGGAGAGGTGACCCTCACTTTCCAGCCAGACCTACGCAAGACCTTCAACCGTGGCTACACCACCTACTTCCTCCATGGCCGGCAACCCGACATTGCTTCGTTCGACACGCCGAAGGCCATGGGCGAGTATGTAGGTTACGTCAAGGAGATACGTGGCAACTCGTTTAATGTGGCAGGTACGGCCACGTTTGCCAATGGCGACGGCCTGTGCTTCGTCAACCAGCATCGCGAGCTGGAAGGCTTCCGCGTGAACAGGGCCGACAAGAACCGCATCTTCCCCCTGAAGATGCCGCCATCACTGCTCCCCGGCACACGTCTCTACCGTAACAACGACTACCAGTTCGAGCGACTGCTGGCAAAGCCCAGTGCCCAGCGCAAGATCAAGACCACCATAAGCCTGCGCCCTACAGAAACAGGATTCGTCGTCACGCTCGACGGCGTGGTTACCAACTTCACCGCCGCGCACCAGCTGGCACAGACGCCCCAGCACGACAACCTGCGCCGACAGCTGGCCCGGCTGGGAGGCACCCCCTACGAATGCACCGAGGTGAGCATCCCCGAAGACTTTCCCTATTTCATCCCGTCTGCCCAGTTAGCCGCCATGCGTCGCACGGCCGTCGCCAACGCCATCGCCTCCCACCCCATGCACAGAAGGCGGCCCGCCACGCCCCCCGTCGCCACGCTGGCGCCACCACCCTACCCCCTGCCCTATCTCTACAACATGGCCAACCGCGAGGCCATCCGCTTCTATCACGACCGCGGCGTCGCCACCGCCCACGCCTTCGAAACGGGCCGCTACCCCTCCCCCCTCATCATGCAGTGCCGCCATTGTCTGCGCTATTCGCTGGGCTATTGCCCGAAGCACGGCGGCCGGCAGCCCGAATGGCGCGAGCCCCTCTGCTTGCAGTTGGCCGACGGCCGGCGCTTCCGCTTGGAGTTCGACTGCCGCCATTGTCAAATGAACATTTATGCGGGCCTTGCCCCCACGCCGGCAGACAAATGAAAAGCAAAAGCCCCATACCCCACCTGAAGAAGGCAGCCATCTTACTGCTGTGCCTGCTGCTTGGCGCCTGCTACAGTCAGGGACCCCAGACGCCCGACGCCTGGAACCTCACCGACCAGCAAGTAGACTCCATATCCTTCTACACCACCCATCACTACACCCAGAACTACAACTTCATCGTCAGGGGCGACTCCCTACGGCTCATCAGCCAGCATCCCACCGAAACGGTCAACGGCCTGCCCGTCGACACCTTCGCCATCGGTCATGGCGAGCGCATCGTCGTGGCCGACATCACCACCATGCCAGCCGACAGCATCGACTCCATCTGGGTGAAAGTGGCTCGCGACCAGCAGACCATTGGATGGGTACACGAACGCGAGCTGCTGCCCGCCGTCACGCCCGATGCCCCCATCTCCCAGTTCATCGACTTCTTCTCCGACAGCCATCTGCTCCTCTTCTTGGCCATCCTTGTGCTGTTGGGCAGCGCCTTCCTCGTCAGGCGGCTCATGCGGCTCGGTGCCCGCATCGTCCATTTCAACGACATCGGCTCCCCCTACCCCACCACCCTCTGCCTTTTCGTGGCCACCACCGCCGTGTTCTACAGCACCATCCAGCTCTTTGCCGCCGAATCGTGGCGCCACTACTACTACCACCCCACGCTCAATCCCTTTGCCGTACCCCCGCATCTCTCCCTCTTCCTGCTATCAGTGTGGGCCATGCTCCTTGTGGCCATCGCCACCGTCGACGACGTTCGCCGTCAGCTCCCCACGGGCGAGGCTGCATTCTATTTTTTGGGACTCATGGGCATCAGCGCTGCCAACTACGTTGTCTTCAGCGTCACCACCTTATATTATATAGGCTACCCCCTTCTGGTGGCCTACTATGTCTTCGCCATTCGCAGCCATTTACGCCACAGCAGACCACGCTACCAGTGCGGACACTGCGGAGCCGAGCTACCCCAGAAAGGCATCTGCCCGCATTGCGGAGCCAGAAACGAATAGGCATAATTTGTTTCTAAAAACATGATTCATGTAGATTCGCTGAATGGTTACATGTGCTTCCATGAGTATTAACAAAAGTTAAAAGAAACCCATGTTTGAATGTTTCCGCTTCGTTTTTGCCGTTATTCCAATCTTTGTTAGTAACTTTGCAACGCGTTTGAATAAACGCCTAACATTTTGATGCTCAATTTCTCCGACGAACTGCGACCTCAAAAGAGATTTTAATGAGCATTACTAATACGTTATTGAAGCTACGCTCAGCGTAGACTTCACCATAGACGTATTAGAGGCTGTCGCAGGCCTGTCGGAGAATATGGACGGGTCTGCGCTTTTTTTGTGTCAATACGCTTCTGAGCCCAGCCCCTGCCAAGACGACAAACCGATGAACTGAACAAACGAACTTACAACTACTAATTTTTAATCAAATTTCAAAAAAACAATGAAAAAGAAACTACTCAATTCAATGAGAGTGTCCCTCGTCGCTGCGTTGCTGGGCGTGGGAGTGAGTAATGCGTGGGCAGATGTCATAGAGACGGTGGGTGCTACAGACTTCACTTCTGCCTTTAACGTCCCCAGATCATCCTCCGATTTTTCCATCACTGGCAATGGAGGCAAGCATATTACGTTCGTGAACCACAACAATAGTGGTGCAAATTACAATAACTGGTGTTTGTGCATTAATGATGGCAGTTCAACGGAGTATATGTTCCTGCGTGCTGACAATTATGGCTGGGATGCAAACCTCTATAATTATTACTCATATGGGGCAGGTCTTGACTGGAATACTTTTGTATCTGACCTCAATGGTGCTACTGTAGAAATGTATATCTATCGTAAAGGAACAAACGTCTTTGTTCGCAATACAATAACAACATCCAGTTCAGAGACGTATTATTACGATGCCTGTGGTTATAACATCACAGCAGAGACAATCCATCCATATCTCACAGTTGACCATTCCTATCTTGAAATAACAGGCAATGAGGCTATCGCTGAGGATGGTATGCCAACACTTCCCGATTATCCCACAATCGGAAATTGTACCACTCAAGTATGGACTGAAGCGATACGACCTATCACCATGTCAAAGGGGAATGCCTACTACTTCAAGTTTACCAACACGATGATTGGTACAAATTCATGGGAGAACTATAAATTCAGAGGAGTTCAAGTCGTGGACGCGACAGATGTTGAACGTTTCAATATCCGCGCAGACAACTGGGATGACAAGAATGGTAGCAACGTTTCATTTAGCAGCAATTTCGATTGGACCAATTTCAAAGACGATTTGAACGGTGCTACTGTAGAAGCTGTTTTTGCATATAATAGTGACGGAACAGTTTTTTTCCGTACGGAGGCGACACCTTCAACAGAGGGAAGAACTACCGTACGTTACGAACAGTACACGTATGCCGATACTTACTTTACTGATGCAGATATTAAACTATACCCTGCTGTAAATGGTGCTTATATTGAAATGATGAGTCAGTCTGCTGCTTATAAAGTAGAGGTGGCTGCGAATAATGTCTCATACGGTACCGCTGCAATTACTTCTGGGGCCATTGGCGGATATGTTGGTTCTGGCAATTCTGTTACTGTAACTGCAACCCCTGAAGACGGCTATGTATTCAACGGTTGGAAGAGCGGAGAGGAATACGTTTCCCGTAACTCAACCTACGCCTTTACTGTTACGGCCAATACTACGTTGCAGGCAGAATTCGTGGCCATCAAGACCAGTTGGAACTTTAAGACTGCATCATGGGAAAAATCCAGTGGCATTGACTATAGCAAAACTGCTACTATCAATGGAGCCACTTGCTATTTTGCCAATGGTGATTTAGCAGGATTGGTCTTGGATAACAGTGGCTCTTCTGGAACAAACTGGACTGTTAATTCAAACGGTTTAACACAGGGTAATGGTTCCCGTAATATCGGTATTTTGAATTGCACAGCAGGGCAGTTGGTGACTATTCAAACAAATACGACTCTCAGTGCTCCCGTGAATGGTACTTTGATTGGAACGGCAACGACAGGAACTGTCTATTATCAGGTTACTGCTGATGGAACTTTCGGATTCAAAGAAGAAAGAAACAATTACATTACGTCTATTGCCGTCACCGATATGGACTACACCATCCTCTATGCTGCCAACAAGGCTGTGTATGATACTAAAGTAGCAAGTCTCGATGCTGCTGGCCAGGCATACTGGGCTACAAACGTAACAGCAGCCTCTGCCGTAACAACAGAGAGTGAATATAATACTGCTTCTGCCTCCCTGCCAACTGTTTACATGACAGCAGTGAAAGCACAGACAACACCAAATTCTGATATGACTGGCGCCGTGGAGAATGCCAACTGTGAGACAGTAGTGGACTGGGGGACTGTTACAGCATGGTCGTCAACATCTTCCGAATTCCACGGAAATACACATTCAACAGATGTGGCACAAATAACAACGCCATTTGCAGAAGCATGGGTATGGACAGGTGGTGAAAATTCGGCTGCTGTTCTTGCCGATCAGAGCATTTCTCATACTGCCATATCAGGCTTGGCAGCCGGTACCTACCGCGTAACAGGATTCATTCGTGCAGCCTCTGAGGGCAGCCACGCTACCGAAACACCGACTGGGTTCACACTATACGCCAACAGCGAGACCAGCAGCACCACCGAAGGAATCACGTTCTCTGCCGGCTTGGTATATGGCACATATTCGGTCGATGTAACTCTTGACGGTTCTGAAGACCTTACTCTCGGCATTAAGATAAAGGATGCCAACTTCAACTGGATTGCCTTCAAGAACTTCACACTCACACTTGTTAGTCTGGCTCATGTTGCCGGCACCATCGCCTCCTCTGGCTACTCTTCCCTCGCCTCTGCCTACGGCCTCGACTTCAGCAGTGCTACTGGCCTGACTGCTGCCTACGTGGTGACGAACATCACGAAGAATGCCGTGACGCTGACCAGCGTCGACGAACTGCCTGCTAACAGTGGCGTAATTCTGAAGGGTACGGCCAGTACGGCTTATAGCATTCCCGTGAAGGCCGATGCATCCTACGAGGGTACGAACAAGCTGTATGCTGCCGTAACGGCCTACGACTGCGCTGCCAACGAGGTGTATATTCTGCAGAGTGGTGAGTTCCATCTGGTGACAGCCGCCAGCACCGTTCCCGCCGGCAAGGCTTACCTGAAAGCCACAGATGTGCCCGCCGCTGCCCGTTCGCTTAGCTTCCTGTTTGGCGACGAGGAAACAGGCATCAGCGCTGTTAGCCGTAACATGAAGAACGGTGAGTTCTACAACCTGCAGGGTCAGCGCGTAGACACTCCGAAGAAGGGCCTGTATATTGTGAACGGAACAAAAGTAATCATTAAGTAAAGACAAGGAGGAAACAACTTATGAAAAAGACATATCAGAATCCAACAACAACCGTAGTGCTTATCAAACTGCAACAGCTGATGGGGGCCTCAGAATCTATGGGCTTTGGCTCGTCTGTCTCGACTGCATCGGGAGCCGACGCTCGTCGTCGCGCTGACTTCTGGGACGACGAGGAGGAATAGCAGTCATTCCACGCATAGCAACAGGAGGCAGACCAGTTGGTGCTGCCTCCTGTTTTTTTATGTCATACTGAATTACCTCGCAATTCAGCACGAATTAGCCGATAGTTCAGTATGAGTTGCGAGCTAATCGATGCTGAATTGCGAGGTAATTCAACATGTGCCGTTTCCATTGGCTTTTCACGTTATCTCCGAAGGGCTTTCGGAGCAGCAGAAAATCGGTGCTGATGGGAGTCAGGCATGCTCGAGCGACTGTTTGTACCAGTCGAAGAGCTTCTTCACGCCGTCTTCAATCTCTACCTTGTGCGTCCATCCGAGGGAGTGAAGCTTCGAGACGTCGATGAGCTTGCGCATGGTGCCGTCGGGTTTCGTGGCGTCGAACTCGACGGTACCCTCGAAGCCTACGGCCTTGACCACGAGCTCGGAGAGCTGGCGGATGGTGAGCTCCTTGCCGGTGCCCACGTTGATGTGGCAGTTGCGAATCTCGCCCAGCGAGGGGATGGCTCCGCCGCGACCGGCCGAGTGGTTGCGGTCGACGGCGCCGTCGGTCGTAGCTCCGTAGTGTACGCTGGAGTACTTCTCGATGCCGATGATGTCGCTGAAGTTCACGTTGAGCAGCACGTGTACCGAGGCATCGGCCATGTCCTCGCTCCAGAGGAACTCACGAAGCGGGGTGCCGGTGCCCCAGAGCACGACCTTGTTGTCGGAGATGCCGTACTTTCGTAATATCGAAATAACGGTATCACGAGGGGCCGAGCCGTCAACGCCTTCCACGGGCCGCTTGTCCAGGTCGATGGCAATCTTGTCCCAAGCCCCCTCGTGGATGAGCTTGGCCAGATAGACCTTGCGCATCATGGCGGGCATGACGTGCGAGTTCTCAAGGTGGAAGTTGTCGTTAGGGCCGTAGAGGTTTGTGGGCATCACGGCAATGTAGTTGGTGCCGTAC
>CAJONO010000226.1 GCA_905235905.1 uncultured Prevotella sp.
GCTGAATTCTGCCAGCTGCACGTCGCTGCCAAAGGCGGCCTCGGCCTTGGCCTTGGTCAGCGTGAAGGGCAGCACGATGGTACTCCACTGCCCGGCCTTGACGGTGCGCCTCATCGAGACGTTGCCCTTCTCGCCAGCCGTGTAGGAAGGTAGCGATATGGCATTCTCATCGAACTTGATGCGTCCGTCATCAGGTTCGCCGATGGTGATGGTGAAAACGAGATCGTCAAAGACTACCTTCTGTGATTCTGTCGTTGAAAATTCTATGCCCGACAAAGTCGCCTGAACCGTTTCGCCTACTTCCAAGGACTCGTCTGCCGACAAGGTAACAGAAAGCAGCACTCCCTTTGTGTCGGGAATGGCCTTTGCGGTAAATGAGAGACACACGAACTGATATTTGCCGGCATTCTCTCCATTGGTCAGACGTGACATGCCCAAAGAGTGATCCATGCCGTTAAACCTCTCGCCCAGCTTGGCCGATCCCTCTACGGCAACAATTTCCTCTGGCAACGCCAGTTTGAACTCAAAGCCCATGTATTCACTCTCGGTAGAGTTCAACTCCACATTCATGACAGCCGTTCCGCCTTGCGGAATCGTCATGTTGTCTGTCACAATTTCATCTGCCATAGCATTGCCTATTGCCAAGGCCAATGCCGTCAACAATAATAGTTTCTTTTTCATTTTAGTATACCTTTTATTAATTTCCACTTAAAATCATGTTCACAATACTTGCAGCATCTGTCACGGTTATGGCACCGTCACCGTTTACATCAGCCGCATCGGGAATAAAGCCCTGAGGCGCTTTCTGTAGAATACGGTTCACGACAGAAGCGGCATCGGTTACGGTAATCATTCCGTCGCCATTCACGTCGCCTAACAATACATCGGTCACAGTTAGTGTAGACTGTGCATCGCTTGGCTTTAGTACGCTCAACGTACTTTCCTCTTGCATGGTAAGCTCGATGTTTTTCACTCTGGCAATGTAGCTGCCCAGTTCCAGTGTGCTGTTAGTCTTCAGTTGGACGTTTACAACAGTGCCTTCATTGCCTTTGAAAGGCTTTGTGGGAATCGCCAGCACCACGAACTGGCAATTACCGTTTGCCAACTCTGAAGATGACAGCGTATGGTTATCACTACGGTTTGACAACGAAGCGACGATTTGATTGTTTCCATTCGTTACTACAGAAATACCTTCTGGAAGTTCCAGTTCGAACTGCATGGCAACGATTTCCTTCTCATTGGTCATTGCTATTGGCAGTACGGCAAATGCACCTTTTGCAATTGTCACATCGGAAAGGGACAGTGTGTTAAAGCTATCATCACCCAAAACGGTTATGTTACAAGTCGCCGACAGGTTGCTGCCATCTGTGGTTGTGGCGGTAATAACAGCCTGTCCCGGATTGACTGCTGTAACCACGCCTTCGCTAACTGAAGCCACGTCTGGATTGCTTGAGGTCCATGTCAACTTCGTGTTCGATGTATTGTTTGGCAATATTGTGACTGTCAGGGCCTGCTCTTCACCCTTCCGCATCTCAACCGAAGTCTGGTCGAACGAAACAGAAGTTGCGACAACTTTCCTTTTGCTGACATGTGCCTTGCTGACCCCTCTTACTCCACTGCCATCGGTAGCGGTAGCATAGATGTCGCACTCACCTGCCGAGACTCCTGTTACGACACCTTCCTGGTCAACAGTGGCAATATTAGGATTGGAAGAAGACCATTTCACCTGTTTGATAGTCGCGTTTTCAGGCAATACTGTTGCTGCAAGGTAAACTTTGTCACCCTCGTACATCCAACAGTCCTGGTGGTTGATGGTGATGCTTGTAACCCAATATGGGTAGATGTAAACAGAACAGGTGGCACTAATACCGTTGTAGGCTGTACAAGTGACGGTCGTTTCTCCGATAGAGTTACCGCAGATTGTACCGTCACTCGACACCGATGCAACAGAAGGGTTAGCGCTTTTCCATGTTAAACGTGCATCGGCTCCTTGTTCCAAAATCGTAACAGGAACTTTATAGCAAGTTCCCAAGTATAGGTGTACCTCCGACTGAATACTAATGGATTTAACGTCAACGACTGTAATGACATAAGTTTCGTAGCCACTGAACTTCCCACCATTTTTATATCCCAAATTAATGGTCGTTATTCCTGATTGTAATCCTGTAATAATAAAGTCGTATTTGGTACGTATATATGTGGTATAGGCTGTTGGCCGTCCCCATTGGTCATATTGACTTGGGAACTTATCTTCAACAGTTCCAGCCTTTTCAACGGAAACGCTTGCTACAGATGTATTTGCATTTTCATAACTGTTAGCGAAAGAGTGTGTGTTATCAGGCCTAACAGCCGAAATTCTAAGCGTTCCTCCAACTTGCAGCGTTTTGTAATAAGTATCTGCTGCATGTATCTTCAAGCAGATTGCCAAAAGACAGATAGCAAATAAGAATATTTTTTTCTTCATACAACACTTTTTGCCTCCTTGCCCCCAGATTCGGCCTCTAAAAGTTGTTGGATTGTTTCAGTTACGGCATAAAAAAGATGTGGGAACTATACTCTTACTCGTCCCACATACTGAGGCTCTTGCATGCCCACACGGATTGAACGAGCAAGCATAGAGCCCACAATGATATGAATATACTCCCTATAAAAGCTGTTACAAGGTTACAAGGAATGTCTGTATAAACACACCATAGGAGCATCTACCCTCGCTATGTTCATGACCGTGTTGAAAGTTGCAAGATTTCAGTATGTCAAGAACAGAGCGTCAAAGTAAACGCCTTTTATTATGTCGTGACCCTCATGGAGTGGCTGCCGGATAGTAAGCTGCACTTCATCGAACTCTGAGAGTCGCTGGCAAAGATACGACAAAAAATCCGAACCGCCAAGCGATTCGGAGATTATTTTTTGATGAGGAGAGAAAAAAACATGAAAAAAGGAGGAAATTTAGATTAAAACCGCCTTCCCCCATGCAATTTGCCACGAAGTTTTTGAGGACTCATGCGGGCATCCCATATGTCTGCGACTTTTATGCAGTCTTCCACATAATCCACATAATATATTACTTTCAAATATGTAGAAATATAAAAGAAACGATAGGTTGGTGTTAAGTCCGAAGCTAAAGGTTCAGGAGTTCCACTTTCAGGGAACTGCTCAATGCTGTGTACCTTGGCTTCAAAGTTGTCAGTCAAATTTCGAATGGCCTGTGCTCCATAGTTCTCTGTATAATACTTTATGATGCCCTCCCAACTTTTCCAAGCGACTTCAGAGAATCTAAGAGGCATATTGTTCTATCATTTTACGGGTTTTTAGGAAGAACACATCTCCTGACATCCATTGGCCAATAGCGAACTGGTGTTCTGCTTTTCGAAGGTTATTGACCGCTTGCTCTATTGTTGCCGGCCCAAAAGAAGGTGTCTTGCCATCATCAAAAAACCTGTCTTCGCCACAGCCCAAGACTCTGACAGGCTCCCTTGTAGGATAGGCAAGTGCTACCATTGGCTCTGCAGCTGTTAAGCTACCAAAATCTTCCTCTTCTTCAATTATAGGATATTTCTTTTCTTCCATATAGTTTCTTTGTTAATATGTCAAAGCAAACGCCTTTTATTATGTCGTGACCCTCATGGAGTGGCTGCCAGACAGCTGGTTGCACTTCATCGAACTCTGAGAGTCGCTGGCAAA
>CAJONO010000227.1 GCA_905235905.1 uncultured Prevotella sp.
AAGGAAATTGCTTAATCTGTGAAATGTTAAATATATAGTTAAATATCAATTAATGTTTGGAATTCAGCATAGAATGCGGTTCCGCTGTGCACTAATCACCAAAATATCCGGCTAATTTCTGGCCCCTTCCGTCCGCAGCGTCTCGAGGTGCGGTGGTGATTGGTCTATGTTATCCTTTTTGTTTAATCCCTGCGAAGTTACAAAAAGGGATATTGATCTATAAAAAAGGCTCCCACGCTGATGGTTACAGGAGGGAGCCCTATAGGGTTAGGAGGCATTGTCGTCCCTAACGGCATCATTATTTTAGAGGATGGCGGCTATCATCCATTATCTTAATCTCATGGTGTTAATGATGAATTAGAATCTCACGCCTACGCCAACATTGACAACATGACCGTCGCCAAGAATACCGGGCTGGAATTTATATAACTTTTTCATACGTTTTTTAAATTATAAAAGAAAAATATCTAATTATACGAACACCACTATCATTTGTTCCAGTACTTTGCCCAGTCGTTAAAACTACTCTTCACGTAGGTGTAGAGGAAGCGGTGGTCGCTGTCTGTGTAAAGGATGCCGCTGAAGCTGCTGGCATTGAGATGGCACTCGTTGTCGGTATATATCATGTACGACTTGTCCCATCCAGCGGCATAGTTGATGATGAACTGGTCACCATGAATCTCCCAGCTGATGGCCGACTTACGCTCAAACTGGTCCTCAGTGTAAGAAGAGGACTTGAACTCCAACTGATAGCCCGTTCCACTGGTGGCACTGGCGTTGGCACGCTCAAAGACGATGACCACGTCCTGCGGTGCGTTGGACGACCAGCTGCCCATGCTCTTGTGCTGCGACTGGTGCGTTCCTGCCCACGTCGTACTGGTCAACAGGCGGGCAAACTCCTGGGGACTCAACTTTTCATCATCCTTGCTGCAGCCCGTGAGAAGAATCACAGCTGCAACGACGACCATAATAGCAAAATACTTTTTCATCATTGTACGATTTCTAATTGTTCCTGTTTGTTTATTGTTTGCCGTTTATTATCTTCGGCTTTTTGACGGGTGCAAAGGTACGACTATTTATGAGAACAGCCAAATTTCTGTATGTTTTTCTTTCTCGCGCAGAGCCGCGGAGTTTCACGGAGAATCTTATATTCTTCTCTGTGCCCAACTCTGTGTCCTCTGTGGCTCTGTGTGAGATAAATACCCTTCTGTGTGAGAAAAATAACCCTCGATGTGAGGATAAAATAAACTCGGTGTGAGAAAAAAACAGCAGGAAGTTTTGAACTTCGAGTTTTTTTGTTTACTTTTGCAAGGCAATCGTTGTTAAGTATGCAGAAATCCCTGTCGGCACGACTCACCTACCGCATCATGGCGGTGGTTCTGGTAATGATGGCTGTCATTGCCGGCGTAGTGTATTATACGGTGAGGGAATATATGATTGACGAGGCCAGGGAGCGCTATCTGGGCTTTCTGCTCGAGAATCATCAGGAGATACGCCGCAAACTGTCTGATGTCCATGTGGCTGCCGACAACAACGTCCACGACATTGAGCGCGACATTGACAATCCCGACAAGATGTTCAGCCACATGGAACGTATTGTCAGGCAGAACCCAAGCATTGTCTGCTGCGCCATGTTGTTCCTGCAAGACTATTATCCCAGCAAAGGGCGGGTATTCGTGCCTTGTGCCAGAAAGGACAAGGCAGACAGCATTGTGGTGTCGAGGATTGACAGCACGTATAACAGCTACTTCTATGGGGAATGGTTCCAAGAGCAGTTGAAGAAGGACCAAAGCAGCTGGACCAAGCCCTACTACGAGAGTCAGCAGTTCGCCGGCAACCAGGAGCCGCGTCTGCTGACCACCTACGTCGTTCCCATCCACAATCGCGACGGACGCCCTGTGGCTTTGCTGGCTGCCGACATGTCGTTGGAGTGGTTGAGAAGCGAGCTCATGGAAGACATCAGCAAGATTAACAACAACTACGAGAAAGGACAACAGCACCAATCCTACTTCTTTATCATTGACCGGGAAGGTACCTACGTCATACATCCCGACAAACAGCGCATGCTGCAACATTTCGACGAGGAGGTTGGCAAAATGATGCTGGCCAATCGAGGTACCTGCCTGACGGAGATTGATGGTGTGAAGTCAAGGCTGTACTACCGTTCCTTTAAATACGTGGATTGGACGATGGTCATTGTGGTGCCCGAGGAGGTTATCTTCCACAATGGACGGCGGCTGAACATCATCATCCTCCTGACGATGATTGTCGGTCTGATTGCCATCTATCTGTTCTGTCGCCGTCAGATCAAAGGGATTGCCGACCCCATTGCTGCACAGAAGGCTGCGGTTGACCGCGAGTTAACCATCGCCCATAATATCCAGATGGCCCTGTTGCCAAAACCATTCCCCGAACATGCAGACATCGATCTCTATGCCTCGCAGACACCAGCCCGCGATGTGGGTGGCGACCTCTACGACTACTTCCTGAACGAAGGGCGCCTCGTCTTCTGTATCGGCGACGTGAGCGGCAAGGGCGTACCTGCTGCCCTGCTGATGGCTGTGATGAGGTCGATGTTCCGCAGTAAAGCACGTCATGCCGATAGTGCTACTGATATTGTGAATACCATGAACCGCAATCTCTGCGAAGAATATACCGGCGGTGATTTCATCACTATGTTCGTGGGCATCCTCAACCTCACTACGGGTCATCTCGACTACTGCAATGCCGGCCATGAAATACCCTTCGTAGCCGGTCACCCGCTGGATATCAAACATAACCTGCCCGTAGGTGCCCTACCCGACTGGGACTACGAGGGACAGCAGACTCAGCTACAGCCCGGCGACATGCTTTTCCTCTATACCGACGGACTCAGCGAGGCCAAGAACACTGCCGGCGAGCAACTCGGCAGAAAGCACATACACCTGTTGGCTCTCGAACATACCACCAATACCGCACGGCAGCTGATAGAACTCATGGAGTCCGAGGTGCACCGTCATGCTGGTGACGCCGAACAGAGCGATGATATTACGATGTTAGCCATCAAGTGGCTAAAGCCCTCCTCCGACCCGAAGGGGCGCTTACCTCAGGAAGAGCTCTCCATCTCTTCATCCATGGACGACATCGGGAAGCTCAAGCCCTTCATCGCCCAAGTCACTGCCCAGGCCGGCATCGGCGACCGTGAGGCCAAACGCCTGCGCCTCGCCGTAGAAGAAGCCGTAGCCAACATCATCAATCACGGACAGGCAACAGCCATCACGCTCCAGGCAGCCATCGACGAACAAGGAATCACGCTGACCATCGACGATGACGGACAGCCTTTCGACCCCACCGCCGAGTCACCCACCGACCTGTCTGTCCCTGCCGACGAGCGCCCCCCGGGAGGTCTCGGCATCATGCTCATCCATCAGATGGCCGACGCACTGGACTACCAACGCATTGACGGACATAACGTGCTGAAGATTATTAAAGATAAAAAAGTAAAAGGGTAAAAAAATAAATAGAAAAGATTATGTTGAACATCACGATTAACGAACAAGAAGGCCGACTCGTGGCTGCCCTTTGCGGCGACCTCGACAATGTGGCCAGCAGTCAAGCCGACCGCGACCTCGCAGCCGTCTTTGAACGTAAGGACTGCGACATCGTCTTCGATTGCAGTGAACTGAACTATATCTCCAGCAGTGGCCTGCGCATCCTGCTCAACATCTTCAAGCACGCACGCGCCAACGGTCACAAGGTCGTTCTCAAGGGAATGAGCGAGGACGTGGAGGAAATCTTCGAATTGAGCGGATTCCTGCAGTTATTTGTCACTGAAAAGTAATAGGTAAGAGATGAAAGAGGACATCAAGAAATATCAGGACGAGATAGCCTTCCTGCGTCAAGAAGTGGAACGGCTGAAGGATGAACTGGTCCGTATGGTGAGCCGTAACCTTGACTTGTCGGAACGCCTGGAGTGGGATGTTGAACTGCGCCGTCGTACGGAGGTGGCACGCGAAATCATGGAGGGCCACGTCGAACGACAGCGCAATGCCGACCTACGGGACGACGGTCAGCTGATGGCGCTGATTGAGATGCGCATTGAGAAGGAGCGCCCCCATCTGCGCCCCGATTTCGATGCCCGCGCACTGGCAGAGATGCTCGGTGTAAGTCAGGCACGTCTGGCACAGCTCTTCCGCAAGCAGACCATCCACCGCACTCCCGAGGCATACATCGACAACCTGCGCACGCTGGCTGCCTTGCGACTGTTGCGCGAAAAACCCAACTACACCATTGCCGTCATTGCCGAGGAGGCAGGTTTCTCGAACGTGCGTACGCTACAACGCCGCATCCAGGATGCCATCGGCATGTCGCCCGTGGACTATCGCCTGATGCTTACCCGTGACTTATAGATTGCTTGGACCATAGGTCGAAAACAGACTGCACATTTGAAATAAAAATAAATGGAAATTTATTTTGCATTTCGCTCAGATTAGATTATCTTTGCAGAATAATTAACTTTAAGAAAGTCAACGATGACAAGAAATATCCTATTGACACTGGCTTTGGCTGCGGCTGTGCTGATTGGACAAGCACAGACGGAAACTATTGTGTTTACACCCCAATGGACGGCACAGGCTCAGTTTGCAGGCT
>CAJONO010000228.1 GCA_905235905.1 uncultured Prevotella sp.
ATGAGCGAGAAGGCACCATTGGCCGTAGCCTTGGCAATGGCATCGGCAATAGCCTTCGAGCCACCGATGAAGTTATCGAACTCGAACACGCCGGCAGGACCGTTCCAAAGAATAGTCTTGGCATTCTCGATAGCCTCGGCAAAAGCCTTGCGCGTCTCAGGACCGGCATCCAAGCCTTCCCATCCTTCGGGAATAGCGTTGGCGGGGCACACCTGCGTATTGGCATCGTTGGCAAACTTGTCGGCAGCAATGCAATCGGTGCCCAGCACGAGGTTCACACCATTCTCCTTAGCCTTCTTGATGACATCGAGAGCCACATCGAGCTTATCCAACTCAACGATAGAGTTACCGATTTCACCACCCTGAGCCTTAGCGAAGGTATAGGTCATGCCACCGCAAAGGATGAGATTGTCGACCTTGCCCAGCAGATTCTCGATGATACCAATCTTGGTAGAGACTTTCGAACCACCCATGATAGCGGTGAAGGGGCGCTTGATGTTGGAAAGGATATTGTCGACGGCGGTCACCTCTTTCTCCATAAGCAGGCCCAGCATCTTCGAGTCCTTGTCGAAGTAGTCGGCAATCACAGCGGTAGAGGCATGCTTGCGGTGAGCGGTGCCAAAGGCATCCATCACATAGCAGTCTGCGTATGAAGCAAGCGTCTTGGCAAACTCCTTCTGACTCTTCTTCATAGCCTTCTTGGCTTCCTCGTAAGCAGGATCGGTCTTCTCGATGCCCACGGGCTTGCCTTCCTCCTCAGGATAGAAGCGCAGGTTCTCCAACAGCAAAGCCTCGCCCATCTTCAGTTGGGCTGCTGCCTCCTGAGCCTTGGCACAGTCGGGAGCGAAAGCGACGGGAACGCCCAGAGCAGCTGCCACGGCATCCTTGATCTGACCCAGGGAGAACTTGGGGTTTACCTTGCCCTTGGGCTTTCCCATGTGGCTCATAATAATCAGGGCACCGCCATCAGCCAGAATCTTCTTCAGTGTAGGCAGGGCACCACGAATACGGGTGTCGTCGGTAATTTTACCATTCTCGTCGAGGGGCACGTTGAAGTCAACGCGCACGATTGCCTTCTTACCGGCAAAGTTGAATTCGTTGATTGTCATAGTTCTAAAATATATTAATAATGTAATGGAATGTTTGCATGAATTGCGAACGCAAAATTACAAATAATAATTGTGAAAACAACAGCTCACGGCAACATTTTATACTTTTTTTGCGCTAAAGCCACCATTATGCCATGCGTGGTTTGCAAACTTTGGCCTTGTCTCACTTTATAACTTTGAATTTCGCGAACTTCAGGAGCAGCTGTTTAGTACCGGCATTCGTAAACTCGACGGTGGCCTTTTCGTTCTCGCCCGTTCCCTCTACCCTGACCACGGTCCCAATACCAAACCGTTGGTGCTCAATGACATTGCCTTCGCGAAGCGAGTTTCCGCCCCCACCCTCTGCAGGCGAAGGGACGGAACGGCCCACAGAGCGGAAGCGCCCGCCCGATGCCATGTTGAGCTGCTGCCGAAACGACGGCGAGAACGGGTCGACGAGCGGCTCTTCCCTTCGTGGAGCAACGGCACGGGGCTGAGGGTCGGCACGGAACTGCGAAGCCACCGGCCGGGGCTGCTGCATATAGTCGGAGCGATAGGAGTCGGAACGTTGCAACCACGGTGACCGTTTTCCCGATGCACAGAAGTCGCTATCGTCCTCGAACTGCGCTTTCTGCGAAACGACGTGGAGCAATTGCGGGTCGATGTCTCGGATAAAACGTGAGGGGGTGTCGTACTCCATACGGCCATAGCGGAAACGATTCTCGGCACAAGTAAGGATGCAGTGACGCTCGGCACGGGTGATGGCCACATACAGCAGCCGCCGTTCCTCTTCCAACTCGCGCATGGAATTGGTACACAGGGGCGACGGGAAGATGTTCTCTTCCAAGCCCACGACAAAAACCGTAGGAAACTCCAGGCCCTTTGCGCTATGGATGGTCATGAGCGACACTTTCGGCTGTTCGTCGTCCTTATCGCTATCGAGGTCGGTGAGCAACGCCACCTCTTGCAAAAAGTCGCTCAGGGCCGTCTGTTCGCCCATTCCCTCTTCACGGCGCGATTCCACAAACTCCTGCATGCCGCCAAGGAACTCCTCTAAGTTCTCCTGTCGCGAAATGTCCTCTATGTTGCGACTGCTGTAAATGTCCTTCGAAATGCCACTCTCCATGATAATGCTATGACCCAGCTCGTAGGCATCCTCGTTAGGCAAGCGGCCTATCCATCCCTCTACCAGATTGCGGAAAGCCTCTATCTTCGCAGCCGTCGCCTTGGCCACCTCCAAATGGAAGAGAACGGGCTGGGAGAGAACCGTCCAAAGCGATACGCCATAGGTCGATGCCGCGGCCACTATCCTATTTAAAGTGGTGTCGCCAATGCCTCGTGCGGGATAGTTGATGATGCGTTTCAATGCCTCTTCGTCGTTAGGATTGACCACCACCCGAAAATAGGCAATGACATCTTTTATTTCCTTTCGCTGGTAGAACGATAGTCCGCCATAGATGCGATAGGGAATATTGTCCTTGCGCATCTGCTCCTCAAACGAGCGGCTCTGTGAATTGGTACGGTAGAGAATGGCGAAGTCGCTGAACGCACACTGCTCCTGACTGCGAATGCGCTTGATGTCTTTACACACAATCAGCGCCTCCTCCTTGTCGCTATAGGCTGGCTTCAACGTCAGCTTCTCGCCCTCTTCATTATTACTGTAGACATTCTTCGGTATCTGGCGCACGTTCTTACGTATCAGGCTGTTGGCTGCCTGTACAATGAACTGTGTGGAGCGGTAGTTCTGTTCCAGCTTGAACAGTCGGGTATCGTCGTAATGCTTCTGAAAGTCGAGGATATTGTCGATATTGGCCCCTCGGAAGCTGTAGATGCTCTGCGCATCGTCGCCTACGACACATACACGCTGGTGGTCGCGAGTCAACTGGAGCACAATCTGCTGCTGAACGAAGTTCGTGTCCTGATACTCGTCGACCAGCACGAACTGAAAACGCGCCGCATACTTCTTGCGTATGTCCTCATTGCGCTCGAAAAGCAGATAGGTCTGCACCAGCAGGTCGTCGAAGTCCATGGCATTGGCCTGATGGCAGCGCTCCTGATAGGCCTTGTATACAGCATACACCTTGGGACGCTTGGGGTCAAAGAGTGAGCACTTGGGAAAAGCATCGGGCAATATCAGGTGGTTCTTCGCCATCGAAATCTGGTCGGCTACGCTGGTAGGCTTATATTGCTTGTCGTCAAGCTGCATTTCCTTGCAGATGCTCTTCACCAACGAGCGAGAATCAGCCTGGTCGTAGATGGTGAAGCCCGCCTGGAAGCCAATATGTTCGGCTTCGCGACGCAAGATATGGGAAAAGACAGAATGGAACGTGCCCATCTCTAAATAGCGGGCCTGTTTCTCACCTACCAACTGGGCTATGCGCTCTTTCATCTCACGAGCCGCTTTGTTGGTAAAGGTCAGCGCCAGGATGTTCCAAGGCTTTAGGCCCCCATTCTGCAGCAGATAGGCTATTTTGTAAGTAAGTACCCGCGTCTTGCCAGAGCCGGCACCAGCAATAACCAGCGAGGGGCCGTCGCAATAGAGCACGGCCTCCCGCTGGTTTCCGTTCAGTTGTTCCAAGATGTTTTCACTCATCATGCTTTGCCTCAACCTCTTTCTATCCACGCCAGTACGTCGCCCTTGCGTACCTTGGCGCCCTGCCTGGCCTGCACATCAACGAGCTTGCCGCCGAGGGCAGCGGGAATGGGCACAATCTCGCCCCACTTCTCGACGAGATAACAGAAGGTCTGACCCTCCTTATAGGTCTGCCCGATGAATGGCTCAATGCAGGGAGCACACTCGCCGTCGCCGTTGAACTCGTAGAAAATCTGACCTGCCGAGGGGCATACCAGCGCGTCGGCCTTAGCATGCTTCAGGGCTGCAAGTTCCTCGACCGAAACCTTCGCGCCGCCCAACTTGGCATCCTTTGCCTTCTGAATGTCGGCCAGAAGCTGTTTCTGGGCCTGTCCGCTCTTGAACGGACGGTACTGCTCGGGGTGCATGGCCAACTCGAATAGTTCCTCGTTGTCCTGACCGTAATCCCATCCATTCTCGTCCATTTCCTTCTTAAAGCCTTCGAGGGCATTGGGAATGAGGGTGTGGGGGTCAACATCGGTGAACTCGCGCTTCTGCTGTTTTGCCAACTCGATGAGTTCGGGGGCTATCTCGCCAGGCACCTTGCCACTCTTGCCGAGAATCATGCCCCAGATGGCATCATCCATCATCACGTAGCGTCCCTTGCCCTGCTCCATGGTGAGAAGGTTCATCAGGGCAATGTTCTTCGTGTACTGTGAGAACGGTGTCACCAATGGAGGATAGCCCACACGAGGCCATACATACTCCACCTCATTGAACAACTTCACAAGCATGTCGTCCATTGTGAGCACGGCCTCGCCCTTCTTCTCGCGCAGCTTGTTGATCATCGTCTGAATACCACCCAGGTCAGCCATCATCGAGCCCATCATGCCACCAGGCAGCCCACTACCGAGCAGGAGGCTTGACATGTGCTTATTGGCGGGATTAATGAAGTAGCCGAGCCAGTCGTCGATGAACTCCTGCGTGAGCGTACGCGCCTGCATATACGCATTCATATTTATTTCTGCCACCTCGAAGCCCTCGTTCTTCAGCATCGACTGCACTGAGATAATATCCGGGTGGACCTTGCCCCAGCTTAGAGGCTCAATGGCCGTGTCAATAATGTCGGCACCATTGTTGCACACCTCCAGAATAGATGCCATCGAGAGGCCTGGACCTGAGTGGCCGTGATACTGTATGATGATGTCGGGATGCTTCGTCTTGATGCTCTTCGTCAGCTGTCCGAGCATGGCAGGCTGACCAATGCCGGCCATATCCTTCAGACAGATTTCCTCGGCTCCTGCGGCAATTACCTCGTCGGCAATCTTACTATAGTACTCCACGGTGTGTACAGGCGAAGTAGTGATGCAGAGCGTGGCCTGAGGAATCATGCCGGCTGCCTTTGCCCACTTGATACTGGGAATGATGTTGCGTGTATCGTTCAGGCCACAGAAGATGCGAGGAATGTCGACACCCTGGGCGTGTTTCACCTTATACATCAGCTCGCGCACATCGTCGGGCACGGGGTACATTCGCAGGGCATTCAAACCTCGGTCAAGCATGTGGGTCTGGATGCCTACCTCATTAAACGGCTTACAGAAGGCACGGACGGCCAAGTTCGGGTTCTCGCCCGCCATCAGGTTCACCTGTTCAAAGGCTCCGCCGTTCGTTTCTACACGGGCGAAGCAACCCATATCGATAATCACGGGCGCAATGCGCTCCAACTGGTCCTTACGAGGCTGAAACTTGCCACTCGACTGCCACATGTCACGGTAGACGAGACTAAACTTGATTTTTTTCTTTCCCATAGTCTTATTTTTGGTTATTTTTCGAATATGTGTGCAAAGATAAGAAAAAAAAGTGAACCGCCATCAAAAACACCTGACTTTTTTGCCACAAATTAGCACAAATTAAAAGGGCTGACTTTAATCGCAGCAACTGGTAATACCTACCGTCGCCACTGGTAATGCCTAACGTCGCCATTGGTAATGCTTACCGTCGGTCACTATTGGTATTTTTTCTAAAGAAAAAGTAATTTCTTTATTCGACTATTGTATAATTCAAAAATATTGTGTAAGTTTGCAGCAAATATTCAGACGCTATGAACAAAATAAAAATTTACAGCAGATATTCAGACACTATGACCAAAATGAAAAAAGCAGCTTCATCGACCCTTTTCCTTATAGCACTGCTCTGCATGGGGTGTGACAGCGGAACAATTAGCCATCATGCTGCGAGCGAGCCACAAGACTCCTTGTCGCTAACCATGGAAGGCGACTCGACACTCTACGGATTGGCTTGCGACGGATGCAACGACACGATACTTATTTTCCTACCCCTGAGTGACACCAGTCGCAACCCAGACACATTCAATGTGCTGAACGCCAACCGACAGCACCGGGTGTTCGGATATCCGAAAGTTGGCGACAGAGTGGCAATCATGCCCAACGCCGAAGACTCAACCGTTGCCGATGTTGTTGTCAACATGGAAGACATCATAGGAGCATGGTGCTATGAGGCCAAGCCCTTTCTCCGCAAAAGGGCCGACATGAGCGGCCTGTCGCAAAGGCAGATTATGAATCGGCTGTCCGACTCCTTGCAACAGTTGCTCAGCGTGACACACGAACAGGGCATACAGCTCAACGGCGACAATACAGCCCGCCCGATAGGAACATTCCGTCCAAAACAAGATGACGAAGAAGACCTTATCGGCTATCCCACCATGAAGCGCTACCGCCAATGGAGGCTCTACAACGGGAAGTTGTTGCTCACCACGACCGTCCCCGACTCATTAGGTCAGGAGCATGCCACTGGCACAGACACCGTCGGCCTGGTCTTTTTGGAACACGACTCTATTGCCCTGCTCTTTAACGACACCATACAGGGATTCTACCGCAAGGAAAAGGAATGAAGACTATTACTCCTCTTTCTTCGACTTACGACGCAAGCCAAAGAGATCGCGCAAGCTATTGAAATCCTTTTTCATAATGAGACCCACGCCTTGGGTGTTAAGAGCCGAACGAGTGAAATAGCGGTCGTTGGTCTGGTTATATACTTTCAGGGCGAGATTGCCGTTAGGCAGAAGCAGGTAGCGCACGTCGAAGTCGCCAATAAACGACGAAGTGGCCTGCGTAGCGTTGTCACGATAGCCAAACTGGCCGTTGATGAGCAGGCGATTGTTGAGCATGCGGCCACTGACAAGCCCCTCATACTCGGCATTGTGCCACCCTTCGTTGCCCGTGGAGATATTGGCACCGATACTCCAGTCATTCGACTTGATGACCTGCGAGAGCACTTCGGTGAGCTGAGTAGACACCGTTCCGGAAAGGAACGACTGCATAGCGAGCGTTGTCCGGTCGTATTGCTGAGCGTCGGCATTATTGACTCCCTGCGTGTAGAACCGGCCCACGGCAAGCAGATAGAGCACTTGCTGGTTGGTTTCCTGCTCGGTCGAGATAATAGAGCGCACCATCTGCTTTTCCTCACTGTCGACGGTAGGCATATCGAGGTCGAAATCAACACGGGGCGAGTTGGCCGTACCACTGATGTTCATCAGGCAGTTCACGCGGATATTGTTGCTGGTAAAGGAGTTGCCAATACTGAGGTCGGAGAGCGGAACACTGTTCACGGTATATACGGCCTGCAAATCGAGCTCGGCATTCATCGGCTCACCATGGAAGGTCACCGTACCTCCTTCCTCAAACGTAAAGTTCTTCTTGATGATGTTCTGAATGGTAATGCCATAAGTGCCGCGATCCACCGTATAAGTGCCATTCATGAGGAACGCCCCCTTGTTGTAGAAGCTGGCCGTAATATTACCCGACCCATAGAGCGTGACATAGTCGTTCGACTTGTCGTCCATGAGCAGTCGCACCTGACTCTCGGGCGTGGTGTTCACAATGAAGTTGATACGAATATCGGTAGGCTGGTCATCGTCTTCTTTCTCGGTCACTGCCGTTCCACCACGCAACGACACGGTGTCCTTCAGCGTGGCATCGTGCCAAGTAATGAATTCCTGGTCGCTGATGGCATCGGCCGAAACAACGTTGTAAGTGAAAGTAGTGCCTCGTAACGGGGTCACGTCACAGTCGATGACCACCTCGCCGGGGCGGCCCCTCAAGGCAACATCGCCACGGGCAAAGACAGTGCCATAGAACGACATGTCGCCAAAATCAGTAAAATCATAGGCAAGAAGCCTTGATGTATTAACATTAAGATTGAACGAGAGCGACGAAAGATTCTCATGGAAAATGCCGCCCGAAGCGTATGCCACATTGTCGTAACGGTCGAGCAGGCGCAAGCGGTCGAGCAGAATGGTGTCGGGACGGAACACAACGGTATCGCCCACAAGACGATAGGTAGTTCCGAGCGAGGTCACCGTTGCTTCCCCCTCTACCGAGAGTTTTCCTGAAAGGTTAAGGGCATCGAGCGGACCGCCAAGCCTCACTTCTCCATAGGCATGACCGTTCACATCGGAAAGAAAACTCTCCGTGAAAGAATTCATAAACTCAACGTTCGTGCCTTTCCCTCGAATAGCCAGGTCAAGGTATTCGCGCACTGGCGAGACATAGCCTGAGATATAGGTGGCAACATCAGACCCCTCGTCGGCTACCGCGACAATGTCAATCTGCTGCTCAGCCTCGTTCCACTCAGCTTGGGCACGAAGTGTGCCCAGACGTCCACGCTGGAAACAGAAGTCGGATACGGTAAGGTTGCCCCACGCCGCCATATTCCCAAAAAGGCCTGCTACCGACACCGTACCCGTAGCACCGCCACTGAACTCAACGGCATCAAAGTTGACAAGATTAAGCACATAGGCCACTTCAACATCGCTCAGGTCGATGGTCAGCGTGTCGGCATAGCTTTCAGAAGCCCTGCCGTTGACAATGAGATGCTGCTCACCATGACTGACAGCAAACTGCCTGACATCCAAGTTCTTGGCAGAATAATACACATCGTTAGAACTGACAGTCCACTCTGCACCGGCCACCACTAATCGCGACGGATTTAGGCTGATATGGGCCTCGGGCGCACCACGGGTTCCCATATAAAGCTGGGCAACGGCGTTCAGCTGACCCTTCATCAGGTGCTCGCCCGTCAAGTAGTTGTTCCATCCCAATGACGTCTGCAAGTTGTTGTCGGCAGCCGCAGCCTCCACTCTGAAAGCCACGTGGCTGCCATCCTCCATCTGTTTGGTGAGCTGTAAATCGCATTTCATCGAGTCGCCAGGCGACGTAATCATGATGCGGGCCTCCTCATAATGATTGTTGCCGTAAGTCAAGGAGGGAACCTGCCCCAGAAGGCTCACCTCATGCGTATTGTCGTTGACGCTGGCCAACAGGCGAAGCCCGTTATCAAGTCTAAGAGGTAATTTCAGAAGACGTCGGACCCACTCGGAGTCAGTAATCTTGACAGAGATTTCGAAGTCGTTACTCACGGTATTGGTGGCAGAGGGCAGGCCGGGAAGTGTGGGCAGCTTGTCGGCCACGTAGTTGACAATGCTCTGCGGAAGGGTGTTCCAGTCGAACTTTCCCTTCAGCTCTGCCTCACCCATGTCGCTGTCAACCTTGAACACACGCTTCTCACCCTCAAGGCCCGACTTTACATGAACATTTTCTACAAAGAAAGTTCCTATTGAGTCGACGAGTCTGAAGTCGTCGATGTCAATGCTGCCCTGTGCGTCGTCAAGGCTACTGGCAGTGAAGTCGGCATCGACAATAGCTGAAAAGGTTGCTGCTCCCCATTTGTCGGACAAATGGAGGGCGGCAGGCGAGAAATGGTTCACGTCGCCCGTGAGCCTGACAGCCATACCCCTGGGCAGCTGCTTCCACTGATACTCCACGTCGGTACCCACATTCGGGTCGTCAATCTTCAGGTTTCCTGATACCGTGCCGTTGGTAAGCGAGCTTTCGAAGGCAATGTTCTGATAGCTATAGCCTTTCCAGTCTATCTGCGTTACGGCACCTGTCATCTTGATGTCAGACGGAACACCAGAGAGAGCAAGATGGGTAGAAAGCTGCCCAAGCTGCTGATTATCAAAGAGTTTCTGCAAACTAAAACCGTTTATGTCAACGCTGCCTTTCAGTTGATGGTTGTGGGTGGCCTGAAAACTCACGTCGACGGTGCCGGCTCCAGTAGCAAGCCTGCAATCTGTCGACAGTTCTCCTCCAAGGTTGCCGCTACAGTCGCCTTTCAGCTGTAGGTAGCCTAACCGCTGCATAAGTTCTGGTGCACCATCGATGTCTTTCTGCAATTGCGCAAGAAGGGCATTTCCTGCTGACAACTGCTCTATCTGCATGTTCCATGCGATTGGCGAAGGGAAGAGCGACACCCACCCCCACGTGTTCAAGTCGAAATAATCGTTCTCACCCTTTAAACGGAACTGGCTGACGACCAGGTTGTCCAGATTGCCAGAGAAAGCTACATTCAGAGCTATCGGAACAGCATAGGCCGACAGCTGCGGCAGAAGAAAGCTGAAATCGGAAGGAGTGACAACGGCATCGCTCACCTCCGACTCCAAGAAAAGGGTCTCTTTCAGTTTGTCGGCATCATAGGTGGCATTCATGTGTCCCACCCGAAGATGGGTACCTGGCAGCTGTAATAGGAAGTCGGTGAGAGAAGCCTTCGACCTGCCCGCATCAAGCAGGAACGAAAGTCGCTCTACATTCAAGCCTGCCTGTTCCTTCAAGGCCAGACGCTTCACGTTCACACGAAGCGAGTCGTCGGTCAGCGTCTTCAGTATCACATGGGCACTGATGTCCGAGAAATTCAGATGCTGCATGTTGAACTGTCCGGGTGTTTCTGGCACATCATGCTGATGATAGGCTACGGACGAGTGTCTGATAATCAACGAGTTGACGTGCAGGTCAAGGGGCGTATGGGAAAGAGTATCGGTCGATGACAGGGAGTCTACCACAAACTGGAAGTTGGTCTTCGACAGCGAATCGGGCTTGTAGAGCGAGACTTTCGCGCCAAAGAGCTGGGCAGAAGAGACCGACAGGCGGCCTTCGGTCATTTCCAAGAGGTCTAACTTGGCCGAAAGACGGTTCACGCGAAGCATGTCCTGATGCTGCTGGTCTTTCACCACCACGTCGTCAATGATAATACGTGTCAGGAAGCCCAAGTCGACCCTGCCTACCGAAACCTCGGTACCCAGTACATCGCCCAGTAATGCCTCCACCTGATTGCCCAGCCAGGTCTGCACAACAGGAACACGCGGAAGGGTGCCCATCAACACGACCAAGGCCACAATGCTCCAGACAAGCCAACGTAAAAAGAACTTGAATAGCTTCAAAACTGACAATCAGACTTTACAATTGTTTCAACATCCTTTCGGTTCACGTTGCAAAATTACGATAAAAACTCGTCATTGCTTCATTTTTCTTGCTGAAAATAACAAAATACACATATTTTTTATTAATTTTGCATCCGTTGAATCAACATTTTATTCTGTACTATATGGCAATTAACCAAGTTTTTCATTTGCGAAAAGGCCTTGACATTCGTCTGAAAGGACGCGCCAACGAGCAGAAACTGCAGATGAAATCGAACGGGAAGTATGCACTTGTGCCCGACGATTTCGAAGGAGTGACGCCCAAGGTGGTAGTCCGCGAAGGCGACCATGTGAAGGCGGGAGACGCTTTGTTCGTGAACAAGCAGTTCCCTAAGATTCGCTTTGCCTCGCCCGTCAGCGGAAAAGTGACCGCCGTAGAGCGTGGCGAGCGTCGTAAAGTGCTATGCGTGAAGGTGGAAGCCGATGCGCAGCAGGAGTATGCAGACTTCGGCAAGAAGGATGTGGCGAAGATGGATGGCCAGGCGGTCGTCAATGCCCTGCTCGAAGCAGGTCTCTTCGGCTACATCAACCAGTTGCCTTATGCCGTCTCTACCAATCCGGAGGCTAAGCCTAAGGCTATTTTCGTGTCGGCCCTGCGCGACAAGCCGCTGGCATGCGACTTCGAGTACGAGGTGAAAGGACAGGAACAGGACTTCCAGACGGGCCTCACCGCCCTCTCGAAGATTGCAAAGGTGTATGTAGGCTTTGGCACACAATCGTCTCTCAACTCTCAACTCTCAACTCTCAACCTTGAAAACGTTGAGGTCAACGTTTTCGACGGTCCCTGTCCTGCTGGCAACGTAGGCGTTCAGGTGAACCACATTGACCCCGTGAACAAGGGCGAGGTAGTATGGACGATTGGTGACCCCACAGTGGTGCTCTTCATCGGTCGTCTGTTCAACACAGGCAAGGTAAACCTGACCCGCACGGTGGCTCTTTGCGGAAGCGAAGTCAAGAAGCCCGTGCATGTCGACATGCTCGTGGGCGAAGAGCTCTCTACCCTACTCTCCAACAGCTACGACGCTTCCCATCACGTACGCATCATCAATGGCAATGTGCTCACAGGCCGACAGACCACTAAAGATGGCTATCTCGGTGCCCATTCTTCGGAAGTAACTGTCATTCCCGAAGGCGACGAAGCCGACGAGATGCTGGGTTGGATCATGCCTCGCCTGAAGCAGTTCTCCGTAAACCGCAGCTACTTTGCCTGGCTGTGCGGCAAGAAGGAATACGAGGCCGATGCCCGCATCAAGGGCGGTGAGCGCCATATCATCATGAGTGGCGAGTACGACCGTGTGCTACCAATGGACATCTATGGTGAATACCTCATCAAGGCTATCATCACGGGCGACATTGACCGTCAGGAACAGTTAGGCATCTACGAGGTGTCGCCCGAGGACTTTGCCCTGGCCGAGTTTGTCGACTCTTCGAAGTTGGAACTGCAACGCATTGTACGTGAAGGACTTAACATATTACGCAAAGAGAATAGTTGAATTGTCTGAGTTTTAATATTAGAAACTGTTAGTTTTAATATTAGAAACTGTTAGTTTCAATATTAGAAACTGTTGGTTTTAATGCTTAAAACTGACAGTTTGAATATCTAAAACAACAGTCTCTGACTAAGAAACAAAAAGAAAACAAATATGAGCGCATTAAGAAATTATCTGAACAAGATAAAGCCGAACTTCGAGGAAGGTGGCAAACTGCATGCCTTCCGCTCGCTGTTCGACGGCTTCGAGACGTTCCTCTACGTGCCTAACGACACGGCGAAGACGGGTGTACACATTCACGACTCGATCGACTCGAAGCGCATCATGAGTATGGTGGTCATCGCACTGATGCCGGCCATGCTGTTCGGCATGTACAACGTGGGCTATCAGAACTATCTGGCCGCAGGAGCACTGGCTTCGGCTTCGTTCCTCGACCTCTTCCTCTTCGGATTCCTGGCCGTACTGCCCAAGATTCTCGTCTCTTACATCGTCGGTCTCGGCATCGAGTTTGCCTGGGCACAGTGGAAGGGCGAGGAGATTCAGGAGGGATTCCTCGTCAGCGGTATCCTCATCCCGCTGATTGTTCCCGTGAACTGCCCGCTGTGGATTCTGGCTATCGCCGTGGCCTTCGCCGTGATTATCGGCAAGGAGATCTTCGGCGGTACGGGCATGAACATCTTCAATCCCGCACTGCTCTGCCGTGCTTTCCTCTTCTTCGCCTATCCCACGAAAATGAGTGGCGACCAGGTATGGGTGGCCAACGAGAGTATCTTCGGACTGGGCAACACCCTACCCGACGGCTTCACGATGGCTACACCGCTCGGACAGATAGGTGCAGGTAGTGAAGTGACGGCTACACTCAACGACATGATCTTGGGCTTTATTCCCGGTTCCATCGGTGAGACTTCAGTTGTGGCTATTGCTCTCGGCGCTATCCTGCTGCTCTGGACGGGCATCGCTTCGTGGAAGACCATGCTGAGCGTGTTCGTTGGCGGCGGCCTGATGGCTTGTCTCTTCGAAAGCCTCGGCATGACCCCGATTGCTTGGTATGAGCACCTTGTGCTGGGCGGTTTCTGCTTCGGTGCCGTGTTCATGGCTACCGACCCCGTAACATCTTGCCGCACCGAGTGTGGCAAGTGGATCTACGGCTTCATCATCGGTGCAATGGCTGTGATTATCCGCGTGATGAACCCCGGCTATCCCGAAGGCATGATGCTGGCTATCCTGCTCATGAACATGTTTGCTCCCACCATCGACCACTTTGTGGTGGAGCGTAATATCAGTAAACGAATGAAAAGGACTAACAGGAGTGCAGAAGTGTAGGAGTTTAGGAGTGTAGACGATGGTCTTGCTGCTGAAACTCCGCGAAAAGACAAACGTGTACACTCCCACACTCCTAAACTCCTAAACTCCCCAAAATAAAAGATATGGGAAAGCTAAATACAAATTCGAACGCGTACATTATTATATATAGTACGATACTCGTCATCATCGTGGCCTTCCTGCTGGCTTTCATCTTCAAGGCGCTGAAGCCCATGCAGGATGCGAACGTGGCACTCGATGTGAAAAAGCAGATTCTCTACTCGCTCAACATCCGCAACCTTGACGGTGCTGAGGCCGAGGCCAAGTATGCCGAAGTGGTGAAGAATGAGGGTGAGATTGATGGTCAGAAGTACTATGCCTGCGAGATTGACGGTGAGGACATCCTTGTTGTTTCCTTGAAAGGCATGGGTCTCTGGGGCGGCATCAGCGGATATATCTCTATTCACGGTGATGAAGAGCCAGTTGTCTATGGTGCATATTTCAACCATGAGAGTGAGACCGCCGGCCTTGGTGCTGAGATCAAGGACTCTCAGAAATGGCAGGAGAAATTTATTGGCAAGAAAGTCTTTGTTGACCCTTCTGATGGCAGTGAAGTAGCGCTCGCCGTGGTCAAGAACGTTGATGACCCCACGACGCAGGTTGACTGTGTGACGGGTGCCACCTTGACTTCAAACGGTGTAAACGATATGATTAAAGCTGGTTTGAAGGATGCTGGAAAACGTTGTGTACAACTGTTCGTAAAGATGCAGTGTGTAAAAGACGAGCCTACTGATTCTACAGCTATTGAAACTAAAGCAAAGGAGGAATAAAACTATGGCATTATTTAGTAAACAGAATAAAGAGGCGTTCACCAATCCGTTGAACCTCGACCACCCGATTCTCGTTCAGGTATTGGGTATCTGCTCGGCATTGGCCGTGACCTCCCAGCTGAAGCCCGCCATTGTGATGGGTTTGGCTGTGACGGTGATTACGGCGTTTGCCAATGTGATTATCTCCATCATTCGCAACACCATCCCCAACCGCATCCGCATCGTGGTGCAGTTAGTGGTTGTCGCTGCGCTGGTGACTATCGTGAGCCAGATTCTGAAGGCCTACGTCTATGACGTGAGCGTACAGCTCTCGGTCTATGTGGGTCTGATCATCACCAACTGTATCCTGATGGGCCGCTTAGAGGCATTCGCCATGCAGAACAAGCCTTGGCCGTCGTTCCTCGACGGTGTGGGCAACGGTCTCGGCTATGCCCTGATCCTCGTGATTGTGGGTGCCGTCCGCGAATTCCTGGGCCGCGGTTCGCTGTTAGGTTTCCAGATTATTCCCGATGCCTGCTACGACTGGGGCTACATCAACAACGGTATGATGACCATGCCTGCTATGGCACTCATCCTTGTGGGTATTGTGATTTGGGTACATCGTGCATATTTTTATAAGGAGAAATAAGATATGGAACATATAATTAGTTTGTTTTTCCGGTCGATTTTCGTCGACAACATGATATTCGCCTTCTTCCTCGGTATGTGCTCATATCTGGCTGTTTCGAAGACGGTGAAGACATCATTGGGACTGGGACTGGCTGTGACCTTCGTGCTCACGGTGACCGTTCCCGTCAACTATCTCTTGCAGACCAAGGTGCTGGGCGACGGCTGCCTCGTTGAGGGCGTTGACCTCAGCTATCTGTCGTTCATTCTCTTCATCGGTGTGATTGCCGGTATGGTGCAGCTGGTGGAGATGACGGTCGAGAAATACTCGCCCTCGCTCTATGCAGCTCTGGGTATTTTCCTGCCGCTGATTGCCGTGAACTGCGCCATCATGGGTGCTTCGCTCTTCATGCAGCAGCGCATCTTGATGGAGCCCACGAACACGCAGGCCATCACCTCGGTGTGGGATGCCATCGTCTATGGCTTCGGCTCTGGCATCGGCTGGACGCTCGCCATCGTCTCTCTTGGTG
>CAJONO010000229.1 GCA_905235905.1 uncultured Prevotella sp.
CCATATCCCTGTACCCAGGGCGTTGCCCTGGGCTATGAGGTATTGGCCTTTCAGGCCATTGGTGGTACGATTGCGGATAATCATATAATTCTTTCTTATTTCTTCATTTTCTTTCCATTCCCCAGAATGTAGACACCAGAAGGCAGTCCTTCCAAGGCTTGGCGCTGCGGCACTTTCGAGCGCAGAAGCTGGCCGTTGACGGAATAGACATCGACCATGGCGTCGTCGTTCTGCAACTGTCTGACCGAACTGGTCACGGCCTTCACCGTCACCTTACCGTTGCTATTGAGCATCGACGCGTCGAACTCATAGCAATAGTCCTCACAATCAGAGCAAACGATTACATCGCCCGAGGCCGAGCTGAAGCCCGAGGCAAACACTTGAATCTCGTCGCCCACGTTCAACTGGCGTCCTGCCGGCACGACGATGACGAGCGTGTCCTGACGATGGGTAATAGTGCCCTTCACGCTAACCTGCGTGTTGCCCGTGCTATTGCCCAAGAGGCAGCGCATGGTAGCCCCTGCGTTCATCACAAGGTTTCCGTTCAGGCGCAAGATGCCCGTAGCGGCTGTACCCAAGCCGCCAAGGATGGTGCCGCCCTTCTGCACCGTCACGTTCTGAAGGAGGGCTGTTCCGGCAAGCGTTCCGCCAGCAGCCACTGTCACTGCAGCCGAGGTGAAGGCGGTAGAGGTTGCGTTCTGCGCCACGAGCATGCCGCCACTCACAGTGATAGGCGAGGTGTGGCCTGCCGTCAGCAGGGTCAGCTTGCCACCGCCCACCTTGGTGAAGCGCTGACCTTTCAGCAGTCCGCTAAACCTGGAGTCCTCTCCTAAGAAGCCTGCCTGATAGCTGCTTTGCGACCCGCCTAACACGCCATCGGCGGCAGTGCCTTGCAACGTGCCAATCTTCAGGGTACCCGAAGCCTCGCTGCCGCCGCCACTGGCCATAAACGAAACCGTTGTGCCGGCACCTACGGTGAGACGGGCCTTCGACATGTCGTTGGCCGAGGTCATCAGGCGGAAGTTGCCACCGTCGCCAATGGCCGTCAGCGAGCCTTCGAAGTCCTTGAACGAGGCACCCACGTCGCAACGCACGTACTTCGTGCGAATGGTGAGCGAGCCCTTGCCACGGAACGAGCCGTTGATTTTGCCTCGCGAAGTGCCCACCAACGTATTTGTAGTGCCCTCCTGAACGGTGGTCACATGGTTGAACACGGGCTGGGCCGACGTGTTGTTAGCATCAATCAGGCTCACCTCGCCTCCGGCCAGCACCATAGGGCCTCCCACCTTTCCGAATGACGAGTTCCAAGCCCCCTGTGCCACCGAGCCCTTCTTGACGATGACTCCCTGGAAGGGGTTGGTGCCGCCGTAGTTGAAGTTCAGTCTGCCCGGCCCGTCCTTCACCAAGTAGCCGGAGCCTTTCACCTGCCCCTTGAGCGACAGCGAGCTGTTGGCTGTAGCGATGCGGATGGTAGCCGTATCAGTAAGGGTGACCATGCGGTCGGTGGCCATGTTGTCTTTCGAGAGAACCAGTGTGCCGCCGTTGAGCACCAAGCCGCCCTCCTTGGCAGCCGTGGCACCAAGCGCACTCTTCTGTCCGCCATCGTAGAAATTGGGCACCGTGAGTGTGCCGCCGTTCACGATGGTAGCCCCCGTGAAGTCGCTATACTTCATGTTGAGGGTCACATCGGCAGCCCGGTTCACGGTGACACCGCCCTCGCCAGAGAGGCCACCCTCGCCAGAGAGCGTGTACTTGCCGGCATCGAAGACGATGCCCTTGGTCACCACCATCTCAGGTACGCTCACCGTCTTCTTGGCAGCAGCATCGTTGAACACCACTTGGTCGCCTGCTACGAAGGTAGTCGGCGACGACGCGTCGGCTCCTACCTGGAAATTCTGGGTCTTATAGTCCCACACACTGCTCTCACTGCCCGTCCATGCCACGTTGTCCATTGGCTGGCGCGTCTCGTGGATGACAAGCACCAGCTTCTTCCCGTCGACGACCTTCAGGTCGTAGTTGATGCCATCCAATCCGCGTGTCTTCAGTTTAGTTGCGTCGCAGGTCAGCAGGCCCGTACATTCTGCAATGGTATATTCCGCTGCATCGGGAGCCTGCAGGTTCACAGTGATATAGTTTGTGCCCTTGAAGGTCAGGTCGCCTTCTACTTTAAGACGACTGCATGTGGGGAAGCAATCCGTGCCTGCGCAGATGAAACCGGCAATAATCTCCAAGTAGACATTGCCCGGCAAGGTGACGCTCTTCTCTGAAACGATCTGTCCCTCTGGTTCTTCGCCGTTGCCAGGCATCAGCCGGCAACCTTCGTAGTTCAGTGCTCCCTCGAAAGTAAGGGTGTCGTTTAGGGTGAAGCTGCCGCTCAGCGTACCCTTGGCCCGCAGCTCTACAGGGCTGGCAATGTCGCCATTCACTTCGAGGGTGCCCTCGCTGACGATGGTAGGCCCGGTATGCCTGAGCCATCCTGCCAACAGCACCTTGCCCTGCATCGACTTGATGAGCTGGCCTGCACCAGTGGTGACGATGCCATCCGTCCCTCCCAAATGGGCACTGCAGATTTCGTAGTCGTGGCCGCGTGGGTTCATCAAGTAGATGGCTGGGGCGTTGAAGGGTTTGTCGACATAGATGCGCTTGCTGTTGTCGCCCGAAAGGTCGAACATCAGGCTCTTGCCGTCGGCATAGCTGGCCGCCTGCTTCATGTCGAAAGTGGTGAAGGCTGGCGAAGCGTCGCCGGCGGCACTGAAGCGCAGATCGGCCTCGTAGACGGGCGGCAGGGGTGGCATGGGCATGTCGCCACCAAGATAGAAGCCCGTATTGGGATGCTGGTAGTAACCACGGGTGGTGCAGTCGAGCCGGTAGTGGGGATCTTGCTGCAGACAGTAGATGCTGTAGGTAGTGGGGATATTGGTCGTATAGCCCACCAAGCCCGTGGAGTGACTGGCATCCTGTTTGGGCAGGATGATTTCTTCGCGCCAGTCGCCTATAATATCGCCCATGAAAGCCGGACGAGTGCCCGTACCGCCGTGGGTGGCCCAGCTACTTTCCTGTGAGAACTCGCAGAGACGGTCGCCCAGCACACGGGTAATCATCATGTTGGTGCCCCAGCCGCTGCCACCGGGCGAGTTGAGCCATTCGCGCTGCAAGCGACCGTCCCACCAGACGCCCTCGAACATGGAGCCCGTCCGCGTCTGTCCTGTCTTCTCGCCCTTGCAGTCATAGACGAACTCGTCGGCATAGCTCAGGATTTCATAGCCCTTGTGCGAGGCATCTATGTCGAGGCAGGCCCCACGGCCCACGTCGTAGACCGAGGGCAGATACCATTCTTTGATATGCTCGCCTGTAGCGGGGTCGTAGATAAGCTGCCCCAACAAGTCGCTCTGCTGAATGGCGTAGGCTTCGAGGCCGGGACGGTCAGGGTCTATGTCGCTCAGAATGAAGCGGTCGCCATGGCCTATGCCCGGACTTTGGAACCATTTCTTCAGCGGGTTTACCGAATAGCCGCCCTGAATCATTTCGTCGCAACCGTCGCCATTGACGTCGGCCACGCGCAACTGGTGGAACTCGGCAGGCCAGGGCCTTTTGTCGTTACGGCTCCAGGTGGCACTGTGATGCCAGTTGGTGGGGATGCCGTTTTGCCAGTCAAAGTCCCAGGTGAACACATAGTTATGATGGCTCTTGTTGTTGTCGCGGTCTAAGCACTCCATGACCAGCGAAGGATGGATGCCGTCGAGATAGCAAATACTGAAATGGCCGTCCATCACGGCATAGCCGAAGCTCATGTACTGGCTGCGGGTGTTGCGCCCCCAGGTGTCGCTTCCGTCGTGTACTTCACTGTAGTCCAGCTCGTTACAGGCAATCTCCTCGCCAGTCGAGCCGTCGATTACCGATACATAGAAAGGAGGCACACGAGTGGAATGGCTGCGGTAGTCCACCACCCCATCGCCATCGACATCGGGTTCTGCGCTACCCTTGGCATAGCGGCCCCACGTCTCGTTCTGCTTGTCCCAGAAACGAGTGCCGTCGCTCGACTTGATCATCACCTCGCAGCGGCCGTCACAGTTTATGTCGTAGGCCACGACCATGTCGTTCTGGCCTGCACAGATGTTCACATTGGGACCCATGTCAACAGTCCAAAGCAATTCGCCCGTCAGCTTGTAGGCCTGAATCTTATGCGACGTGGTTGCCGTGTTGTCGCTCATGTTCTCGGCATCATCCTCGCCCGTTGCTGCTCCGGCAAAAAGACGGTCAACAAGCACGGCGTCAAACTCGCCGTTGCCGTCAAGGTCCATGGGCCAGGCATACTTCGTTCGGTAGTCGTCGCGCTTGATGACGCTGTTGTCAAAGTCGAAGTTGAACCAAACGTTGGGATAGGCCTGCTTCTTATAGAGGAACGGGCGACTCATCTCACCCTCCACTCCTTCTGGCGAGATGGCAGTCACGGCATACTCGGTGTTGTTTGTGAGCGTGGTCGAAAGGCAAGTGACCTTGAGCGGCTTGGCGTTCACCTTCGTATAGTCACTCGCCCCACTCGCCCGCTTATATACATTATAAGTGGTGCCTTCGGGCTCTTGGGCCAACTTGCGCCATGAGATGAGCGACCCCGTGCCTGCTGCACTGGTAACGCTGCGAATACTGCTGCCTGAACGGTCGACAGCCACTACGGCGCGGTCTAACTTCTGCTGAAAGCGCTGTGCATGGCTCTGCAAGGGAATCAGCGCCATGGCCAGCATGATGGTTTGTAGTAGTTTTTTCATTGTAGCTTATTTTGTAATTAGATAGTTCTTCCATTTTCATCGATGTCGATGGGCGTAGTTTGTAGGCGGCAAAATTAAGAAAAATACGCGTATTATACAAAAAAAATCAGTTTTATTTAGCCTTCGTAGCAGAATCTGCATTATTTCGTCAAAAATTAGGGGCTAAATATTTGGCGTTTTCATGTTTTTGCTGTAATTTTGCAGCAAGCAAAAAAAGCAACCTTCAGATATGACCTTTCGGAAAGTCAAGTTTTTCATATTAGCAATGTCTCTGCTTCTTTGCTCGTGCCCTTTGCGGGCCCAGCAGATGCAGGCATCGCTTTCGCATTATTCGACCGACGACGGCCTGGCTTCGAATGCCATTGGCTATTTGACGCAGGACGATTTAGGCTATATATGGATCGCTACGTGGAACGGGCTTTCGCGCTTCGACGGCTACAACTTCTACAACTACGCGACAGGTGCCGGCAGCCGTATTCCCAATTTGCACAACCGTATCTATGACATTGCAGTAGACATCAGCCAGAACATTTGGCTGCGCATGTACGACAACCGTGTTTTTGTGCTCCGCCGCTCCATCGACCAGATTGTAAACCCATTCGAGGGTATTACGGGCAACGAAGAGTTCCGCTCGTCGCATCCCATCACGGTAACCAGTTCGGGATATGTGCTTGTTAATGTTGAGGGCATTGGCCTTTATAAGATGAAGCCCGAGACCGACGGTTTCAGCTCTGAACTCATTACCACTGGCGACCTGACGGTTACTTCCATGGCCGAGGGCTATCAGAACGACATCTGGCTCGGTACCGACAAGGGCGTTCACCGCATGGATGTGTCGAACCTGACTGTCGACCGCAAGGGCTATTTCCTCGACGAGCACATCACCTGCCTTTATTCCAATGGCTACAACATTTTCGCTGCAACCAATTCCGGCAAAATCATGTCATTCTCCTATGGGCAGGATCCCGTCGAGATAAAAAGCGGCGGCGAAGCCATCAACGCCCTCTTCGTCGACAGTCACGGCCTTATCTGGTATACCGACAAACGGCAGGGAGCAGTCAGGCTGAATCCCGAAACTGGCAACGAGAAGCTGTTTGCGCAACGCGTTATCGTACCCGACATGGACGGTCATGGCGGCAAGTTCCATGAGGCAGACGGCACTGTATGGGTGCGCATGAACAGAGGCGGCTTCGGCTATTACAACCGTCAGACCGACGAGGTGGAGTATTTCCACAACGACCCCATCAGCTCTTGGAACCTTTCCAACACGGTCAATGCCTCGCTGGTGCTCAACGAGGGCGTAGTATGGGAGTCGACCAGCCGACGCGGGCTCGACAAACTCGAAATCATGAGGAAGGTCATTGCCCGCCACCAATTACATCCCGAGGCAGGCGTGTCGATGGAGAACGAGATACGAGCCATGTACTACGACAACGTCCGCAAATGGCTGCTTATAGGAAACAAAGCCGGCGAACTCTACATTACCAGAAAGGATAGCAGCCGGACGGTCATTACCCACGACAACAGCGGCAAGCCTTTTGGCCGAATCTACGGCATTTCCAAAGACTCGAAAGGCAATTTCTGGCTCTCTACGAAAGGCAACGGCATCTTCTGCCTCACGCCTACAGGAGCCGAAGGCTTCAGTACGCAGCACTACGGCCATGACGACAAGAACAAATGGACGCTTAATAACGACGGAGCCTATGCCACCGTGGAAGACCCGTCGGGCAATATCTGGATAGCTACCTTTGGCGGAGGTGTCAATCTGCTCACGAAGAACAAGACGGGACAGGCCGTCGTACTGAACTGCAACAACGCCATGAAGAACTATCCATACAACTCGCACAATAAGGTGCGCAGCATTGCCATCGACCGCGACGGCATGGTATGGGCAGGCACCAGCGACGGTATCCTGATCATGTCGTATAAAGACAACAAACTGAGCATCAAGAAATTAGAGCCCTCACAGATAGAGCCAGACCACATGCTTATGTCGAACGACATTGTCTGTCTGGCTCGCGACAGCCAAGGCGACATGTGGGTGGGCACAAATGGAGGCGGCCTTGCCCATGCCTACGGTAAGGATGCCGACGGCTACTGGCTGTTTGAGCATTTCGGAGCCCGCGACGGTCTGCCTGGCGAAGAAATCCGCAGCCTTACCTTCGACAACCGCGGCAACGTGTGGTTCTCAACCGACCACGTGCTGTGCTCATTCGACACGGCCAAGCGCATCTTCACCACCTTCTCCAGTCTTGAGGGAGTCGATGAAACCATGTGTTCTGAAGGGGCAGCCATCACGCTGCCTGGCGACGACATCCTGTTTGGTACGCTCAACGGCTATTACGAAGTGAACCGCTCGAAGCTCACTACCACAATGGGTAACGTGCTGAAACTGCGCATCACCGACTTCTGGCTCAACGACGAACTGCAAAGCCCGCGGCTTACCAACAACTACGATTACTATGTGCCCGATAGCCGCAGCGTTGTCCTGCCCGACAACAACTCGCTGTTCGCCTTCCGCTTTGCCTCGCTCAACTATCAGTTGCAGCACCGCGTACACTACCAGTACATGCTGGAAGGCTACGAACACGCGTGGCAAAATGCCGACCGCACCCACAAGGCCAGCTATTCCGACCTTCCCACGGGCAACTACACCTTCCGCGTGAAAGCCTTCCTGTTAGAGTCGCCAGAGAAGTTCGACATGAGGCAGATTGAGGTCATTGTGCCGCCCCCGTTCCTCCTTACGAGCAGTGCCATTTGGCTCTACATGCTCATCATTGCCGTTGTGTGCATGTGGCTGCTCATTCGCAGGCAACAATATCTGTCCAAGAACAAAGCCTCACTGCTTTCTGGCGAGAGCAACGGAGAGTTCAACATGTCGCAACAAGAAGACGTGGTCTTTATCGAGCGACTCAAGGCATATCTCAACATCCATGTGTCAGACCCCATGCTCATGCCCGATGAACTGGCAGAAGCCTCGAATATGGAAATGGGCGACTTCACGCTGATGCTTCACCAGATTACCGGCCTTTCACCGCAAGCCTTTATCAACGACTACCGCTTGAAGAAGGCGCTCGACATGCTTGAGAACACCGACGAGACAATTGCTGCCATCGTCTTCCAGTGCGGTTATGCGGACGTGAGCGCTTTTACGCGGCAGCTCAAACAGAAGTTAGACGTCACCCCCTCACAATATCGCGATGCACACAGGAAAAAGCCTACCGACGACACTACCAGTGAGGAGGAAACCACGACCGACAGTGCCGCTACCCAAGAGAAGGGCACGACCGACGTAGAGGTAACTGACGACTATGAGATTATAGAATAAAAAAACAGGGGGCGTATGGGTTCGATCGGGATACTCATCAAATAACAATGAAAACCGGGCAGTCTTCTCTTGCCGATGGCGGGCCACTAACCAAGCGTCGTTTTCAGTATGCCGGTGGATTACAAAGGCGGAGAGCACCCACAACCTGTGATAAAGGAGTTTTCATCACATCACCCATGCGTCCCTTTCTTTTTCCCGAAGACCCAACCAAACAAGAATAAAAGAAAGGACTATTATGTTTTCAGGTATTATAGAAGAGTTTGCTACCGTAGTAGCCATCAGGAAAGACAGGGAGAACATCGACTTCACCCTGACGTGTTCATTCGTGGGTGAGCTGGGTATCGACCAAAGCGTCGCTCACAACGGTGTCTGCCTCACCGTGGTAGGCATTCACGACAACACCTATACCGTCACCGCCATGAAGGAGACGTTGCTGCGCTCGAACCTCGGCCTGCTACAAGTGGGCGACAAGGTCAACGTTGAGCGCTCCATGAAGATGAACGGTCGCCTTGACGGCCATATAGTGCAAGGCCACGTAGACCTAACGGCCACCTGCATCGCCATGTACAATGCCGACGGCTCCACCTACTTCACTTTCCAGTATGCCTTCGACCCCGAGATGGCTCGCCGCGGCTACTTCACCGTCGACAAAGGCTCAGTGACTGTCAACGGTGTTTCCCTCACCGTCTGCAATCCCACCACCGACACGTTCACCGTGGCCATCATCCCCTATACCTTCGAGCACACCAACTTCTGCGACATCCGTGTGGGCAGCGTGGTCAACATCGAGTTCGACATCCTCGGCAAGTACATTGCCCGCCTACAGCAGTTGGCCTAACAGGAAAAACGCGCCATCTCCGTGAAAAAGCGACATTTCTTTTGCAAATGTCGTTTTTTTAGTGTACCTTTGCACGTTGCATGGAAATATCAACAGAAACGGCTCACAGTTCTTTATTCACTCGGCTGAACGAATGGAGGAAAACGCATATCAGCGAGAAGATGTTCGTGCTGATACTGGCCTTCATCGTGGGATTTCTCTCGGCCGTGGCAGCCTTTGTGCTCCATTGGATTATCAACCAGATTGTCTTCCTGCTCACCAGCCGTTTCAATGCCGACACCTCCAACTGGCTCTATCTGGTCTATCCCGTCGTTGGCATCTACCTCACGTCGCTCTTTGTGCGCTACGTGGTCAAGGACAATATCTCCCACGGCATCACCCGCATTCTCTACGCCATCTCGTCGAACAAGTCACGACTGCGCTCCCACAACACGTGGTCGAGCGTCATCGCATCGGCCATCACCATCGGCTTTGGCGGTTCTGTGGGTGCCGAGGCCCCCATCGTGCTCACGGGATCGGCCATCGGCTCCAACCTGGGCCAGCTGTTCCGCTTAGACTCCAAGACGCTGATGCTGCTTGTGGGCTGCGGAGCTGCCGGAGCCATTGCCGGCATCTTCAAGGCCCCGATAGCCGGCCTGGTGTTCACGCTCGAAGTGCTGATGATCGACATGACGATGACCTCGCTGCTGCCCATCCTCGTGTCGTGCGTCACCGCCACCTGCTTCACCTATATTTTCAGTGGCGACGCAGCCCTGTTCACCTTCCATCTCGACGACGATTGGACCGTCCAGCGCGTTCCCGCCTGCATTCTGCTGGGCGTGTTCTGTGGCTTGGTAAGTCTCTACTTTATCCGTGCCATGAGCTTTGCCGAGGGCATCTTCGCCCGCTTCAGCACCCACCCCCACATCAAGCTGCTCATAGGCGGTACCACACTGAGCCTGCTCATCTTCCTCTTTCCTGCACTGTTCGGCGAGGGCTACAACTCCATCAACCTGCTGCTCAACGGCAAGACCGAAGCCGACTGGAACCAGATACTCAACAACTCGCTGTTCTCCGGTCAGCAGTCCATGCTCATTCCCTACATAGCGCTGGTGCTCCTCACCAAGGTGTTCGCCACGTCGGCCACCAACGGTGGCGGCGGCTGCGGCGGCACGTTCGCCCCCTCGCTGTTCATAGGCTGCTTCGCCGGTTTCTTCTTCTCCCATCTGTGGAACATCCACCATATCGGAGTCTACGTGCCCGAGAAGAACTTCGCCCTGATGGGCATGGCAGGCGTCATGTCGGGCGTGATGCATGCACCACTCACCGGCATCTTCCTCATTGCCGAGCTCACGGGTGGCTACAGTCTGTTCCTTCCGCTCATGATTGTGTCGGTGTCAAGCTATCTTACCATCTCAATCTTCGAGCCCCACAGCATCTATAGCTCACGGTTGGCCAAGGAGGGCAAGCTTATTACCCACCACACCGACCACGCTGTGCTGACGCTGATGCAGCTCAACGCGGTTATTGAGCGCGACTACCAGTCGGTGCCGCCCGACATGGAGCTGAGCCAGATAGTCCACAAGATAAGCCGTTCCCACAGTTCCGTGCTGCCCGTGCTCGATGCCGCCGGAACCCTTTTGGGCGAAATCGACATCATGAAGATTCGCAACGTGGTGTTCCGCATCGAGCTCTACCACCACTTCACCGCCTTGCAGCTGATGAAGGAGCCTGTGGCCACACTCAGCGACCAGGCCACAACGACCCATGTCATGCGCATCTTCGACCAAACCCATGCCCAGTGGCTACCTGTGGTCGATGCCGAGAACCGCCTGAAGGGCTACATTTCCCGCCAGCGCCTCTTCACGCAGTACCGCAAGATGGTCAGGGACATGAGCGAGGAGTAAAACAACAACGACAATGACTAAACACTCACAAACCAACAGCCAGCAACGTGAAGGAAGCACAAGGAGCCAACAGCCGTACTGCGACGATGCCGTGACACTGCTCAGCCAGCTCATAGCAACACCCAGCGTGAGCCGCGACGAGACAAAGGCCGCCGACCTGCTGCAGGCCCGCATGCAAGCATGGGGGCTACAGCCACGGCGTGAGGGCAACAACGTGTGGGCCCTCTCGCCACACTTCGATGCGGCAAAACCCACCATTCTCCTCAACGCCCACATCGACACCGTGAAGCCCGTGGCCACATGGACCATGAACCCCTACGTGCCAGTGGTGCGGGGCGACAGGCTCTATGGTCTGGGGGCCAACGACTGCGGCGGCGGCCTTGTGGCACTCCTACAGGTGTTCCGCCAGCTGCTGACAGAGACGCTGCGCTTCAACCTCGTCTTCCTGGCATCGTGCGAGGAAGAGGTGTCGGGACAGGGCGGCATCGTGGCGGCACTGCCCCTGCTGCCCCACATCGACGTGGCCATTGTAGGCGAGCCTACGGGCATGCAGCCTGCCGTCTGCGAGAAAGGACTCATGGTAATCGACGGCTATGCCCACGGCGTGAGCGGCCATGCTGCCCGCGACGAGGGGGTGAACGCCATCTACGAGGCCCTCGACGACCTGCAGTGGCTTCGCGACTACCGTTTCCGTAAGGTGAGTCCTCTGCTCGGCCCCACGAAGATGACGGTGACCGTCGTAGAGGCTGGCACACAGCACAATGTGGTGCCCGACCAGCTCCACTTCGTGCTCGACGTGCGCACAAACGAGTATTACCGTAACGAGGATGTGTTTGAGTTTTTGGGCCGCAATATGAGGAAATGCGAACTAAAGGCCCGCTCCTTCCGCCTGCATTCATCGAGCATAGACAGCAACCATCCCCTCGTGAGGCGATGCCTGGCAATGGGAATGACACCCTTCGGCTCGCCCACCCTCAGCGACCAGGCACTCATGCCCTTCCCATCGCTGAAGCTCGGTCCGGGACTGTCGGCCCGAAGCCATTCGGCCGACGAATATATATGCCTGACGGAAATAGCCGGGGCCATCAATACCTACAGGGAGTTGCTCAGAGAACTGGAACTCTGAGCTTTAGTTCTCCTGCCCAAGTCACCATAATGCTGCATTTGCCACATCCAGTGTAGCCGCCAGTTTCCGTTGCACCATCCCATGCTCTTCTCTGAGTTCTTTTATTTTTATTACCGAATATCATACGCTTCCGTTTGCTCTTTTCTAACTTTCCGATATTTCTGATTTTTGCTATTAGGCTTCTCTGGTTCTGTCATTTCAAGGAATCCTATCTCCAACAATGGCTTTATTTGGTTTGCTATGTTTGTTGAATTGTAAGCATATCCTATATGCTCAAGGATTTCTCTTGCACTTCTGGGAATGTTACAGAATTGAATAACATTCTTTTGAACCCCACTAAGTGACTTATAAGAAACGTGTTGCGTCTCTATCACATCATCTCTGTCTTCTCTGTCTCTTTTAAGGCCTTGACTATTTTTTAAAGCGTTGCTTCCTAACGTTTTATCTCTGTCTTCTCTGTCTCTTTTATCTCTATCATTATCTCTGTCATTTTTGACATCAGTTGCTCCTGCATTTCTACGCTCTATCGTTACAATAAACTCATTGAGTGTTTCATCATTTTCGAATTTGATGTCGGGTGTGAATTTCAAGGCTCTGGTGATGCCGCTTCCTGCACCCGTGTAGGGCAACAGATTGATGCCATGATTAAACAGCAACTTGTTTCTTGGAACTGATGCGCCGTGCTTAATGCTTTCCATACTGACACCTTCCGGCAACAATCCAGGGCTATGAATTTCAATTCTGTTGTCAAAGATAAACACTCGCAGTGGCGCTTCTATTACATACGAGCGATGTAGAATGCCATTCGTGACAATCTCAGACAGGCTGGCTGTTGAAACCTCCAACTCCCCCTGACTGTTAAAGTCCTTTTCCACCTGTTTCTTACGAAGATTTCTGGTCAGGAATGAAATGATATAATTGTACAAGTGTACGGCATTACCATCTGCGTCATTTCCACTCTTGTCGCGGAACTCCATGCCTCCAATACTATTACCCACAAAGCTGACACATCTCACAGTGAAGGCAGGCAGCCAGCGTTGAGGATATTTTCCCATTAACATCAAGGCCGCCACTGTCAGCGTACCGTCCTCCATAATCAAACCATTGTTCTTCAAGATTCCCTCTGGTGTTTGACTGAGGATGCCTGCAATCTCGCCAAGACCCCTATGTCTCAGCTCCGTTATGGACAACTGCTGTCGCTCAAAATCACTGCGAAACCTATTAAGCAGATAGTCACGCATAGTGTTCTCATCCAAGTCCTTGATACTGGTACCATTCACAGGCATGCTGTCAGGATGCATCTGTCCGTTCTCCATCAACATGGCTATTAGTTCTGCGTTGTCAAACACCTTGCGTTTGTCGGCACCTTGTTTTACCCACACAATGCCTTTGCTGTCACGATAAGTTTTGTTCCTGCCTTGTTTGATGGTAACCACCACAATGACTCCACTCTCCATCTGAACATTCTCGATGTCGAGTAGAATCTGTGGCACTACACCTCCTGATGCCAGACTCCCCAACAAGTTCGTCGTCTCTTGTGCCTCAACAAAGGAGAGAGGATTGATGCGTCCCGTCTTGTCATCAATACCCACCACAATCATACCGCCACGGGAATTGCTTTGTGCTACCATCTCACAACTCACATCATACTTGTTGTCGCGAGTCACCCGTTCTTTGAACTGCACTCGCGTCTGTTCTGCCGTATCTCTTAGTCTTAAAATATCTTCTTTGGTCATATCTTCGTATTTCTATAACGTTTTTATTCCTTTTAATATTATCGTTTTTATTCGCTTTATAAGAATATACCACAGTGATACTTGTAAATGACAAAATCATCTATATTCTCATATTTCTCCACACGTCCATTCTTTAGCGTCATCTTAACATGTTCCCGTATCAGCCCCTTCCAGTCATTCCAGTAGCAACAGAACACATGGGCCACGACAGAATCCTCAGTCTGATGCTCAAGAGATACTGATGGCCATATAATAGGGCATGTAATAATGTCTGTCAAGTCATAATCATTTAAGGCATCAATCCCATATAAGTCATATTCTTCAAAGATGAACTTTCGTTTCATGTAATTGCCATGCCAATAGGTGGGCATTACACAAGGTGTTGTCTTCAGCAAATATAATTGCCATGCTCCATGTTCTGACATTTCCACGCGAATATAACGAAGTAATGCTTCCTCATTTGTTTCACTTTCCCAATAGAGCCGAAATCTTGTATGGTCTCCCATTCCACCCATTTTCGGATAAAAGGTTCCCACATGATAGGGCTTTGTTGGTGTCAGTGAGTTTAGTTGGGATTCATCTAAACTCAAATTGTCGAGTTCGCTTAGCAAATCATAAGGGTTGTCCTCAATGTATCCCTCAATATGAGCAGAGAGCCAACGATGATAGTCAATTCCCATCACAGACAAAGCATTTCCACTTTTTCTCATAAAAGGCGGTTCTTCACTTTGTATGATTTCATTGTCGCCATTGATATGTGGGACGTGTGATGACGAATCTATTTCCTTCAGAGCTATCTCGCCATACTCCCCTAACTTGAAAGTTTGCTTTGGTTGGCCTTCTATGTCATAGAAGTTCTTTCTCTTGGCTGTCTGGGTAGTTTCTTTCTCATCAGGGAAATGCCAAATAAGGTCAAATCCATATGCAAGAATCTCCTGTTTCAATTTTAGAGCCTCCGTATTAGCTCTTTTTACATTCCCTTGTGAAAAGATTAAGTCAACGAAATCATCGACTTTCTTTTCAATCTTCATAGGTATATTGTTTGCTGGCTTGTCAAGTTCAATGTCAGGTTTTATCTTTGAATCAAAGTCTATTATGTCAACAGCAAATCTTCCATACAAATATTCTTCGTTGCAAACCCTGACTTTCACTGAAGCTCTCGCATCTATTAGCTTTGCAAGTTTTTCTATGAGCAAGCATCCAAAGCAAAGATTCTTGCGTTCTTCCCTTTGAAGGAAAATGGAAAGTTCCTGTTGCTTTTTGTTTAACCCATATAGCGGTTCGATTGGGTAGAGTTCAGGACTATCACCGTCAGTGGCAACTCCGAGTACTGTTTCATCCCCGATACTAACATATTGAGCAACTACACCACAATGTTTTGCTAATACATCTACAATAATACCAACTCGCCTGTGTTCGGGGTCGAAAAATTTCCCGTTGGTTTTGACACTTATCACAGAATCATAATCAAGATTGCTGTCCACATAGTCCGTCGTGACATAATACTCATACTTTTTGAGTTTCTTGTATACCGGATTCTCATAGCGTTTTTGCGCTTTCAATTGAATAGTCTTGTTAATCTTTGGTTTCATACAGTCAGCTCTTTAACCAATGATACTTTCGCTTTCATCGCTATGTTTGTTTTTATTCTTCAGAACAGCCTCCTTACTTGTGTTTGCATAGCAATACACACAGAAGTGGCGACAGGTGTTGTACATACCAATATCTTTGCTCACCATGCAGCCACATATCTTTCGTTGTCCAGTATCC
>CAJONO010000230.1 GCA_905235905.1 uncultured Prevotella sp.
CCAGGGTGCTCGGACTGAGTAATGCTTTCAGCAAGAACTGTAGCACCCAGTGCCAGAAGGCATTTGACGTGGCGTTCATGTCGTGGGTCACGGCAGACGGACATAGCAGCATGATAGCGGCAAAAGCCCCACGAGGAGTAGTCATCTAGACCTGGGTAACGGATTCTTCGGCTCCGATATAGTCAGGTAAGGTAAGCTAACTTGTTGATTTACAATACATTATAATTTAGCCTAAATTGCGCTTTAATTCATGCTGAATTACCCGACAATCCATGCATCAATTGTCGTGTAATTCAGCATGAATTGCGATGTAATTCAACTTGCTTCGTTTCCTATAGCGTGAGAGTGCGCATTTCGCAATTGGTCATTCGCTCAATTTCATTCATCTTCTTCTTCCAGTAGACGGCCTGCACAGCCTTGTTGATGATGCCATGACCAACGGCAACGACAGTCATGTGAGGATAGTGTTTGCGTATGAAGCGAAGAAACTTGTCTGCCCGGTGGAGCAGCTGTGATAGGCTTTCAATGTCGTCGGGCCATGGCTTATTGGTTAGTTCGGGGATGGGCTTGCCCGTGAAGCTGCCCCAGTCGCGCTCTCTGAGCAGGGGCGTGGTTACAATTTTCTTGCCATGCGGCTCGGCCAGTATGCTGCACGTGTCAATCGAGCGCTTCAAGTCGCTGGCAACAAAGGCGTCGATAGGCTCGTCTTTCAGGCGCTGAGCCAGTTCGCGAGCCTGCTGCCTGCCCGTTTCATTGAGGGCTCCTTGGCTTTGTCCTTGCATGATGCGCAGGGCATTGTCGACGGTCTCACCATGCCGCACTAAAAATAATTTTGTCATGAAAAGAATCTTTTTCCCTGCAAAATTACAATAATTCCGCTAATTTTTCGTACTTTTGCAGAAAATAATTGAATAGTGACATGAAAATTCTGCAAAGTTCATTCTTTCGCGCCCTGACGGCCATTGTCGTGGGCGTGTTGCTCATTAAGTTTCCCGACAACACCGTGACGGGCATAACCATAGCCATCGGTGTGCTGTTCCTGCTGTCGGGGCTGGTGTCGGTACTGGTATGGTGGAATGCCCGCCGCCATGTGACTGAGTATAAGATTTACGATGCCGATGGCCGCTTGGTGGCTGGTCAGGCACCCATGTTCCCCATCGTGGGCTTGGGCAGCATGTTGTTGGGAGCTGTGCTGGCGTTGATGCCCACCACGTTTGTCTCGGCATTGATGTATGTCATCGGGGGCATCCTTATTCTGGGGGCTATCAATCAGTTTGTAGTCATCATTGCCGCCCGCCGCTTTGCCCGCCTTTCGTTTGGCTATTGGCTATGCCCGTCGCTCATTCTGCTGGCCGGACTCTATGTGGTGCTGAAGCCCATGGCCCCGCTCAGCATGGCAATGCTCGTGCTGGGATGGCTCACGTTGGTCTATGGCATTGTAGAGGCGGTAAACTCGCTGCTCATTTACAGCCATAGGCGCCGGTGGGAAAAGGAACAGGAGCGCTTACGGGCCGAGGAAGAGGCTGCCGTGGCCGAGGAAGTGACCACGGACGAGCCGGAAACGGCTCACACCCCCGTGACGATGCCCTCGATGTAGGTGCGCAAAATGTGTATGCCGGTCTTGTTGTCTCCGCCAGAGGGGATGATAAGGTCGGCAAATTTTTTTGTAGGCTCGATAAACTGCTCGTGCATGGGCTTGAGCACTTTCTCGTAGCGGTCGAGCACCATGTCGACCGTTCGGCCGCGCTCCACTACGTCGCGCCGTATGTTGCGAATGAGGCGCACGTCGGCATCGGTATCGACGAATATCTTCAGGTCCATCATGTCGCGCAGCTTCTTGTAGTGTAGCGTCATGATGCCTTCGAGAATGATGACGGGCTTGGGCTCGACATGGACGGTCTCAGGCAGACGGTTGGAGAGCACATACGAATAGGTGGGCTGCTCGACGGCCTGGCCGTTCTTCAGCATCTTGATGTGCTCGGTGAGCAGTTTCCAGTCGAAGGCATCGGGGTGGTCGAAATTGATGGCCCGACGCTCCTCGTCGCTGAGACCCGTAGTGTCGTTGTAGTAGGAGTCGAGCGGTACGATAGCTGCACAGTGGGGGGGCAGCGCATTGGCAATTTTCTTGACGACGGTGGTTTTGCCCGAACCTGTTCCGCCTGCTATTCCGATGATTGTCATTTTTGTTATGTATTATTTGACGTTTTACCAATTACCATTCTCTGCGTGTTGACGAAAAGCGTGTGGGGTTAGTCTTGCTAAATGAGGATTTCCTGGAACACCTGCTGATAGAATGCTGCCTTCTTCTCGATGGACAGGGGATAGGCCCTCGACGAACTGGGCATGCGGTAAAGACGCATGGTGCGCCCCTCGACGATGAACTCTACATGCTCGCCCACCTTCGGCTCGCCGATGCCAAACTGCCTGGCGCAGAGCGTGGTGGCCAGCTGGCCTGCCGTGACGATGGCCTGGCAAAGGGGAATGTGGCGCAGCAGTGACGGCAGGTCGGTCTGTTCAACAACCTCCAGGTCTTTGTCGGAAGCCGTGTTCTTGGTTCTGACAATGCGGGTGCAGGTGTCGTAGAGGGCTATGCCCTGCTTGTTCAGGAAAGCCATGAGCTCTTCCTGTCGGTAGTGCTTGCCGTCGGGGGCTATGAAGTGCTGCTTGTCGGCGAAGAAGCAAAGACCCACGATGCGCCACATGTCGTTGGTGGGGTTGGGGTAGTAGAACCGCATGGCCCAGCGCTTCTCGGCAGGCGGAAACGTGCCCAGCATCAGCAGCCGCGCATGGGCTGGCAGGAAAGGCTCGAAGGGGTGCGACTCGGTCATGGCCAGAAATACTATTGTTCCTTCATCAGATAGACCACGGTGGGCAGGTGGTCGCTATAGCCGTTGAGCCACGTGCCGCCAGCATGGGTGCGCTTGGTGTTGCCCTTGTATCGTCCTTCGGTCTGGAACAGGTAGTTGCGCTGGAATATCTGGTGCTTGTAGTATTTCAGCGTGGGGCATGACAGCTTCTTGCGGTTTACCTTGTTCTTCTTGAAACTGCCGACATCGAGCAGTGAGTGCGAAAGAATAATTTGGTCGAACAGGTTCCACTTGCCGTCGTATTGCAGCGTTCCGGTGCCGCTTGCCAGCACATCCCACCAGGGGTTCCAGAGTCCGTCGGGGCTTTCTACGTCCTTTACTTTGCGCTTCGCCCCTAAACACTTGGCCATCGACTTGTCTTGCGGGTCGTCGTTCATGTCGCCCATAATCAGAATCTTCACGCCAGGGTCTTCGCGCATGAGCGAATCTTTCAAGGCCTTGAGCTGATAGCCTCCCTCCTCACGGTAGAAACTGGTTGCGCCGCGTGACGGCAGGTGGTTCACGATGATGGTGACATGCTCGCCAGCCAGCGTTCCGCTCACGGTGAGGAAGCCTCGGGTGGCACGGTCCTTGTCTTCTGGCAGACGGTAGACGTAGGGCACGAGCTTCACGTTGCGAACGGTGAAGAAGGTGGGGTTGTAGAGCAGGGCACAGTCTACACCGCGAGGATCAGGCCCTTCGATATGGACAAACTTGAATCCGCGCTTTTTCAGGGCTGGCTCGTTACACAGGTCGGTCAGGCAGCGGGCGTTCTCCACCTCGCTCACGCCGATGGCAACGCAGCCGTAGGGCACCTCGTCGGTACCCATCTCAGAGAGAACCTTGGCCATGTTCTTCAGTTTGTTGGCGTACTTGTGCGTAGTCCACTTGTAGCTGCCGTCGGGCAGGAACTGATAGTCGTTCTTTCCCTCGTCGTGCTCAGTGTCAAAAAGATTCTCAAGATTGTAGAAACCAATGGCGTGGGCGGCAAATTTCCGTCCTTGTGCATTGGAAACAATGGCTCCAAAAAGGAATACAGCCAGTAAGGTCAATAGTTTTTTCATATCGTTTCGTTTTATTTCGCGCAAAGATACGAAAAAACATGATGATTTACAAATTTTTTCAGAACATTAACGTATGATACTGCTCAATTCGGTCCAAAGCGAATCGTGGGGTAGGGGGGCCTCAAGACAAATAGGGGTGTGGGAAACGGGGTGGACAAACTCGATGCGGCGGGCCATGAGCGAGATGCTGCCATCGGGATTGCTGCGGCGGGCACCGTATTTCAGGTCGCCGCGGATAGGACAGCCGATGGCCGATAGCTGACAGCGTATCTGGTGATGGCGACCCGTCATCAGCTGTACTTCAACCAAGGAGTAGCGATCGCCCTGAGCCAGCATGCGGTAGCTCAGCTGGGCTTTCTTGGAATGTGGCACCTCGTGGTCGTGGGCATACGACTTGTTCTGCTGCTCGTTGCGGGTGAGCCAGTGGGTTAAGAGTTGAGGGTTGAGGGTTGAGGGTTGAGGGTTGAGAGTTGAGGGTTGAGGGCCTTTCTTTTCTGCGATTGCCCAGTAAGTCTTGTGTACTTGCCCCTCGGCAAACATTTTGTTCAGCCGAGTGAGGGCTTTCGACGTGCGGGCAAAGACCACCAAGCCGCTCACGGGGCGGTCAAGGCGATGCACCACACCGAGGAACACCTCGCCGGGCTTCCCGTATTTCTCCTTGATATATGCTTTCACCAAATCAGAGAGGGGGCGGTCGCCAGTCTTGTCGCCCTGTACAATCTCCCCGCTCTGCTTGTTGACAATGATGATGTGGTTGTCCTCGTAGATGACTTGCATAGTGGCTTGTTGAAAAGCCCCTCTCTCTTGGAAAAGGGTAGGGGTGAGGCTTTACATGTTCATGCCGCCATCCACCTGGATCACCTGTCCGCTGATGTAGCTCGACATGTCGCTGGCCAGGAACACGGCGCAATTGGCTATGTCGTCGACAGTGCCGCCACGGCGGAGGGGTATCTTCTGGCACCACTCCTTGCGCACCTCCTCAGAGAGTGCCTGCGTCATGGCGGTATCGATGAAGCCGGGGGCAATGGCGTTGGCGCGTATGCCTTTCGGGCCCATCTCCTGACCGATGCTCTTGGCTAAGGCGATGAGACCGGCTTTCGAGGCTGCATAGTTGGCTTGTCCGGCATTGCCGTGGACGCCGACGACAGAGGCCATGTTGATGATGCTACCGCCACGCTGGCGCATCATCACAGGCACACAGGCATGGATGAAGTTGAACGCCGACTTCAGGTTGACGGCAATCACAGCGTCCCACTGCTGCTCGGTCATGCGAAGCATCAGGCCGTCCTTGGTAATGCCGGCATTGTTGACGAGAATGTCGATAGTGCCGAACTCTTCCTTTACTTGCTTCACTACTTCCTCGGTCTGAGCGAAATCGGCAGCATTCGAGGCATAGCTTTTGGCCTTTACACCTTTGGCGGCAATTTCCTGCTCGGTCTCTTCGTTGATAGCTAAATCGGTAAAGGCAATGTTGGCGCCTTCCTCAGCAAATTTCAGCGCTATAGCTTTTCCTATACCGCGTGCTGCGCCAGTGATGAGCGCAGTCTTACCTTGTAATAATCCCATTTCTTTTCTTGGTGTTAATGATAAAATAGTTTGTTGTCAGTGTCTGTTGCCCTTTCCCAAGGCACCGTAGACGAACTTGGCCACCTGTGGCTTTGTGTCTTCTTCTTTCATGCCGTGGGCTATGCGACCATAAATATAGGGCACTTCTAATCCCTTGATGCAATAATGGCAGATGTCGGCCACAAGATTCACATTCTCAATGTCGAACTCGCCGTCTTCCTTTCCTTCGGCGAAAACCTTGCGGAACAACTCCACCTCGGCCAGGTCGAAATGCTTGCGCACCTTTTCCACCATCCAAATGTTGCGGAAGAACTCGGCACGCAAGTTGCCGTTGCGCACCACCGTTTCGCGAATCATATTCAAATGGGTATAGATGAGTTCTATAACCTTTTCGTGAGGACTGATTTTCTTGGCGGCAACCTCGTCAAGCTTGTCGCTGAGGCGCTCTAATTCTGTTTCGATGACCGCGTAATAGATGTCGTCCTTCGATTTAAAATAGGTATATAGCGTTCGCCGCCCTTTGCCCGATGCCTGGGCAATGTCATTCATCGTCGTGTTCTCAAGCCCGTTCTTTGCAAACAGTTGCCGAGCCACATCGACCAATAGCTGTCTTGTTTTCGATATCGACATTTCTTATCCTCCCTATGCTTTCCTTTTATTGCACATTGCATGTATCGTGTGCAAAATTAGCCTTTTTATTTGAATTGTGCAAGTTTTTTCGGGGAAAATATGTCGCTTGACAAAAAAGATGTCAGAAAATTTGCGGATTTGAAAAAAAAGTAGTAACTTTGCACCCGCTTAACAAAAAAACATCGCGGAGTGGAGCAGTTGGTAGCTCGCCAGGCTCATAACCTGGAGGTCGCACGTTCGAATCCTGCCTCCGCAACTATAGCAG
>CAJONO010000231.1 GCA_905235905.1 uncultured Prevotella sp.
GAGTTACAAGGCGAAGAACACCAAGGTGAGTCTGCTCGGCGACCTGCTGTGGCGGCGCACGTGGGGACACCGTTCGACGTTCAGCAACATCAGCGCTTTCGATTTCCGCTACGGCGTGAACGCCATGCTGACCATCCCGACGTGGAAGACGACGGTGAGCACCAGTCGTCCGACGCTGAATGTCGATGCCATGATGCTGAGCCGCCGAGGCTACGGCAGTGACGCCATGAACAAGGACGAGTTTGTGCTCAATGCTTCCATCACCCAGCCCATCCTCCACGGCAAGGTGAAGCTGACTCTCGAAGGTCACGACCTGCTGCATCAGCTCTCGAACACCACCTACGAGGTGAACGCCCAAGGCCGCACCGAGACGTGGTACCGCGTCATCCCCAACTACGTCATGCTCCGCGTGGCCTGGCAGTTCAATAGAAGCCCAAAGAAAGAATGAAGAAACTTAGCATGAAATCTTTCCCCAAATGAACTTTTACGGCCATTTTTCGTTAATCTTCCAAAATTCCTCGTTTGTTACAACTTTTTTCAGTAACTTTGCAACCTCATAGTAGTAGGTCACGCTACCCAGCGTGACATTCACCATAAAAGTCACGTCAGGAAGCGTGGCCTACTACTGCAAAGCAGTGGAAATAGCTGTTAGTTATAGTAGAAGCAAAAAAACGTAACAAGAAGAATACATGGAACAGAAAAATTACAAGAGAATAACCGTTACGTCGGCTCTGCCCTACGCCAACGGCGGCGTTCACATCGGTCATCTGGCAGGGGTCTATGTGCCGGCAGACATCTACGTGCGCTATCTCCGCTTGAAGAAGCGCGAAGTGATGTTCATCGGCGGCAGCGACGAGCACGGTGTGCCCATCACCGTTCGTGCCCGCAAGGAGGGTATCACTCCGCAGGATGTTGTCGACCGCTACCACAAGATGATCAAGGACTCGTTCGAGGAGTTTGGCATCTCGTTCGACATCTACAGCCGCACCACCAGCGAGACTCACCATAAGTTTGCCGCCGAGTGGTTCCGCAAGCTCTATGACGAGGGCAAGCTGGTGGAGGAAACGACCGCCCAGCTCTACGACGAGGAGGCTAAGCAATTCCTGGCCGACCGCTACGTGACGGGCGAGTGCCCCCACTGCCACAACGAGGGTGCCTACGGCGACCAGTGCGAGAAGTGCGGCCGCGACCTCTCGCCCACCGAACTCATCAACCCGAAGTCGACCATCTCGGGTTCTACGCCTGTGATGAAAGAGACGAAAAACTGGTACCTGCCACTGAACGAGTATCAGGAGTGGCTGAAAAGGTGGATATTGGAGGAGCACAAGGAGTGGCGCCCGAATGTCTACGGCCAGTGCAAGTCGTGGCTCGACATGGATCTGCAGCCCCGCGCCATGACCCGCGACTTGGACTGGGGTATTCCTGTTCCCGTGGAGGGTGCCGACGGCAAGGTGCTCTACGTATGGTTCGACGCGCCCATCGGCTATGTGTCGAACACGAAGGAGCTATGCGAGCGTGAGCCCGAGAAATGGGGTAACTGGGAGAAGTGGTGGCAGGATGAAGACACCCGTCTCGTTCACTTTATCGGCAAGGACAACATCGTGTTCCATTGCATCATCTTCCCCGTGATGATGAAAGCCTGGAACGAAGCCCAAACAACCAAACGACCAAACGACCAAACGACCAAACGACCAAACGACCAAACGGCCAAGTACATCATGCCCGACAACGTGCCGGCCAACGAGTTCCTGAACTTGGAGAACGACAAGATATCGACCTCGCGCAACTGGGCCGTATGGCTGCATGAGTATCTCGTTGACATGCCCGGCAAGCAGGACGTGCTGCGCTATGTGCTCACGGCCAATGCCCCTGAGACGAAGGACAACAACTTCACGTGGAAGGACTTCCAGGATCGCAACAACAACGAGCTGGTAGCCGTCTACGGCAACTTCGTGAACCGCGCCCTGCAGCTGACGAAGAAATACTGGGGTGGGGTAGTGCCTGCCTGCGGCCCGTGGCTTGACGTTGACCGTCAAGCAATTGACGAGTTCAAGGACGTGAAGGCCAAGGTAGAGACGCTGCTGGAGCAGTTCAAGTTCCGCGATGCCCAGTTCGAGGCCATGAATCTGGCTCGCATCGGCAACAAGTATATCACGGAGTGCGAGCCTTGGAAAGTCTGGAAAGAGTTAAGTGTTAAGCGTTCAGAGTTAAGAGACGTTACCTCCGATGCAGAGCAAAAGTCTCTCAACGCTCAACTCTCAACTCTCAACGAAAGAGTTGAGACTATCCTGAACATCTGTCTGCAGCTCACGGCCAACCTCGCCATTGCCTTCGAGCCGTTCCTGCCCTTCTCGAGTAAGAAGCTGCGCGAGATGCTGAACATTGAGAGCTTTGAGTGGGAGCAGTTAGGTTCTACCGACCTTCTGAAGGCTGGCCACCAGTTGGGCGAACCCGCTTTGCTCTTCGAGAAGATTGAGGACGAGGTGATTCAGAAGCAGCTTGACAAACTGGAAGCAATGAAGAAAGAGCAACCCACCCCCCTCCCCTCGGGAGGGGCTGGGGGTGGGTTCAAGGCCTTCGTCCCTTTCGAGGACTTCGAGAAGCTCGACATCCGCGTGGGCTTAGTGAAGGACTGCCAGAAGGTAAAAAAGTCGAAGAAGCTGCTTCAGTTCACCATCGATGACGGCTCAGGCACCGACCGCACCATCTGCTCGGGCATTGCCGCCTTCTACGAGAAGCCTGAGGAACTGATTGGCCGTCGCATCCTCTTCGTGGCCAACTTCGCCCCCCGCCAGATGATGGGCATCGAGAGCCAGGGCATGATTCTTTCGGCTGTCGATTTCGACGAGAGTCTTAGCGTGGTCACTACCACAAAGGACGTGAAGCCTGGAAGCCAGGTGGGATAAAAGTGGAAAGTGAAGAGTGAAAAGTGAAAAAGGGTAAAGAGTGAAAGGGTGAAGAGCAAAAAAATTGCTTCTGCCGGAGCTTATCTGTTTCCGATGATTGCCGCCATATTTCTGGTGGTCTTCGAATCAGACGTGCTCTACACGTTGCAGGAGCAAAACCTGTTTCTACACACCCCACTGTTCTTTGAGCAGCAAATGGTGAAAGCAGGCGGGTTGCTCACGTGGACGGGGAGCTATCTCACACAGTTTTTCTATTATCCGGCACTCGGAGCAGGTTTGCTATGCCTGCTCTGGGTGCTTCTCGTTTTCCTGCTGGTCAGGGCATTCCGTCTTCCCTTGTCGTGGAGGACGGCGACATTGGTGCCTGTGGCCTGTCTGTTGCTCACTATTACCGATCTGGGCTACTGGACGTTCTATCTGAAACTGCCCGGCCATGCTTTCTGTTCCACCGTGGGCAGCATCATCGCCGTGGCGATGGCATGGCTCTACAGGCTGTTGCCGCAACGATATGGCTTGCCCACCTTGTTCATATTGTTTGCCACCGCCCTCTGTTATCCTCTTTTCGGGTTCTATGGTCTCTGGGCAGCCATGCTGATGGCCTTGATGGCTTGGCGCTACAGTCGGCACAAGATAGCCGATACGGCTGTCGCTCTCTTAGTTGTTGTCTTCGTCCCATTGCTCTGCTACTATTTGCTGTATCACCAGACCAACATTGTCAACATCTACTGGGCGGCCCTGCCCGTCTATGCCCTTCATCAGGAAACGTTTACCGCCTACTATCTGCCCTATATCGTGCTGGTGGGTAGCACCGCCACAATGGCTTTTCGTACCCTTCCTCTTTCCACCTTCCTCTTTCCACCTTCCTCTCTCCACCTTCCTCTCTCCACCTTCCTCTCTCCACTCTTTGCCCTTGTATCCCTCATCTGTGTCATCGTGTTCTGGTATAAGGACGACAACTTCCATCGCGAGCTCTCTATGAGTCGTAGTATTGACCGCCAGGACTGGCAGCAAGTGCTCTTCACTGGCAAAGGCTGTAAAGGCGAACCCACTCGTGCCGTCTGCATGATGCAGAACCTCGCCCTTTTCCGGCTGGGGAGGCCGGTCGAAGAAACGTCGCTTTATCCCAATGGGGCGAAGCGTCCCGATGCTCCCTTCCCCGTCCGCATGGTGCATACCTACGGCAAGCAGCTCTATCTGCAATATGGTGTGCCTAACTATTGCTACCGCTGGTGCATGGAGGATGGCGTGGAGTGTGGGTGGACCGTTGCAGGGCTAAAGCTGATGGCGCTGTGCTCTCTGCTCAATGGTGAGCACGTGGCTGCACAGCGAATGCTCAATCTCCTGAAGAAGACCGACTTCCACCGCTCATGGGCCCGTCGCTATGAGGCGTGTCTGCGCAGTCCCCGTCTGGTAAGCCAGGATGCAGGGTTGCGCCCCATCCTGCCACTGCTCAGAACCGACAATTTCCTGACGACCGACCAGTCGCAGTTTGAGCTGTTCCTTATCGAACAGATTCTCAGTACACCCGGCACTACCCGTGAACAGCGGGAACTGGCGCGGCGCACCGCCTACTACTATCAGCATAACCGGAGTAAACTCGTTGAACAATGAAAAGACGCCTGCTCTATATCCTTATGTCACTTGTGATGCTTGCCGCATGTACGGGCAGTCAGGTGCCCGGACAGTATCAGCAGGCCGACACATTCCCTCATGTCTATCCCGACTATGCCGAGGTGACGATACCTATCAATATGGCTCCGCTGAACATGGAGCTGCTCACGGGTGCCGACGATGCTGTCACCCGCTATTCGGCTGAGGGCTGCGAGATAGTGTGCGGTGGACTGAAAGCCCGCCCCGACATCGACGACTGGCACATGCTGACCGCAAAGGCACAAGGCAAGGCCATACAGGTGGAGGTGTTTGCCAAGCAAGGCGGACAATGGATGCGCTTCAAGCCCTTCAACATTTATGTGTCGCCCGACAGCATCGACCCGTGGCTCAGCTACAGGATGATTTCGCCATCGTTCGTGTCGTATGAAGAGCTGACCATCAACCAGCGCTGCGTGGAGAACTTCGACGAAGAGGTCATGGTCGATAACATGCTTTGTTCCACAGAGTCGGGCGGACAGTGCATCAACTGCCACAGCTACCAGCAGTACAGTCCTGGCCGCATGCAGTTCCATGCCCGTCAGACCCACGGTGGCACCATCATTGCCTATGACGGACAGATGGAGAAAGTCAACATGCAGCACGACTCGCTGCTCTCGGCAGGTGTCTATCCTGCCTGGCACCCATGGCTCAAGCTCATTGCCTACTCTACCAACAAGACCATGCAGAGCTTCCATACCGCCCATCCGAACAAGATTGAGGTGCTCGACTCTGAGAGCGACCTTATTATATATAATGTGGAGCGACATGAGGCTACCACCATTGAGCAGCGTCCCGACGAACTGGAGATATTCCCCTTCTGGGCTCCCGACGGGCGAAGCCTCTATTACTGTAGCGCCCACTTCGAGTATGCTGCCGACAGTATCGATCTGGAAGAGATTACCCTGCGGGCGCAGGAGCTGAAATACAACATCTATCGCAAGCCGTTCAATCCCGAAACCTTTGAGTTCGGTGAGCGCGAAATGGTGTTTTGTGCCGATTCGCTGGGCATGAGTGCCACTTTGCCACGTATCTCGCCCGACGGAAGGTGGCTCATGTTCACGATGGGCGAGTGGGGCTGCTTCCACATCTGGCACCACGACGCTGACCTTTGGATGATGCCTTTGGATGCCACGCACTGCACATCGGACTATGCACAATCAGGTGCATGGCCGTTGGAGGCTTGTAACTCCAAGGATACCGAGAGCTATCATTCCTGGTCGTCGAACGGACGATGGGTGGTGTTCTCGTCACGCCGTTACGACGGGGTGTTCACCCGTCCGTTCTTCGTCCATATCGACAGTTGCGGACAGTGTACAAAACCTTTCGAGTTGCCTGTCAGTGACCCTGACCGCCATCGGCAGCTACTGAAAAGCTATAACGTCCCTGAACTGATGCGAGGCCCCGTGCGGTGGAAACCGCAGCAGTTTGCCAGCCAGCTGAAAGGCGAGGGCGTTCCCATTACCTATTCAAGCACAATCAAACATTAAGGCTATGGTCTATAAGTACGATTTCATGATTATCGGAGCGGGTGTGGCCGGTATGAGCTACGCCCTGAAAGTGGCAAGAGCCAAGAAAGGCTCAGTGTGTATCATCTGCAAGACGGACCTCGACGAGGCCAACACCTCGTTTGCGCAAGGTGGCGTGGCTTCGGTCACCAATCTTGCAGTCGACAATTTCGAGAAGCACATTGAAGACACAATGATTGCGGGCGACTATATCAGCGACCGCGCTGCCGTTGAGCAGGTGGTCAGGAATGCTCCCGAACAGATTCGTGAGCTGGTGCAGTGGGGCGTGGAGTTCGACCGCAATGACGACGGCACTTTCGACTTGCACCGTGAGGGTGGTCATTCCGAGTTCCGAATCCTGCATCATGCCGACGATACGGGAGCCGAGATACAGCGCGGACTGATGGCTGCCGTCAGGGCTTGTCCCGACATCACCGTCAAGGAGAACCATTTCGCCGTGGAGATTATCACCCAGCACCACATGGGCGTTCGCGTCACTCGCCGTTCGCCCCATATCAAGTGCTATGGGGCATACGTGCTAACCCCCTCGGGCGCCGTCGACACCTATCTTGCCAAGGTCACGGTGGTGTGTACGGGCGGCTGCGGTGCCGTCTATATGACCACCTCCAATCCTGTCATTGCCACTGGCGACGGCATCGCTATGGTCTATCGTGCCAAGGGAACGGTGGCCGACATGGAGTTTGTGCAGTTTCATCCCACCGTGCTCCACAATCCGAAAGAGACCCACCCCGCCTTCCTCATCACAGAGGCCATGCGCGGCTATGGCGGCATCCTGAAACTGCCCAACGGCGAGGAGTTCATGCAGAAATATGACAAGCGGCTGTCACTGGCACCACGCGACATCGTGGCCCGTGCCATTGATAAGGAGATGAAGATTCACGGCCTCGACCACGTGTGTCTCGACGTGACGCATAAGGATGCTGCCGAGACGCGCCACCACTTCCCCAATATCTACCAGAAATGCCTGTCGATGGGCATCGACATCACCACCGACTATATTCCCGTGCGTCCCGCTGCCCACTACATGTGTGGCGGCATCAAGGTCGACCTGAACGGTCAGACCTCCATCGACCGCCTCTATGCCATCGGCGAGTGTTCCTGCACGGGCCTGCATGGCGGCAACCGCCTGGCTTCCAACTCGCTCATCGAGGCCGTCGTCTATGCCGATGCTGCTGCCCGCCACTCATTAGAGCATGTCGACCTCTACGACTGGAATGAGCGGGTGCCTGAATGGAACGACGAGGGAACGATGACCAACGAGGAACAGGTACTCATCACGCAGAGCGTGAAGGAGGTCAACCAAATCATGTCGAACTATGTGGGCATTGTGCGCAGCGACCTCCGTCTGCACCGTGCTTGGGATCGCCTCGACATGCTCTATGAAGAGACCGAGAATCTCTTTAAGCGCGTAAAAGCCTCACGCGACATTTGCGAACTGCGTAACATGATTAATGTGGCTTACCTTATCACCCGCTTCGCACTCGAGCGCAAGGAGAGCCGCGGTCTTCACTACACCGTCGACTATCCTCAGCACGCCTACGACAAGGACAAGGCAGGGAACTTCTTGAGTCCTTCTTAGTCCTTCTTAGTCACTATTACTGAATAAAAATTCACGGTTTGTTTGGCATTATGGAGAAAAAGCCGTATCTTTGCGGCGATATAATTAAGAAACGCGAATGACGAACCCTACCGATACCCCCCGCCAGCTGCCCTTGGGCATCGCCGACTTTGAGCGTATGCGCCGCCAGCACTACTACTACGTAGACAAGACGATGTATATACCGAAGCTGGAGTTCTCCAGCAGCTACCTGTTCTTCGTGCGC